>REES01000077.1 GCA_007694935.1 Rhodospirillales bacterium
CGGCCTGGCGGCACGTTCGTCCATTTCCAGGGAACGAAAGCGTGCGGCGTTGGTTCAGACTCGTGCGTGGATGAAAACGCAAAAATGCGAGGAGGAGGTCGCGCTTCATTGCGCCTTTGACCTTCCGGAGACCGGCCCAGAGGTGCCGGTGATGGAACGCTTGGCGCACGTTGATATGACTAAAGTGCAACTCATGAGCGTGGCCGCCGATCGCGATCTACGTTCACGACTCGATCCCGGCAGCCTTCCGCTCTCGGTACGTTTCTACCGGGGCCCGGGCGAACGAAAGCGGAAGCGCAGTCAAGTCCGGAGACGCCTGCCAGGGCCCGACAAGGCGACATCAGCCGAATCTGACGCGTTACGGCTGAGCGCCGCACTTTGATGGAGGACGATGATGAATCGTTTTTTTGCACCGACTTTGACCGCGGTAGCGTTGATCGCGGGAACCGCCCTCGTCGCCGGACAAGGTCCCGCGCTAGCCCAACAGGCGGCCGGCGAGGCATTGCAGGTCGCCGAGGTTGCGCCGGGCCTTCAGTCGCCGGAGGTGGGTCAGCTCGAACTGATCGGCATTGACGTGACCGACCAAGCGGGCCGGCATGTGGGCGAGCTCAGCAACGTGTTGATCGACGATGACGGACAGGTGGTGGCCGTGATCGTTCGCCACGGCGGCATATTCGGTATCGCGGGGCAAGACGTGGCTGTTCCCTTCGACTCCGTCAGATTGCCCGATTTGACGGCGGAGTTGCCCGAAGACCAGCGGCGGGTGATGGTCGACATGACGGAAGAACAGATCACGGACTTGCCCGAGTACGAGGGTTACAACTAACGGTTCCAGTATCTCGATACGTTGAGCGGGGCGCAATTCTGGCCCGCCGGATGGCTTGCCAGCCTGGACAAGCCCATCCGGCGGGTCGACGTTCCCAGCTAGACGCCATCCTGAATTGTGCGTCTATTGCTGCGGGGTAAGGTGACAATGGCGGCCTTGATGCGTCCCCCGACGCCCTGACTGCCGGCTGAGGTGGGGCGGGCCGGCCTGCCCCGGCCGAAATTCGCGACCTGCCACACCCGTCCATCAAAGGGGCAGCCCAGGTTGCGACGCTGTCCCCCTTGTCTCGCGAATGGATTTCGCGATAATCCCGTCCACGTCGCGATCGCGACGGCTGAGACGTTCGCGCCGAAGACGGCGCCCAAAATAATAATAATGAAAACCGCGCAGCTTTCGAAGGGGAGGACGACACCATCATGGCAGGCGACCCGATTTTTCCGGTGCCCGAGGCGATCGCCAAGGAAGCCTGGATCGACAACGACACCTATCTCGCAATGTACAAGCGGTCGGTGGACGATCCCGAGGGCTTCTGGGGCGAACACGGCAAGCGCATCGACTGGATCAAGCCCTACACCAAGGTCAAGGACGTCAGCTTCCAGGCGTCGGACCTTCACATCCGCTGGTACCACGACGGCACTCTCAACGCTTCCGTCAACTGTGTGGACCGCCACTTGGCCAGCCGCGGTGACCAGATCGCGTTGCTGTGGGAGGGGGATGACCCCGGCCAGTCACAAAGCCTGACCTACCGGCAACTGCACGAGCAGGTGTGCAAGTTCGCCAACGTGCTGAAGGAACTCGGCGTCAAGAAGGGTGATCGCGTCACCATCTACCTGCCGATGATCCTGGAGTTGCCGATCGCGCTGCTGGCCTGCGCCCGGATTGGCGCGGTCCACTCGGTGGTGTTCGGCGGCTTCTCGCCCGATGCCCTGGGCGGCCGCATCCAGGATTGTGATTCGACGCTGGTGATCACGTCCGACGAGGGCCTGCGCGGCGGTCGGCCGATCCCGCTCAAGGCCAATACCGACAAGGCCCTGGAGGAATGCCCCACCGTCGGCCATTGCGTCGTGGTGCGCCGCACCGGCGGCTCCATCGGCTGGGTCGAGGGGCGCGACGTCTGGTACCACGAGAAGATGGCCGAGGCGTCTGCGGATTGCCCGCCCGAAGAAATGAGTGCGGAGGACCCCCTGTTCATCCTCTACACGTCGGGGTCCACCGGCAAGCCCAAGGGGGTGCTGCACACCACCGGCGGGTATATGGTTTACGCCTCCATGACCCACCAGTATGTGTTCGACTACAAGGACGGACAGATCTACTGGTGCACCGCTGACATCGGCTGGGTCACCGGCCATTCCTACATCGTTTACGGTCCGCTCGCCAACGGCGCCATTTCGGTGATGTTCGAGGGCGTCCCCAACTATCCGGATCCGTCTCGGTTCTGGCAGGTCTGCGACAAGCACAACGTCAACATCATCTACACCGCGCCGACCGCGATCCGCGCCCTGATGCGGGAAGGGGAGGAGTGGGTCAGGAAGACCAGCCGCAAGTCCCTCCGCATCCTCGGCACCGTGGGCGAGCCGATCAATCCGGAGGCGTGGAACTGGTACTACAACGTGGTCGGCGAAGGGCGCTGCCCGATTGTCGACACCTGGTGGCAGACCGAGACCGGCGGCATTCTCATCACCCCCCTGCCGGGCGCCACCGAGCTCAAGCCGGGATCGGCCACCCGCCCGTTCTTCGGCGTGGTGCCGGAGATCGTGGATGCCGACGGCAAGCCCCTGGAGGGGGAGACCTCCGGCAATCTCTGCCTGCTGGACGCCTGGCCGGGCATGATGCGGACGGTGTTTCGGGACCATGACCGCTTCATCCAGACCTATTTCTCCACCTATCCCGGCAAGTACTTCACCGGCGACGGCTGCCGACGGGATGCCGACGGGTACTACTGGATCACCGGCCGGGTGGACGACGTGATCAACGTCTCCGGCCACCGCATGGGCACGGCCGAGGTGGAGAGCGCCCTGGTCGCCCATCCCAAGGTGGCGGAGGCTGCGGTGGTCGGCTTCCCCCATGAGATCAAGGGACAGGGCATCTACGCTTACGTCACCCTGAACGCGGACGAGACCCCGACCGAGGATCTCCGCAAGGAGCTGGTCAAGTGGGTGCGGCAGGAGATCGGACCGATCGCCTCGCCGGACGTGATCCAGTGGGCGCCGGGCCTGCCCAAGACCCGGTCCGGCAAGATCATGCGGCGCATCCTCCGCAAGATTGCCGAGAACGACATCTCCAGCCTGGGCGATACTTCCACCTTGGCCGATCCCACGGTGGTCCACGACCTGATCGAGAACCGGGCCGCCGCCGCCGCCGAGTAGGTTGCGTCGAGGTTCTTCGTCGAGCAAACGCATGGCGGGACGGGGCGCTAATGGCCCCGTCCCTGTTGCTGCCGGCCCACGCGAAAGAAACGTGCGAAGGACGTGCGTACATTGTTTTTCTCTAAGGTAATTTTCTCTGGCATTCGTAAACGCACACCGCTAGGAGATACGCGGGTCGATGCGGCTGAAGGGACCCCTCCAGCGTCGGCGGAAAGCCCCAACGGACAACACGTCGCAAAGGATTAACGTCCATGACATCGGTGTCGCTTACCCATCCATAGAGTATCTACGCTGCCCTTGTACTTGTGCCGGTCGTCGGCTTTCGTGCCGAGAGACGCCTGAGCCCTCAGGACGAAGGGCGGCATGGCCCAAGGCAGGGCGAATCAACCATAAAGACCTTGATGGCTGTACTGTGGCTGTGCCTGAGCCACCAGGGAGCGTTTTACTTTACCATCGTGTCGACCGGCTCGCGACGCTGGTTGTGGGACTCGCCAGGGTTCGCGGGCTGACCGCATCGGCATCGATCGGTTCGAGGGGAGAGTAAGGAATGGAAAAAGTCTACAAGAAGGAGTGTTATACCACGCTCGGTGCCTTCATCGTCGTGGTGGCACTGACCCATATCTTTCCGATCTATTTCCTGTTTCCCGGGCTGATGAACATCTACGTGTTCGGGTTTCCGGCGCATTATCTCCTGACCCTGGTGGTCGGGTGGCTGGTGCTGATGCCGGCCTTCTGGATCTACATTCAGATCAGCGAGAAGATCGACCGGGAGATCACCGACCTGAGCACCCGTGCCGCCGAGCTCGAAGACATGCAGCGTCATGGCACGGCGCCGGCGAAGGGAGGGGCCGAATGACCCGCTGGCTGATCGCCCTCGCGGCGTTCCTGGTCCCGGCGGGCGCATTCGCTCAGGAGCAGGAGTTCTACCGGTTCGAGCCGACGCCGGCGCTGTCGATGTTCGGCATCATCTACACCATCGCCATGGTGGTGCTGTTCCTCTACGTCGGCTGGCTGATGAAGCGCCGGGTCAGCACCAGCGACGACTATTTCGCCGCCGGGCGCAACGTCGGCGCGCTCAACAACGGCCTCGCCATGAGCTCCAACTACATGAGCCTGGCGACCTTCCTCGGCTTCACCGCGCTGATCTGGCAGATGCAGTTCTACCTGGTGGCGATCACGCTGAGCTTCCTCGGCGGTTTCGTCATGATCGCCATCGCCATCGCGCCGAGCCTTCGCCGCTGGGGCAAGTTCACCAGCATGCAGTTCATCGGCGAACGCTTCGGCCACACCGCCAAGATCATCGCCGTGATCTGCATGATCCTGCTCGCCCTTCTCTACCTGATCGGGCAGATGAAGGGGGTTGGCAACGTCTTCCAGGTGATGTTCCACCTGGACTATACCACCGGCCTGATCATGGGCGGGCTGATCGTGACCGCCTATGTGACGATCGGCGGGATGTACGGCCTGTCGTACAACCAGACCCTGCAGACCATCATCATGACGATCGCGCTGCTCCTGCCGGTGGCGATCATCCTGTGGCGGCTGGATGCCGGTTGGGCCGCCGTATTCCCGCCGTTCGGCTACGGCGCCCTGGTGCCGGAGATGGAAGCGGCTTTGCCGTCCTACTTCAATCCGTTCCTAACCGTGAACGGCACCGTTCCCATGAGCTTCAAGTTCTACGTGGGGATCGTGCTGTCCATCGCCTTCGGCACCATGGGCCTGCCACACATCGCCATGCGGTTCTTCACCGCGCCGACTGTGCGGGACGCCAAGATGGCGACGCTGTGGGGCTCCCTCGTAATCGGCCTGATCTTCTTCACCACCTTCGCCGTCGGCTTCGCCGCGAAGCTTTATTCGGTGAACGTGATCGAAGGCGAGATGGGGCTGCAGGTGCAGCCGGCCGAGGCGGACCTGCTGCTGGTGGTGATGAGCCAAGCTTTCACGCCGGACTGGATCGCCGCGTTGCCGGTGGCCGGCGCGTTGGCGGCGGGCATGTCCACCATCGGCGGCCTGCTGATGACCATCGGCACCGGCATCGGCAGTGACATCTACTCGACCATCTTCCCCAAGGCGGCGGACCGCAGCCGGGTGCGGGCGGGGTTCTTCTTCACCGCCGTCGGCGGCCTCGTCACCATCCTGCTGGCCCTCGACCCGCCGGCGTTCCTGCTCACCAGCGTGATCTGGGCGTTCGTGGTGGCGTCCTCCACCTTCACGCCGGTGCTGATTCTCGGGATCTGGTGGAAGGGCACCAACAAGTATGGCGCCATCGCCGGCATGGTGGTGGGCGCGTTCCTGTCGATCGCCCTGTGGTGGACTCGCGGCTCCCTTCTCGGCATCCAGTTCATCGATGCCGGGCCGGTGGGGCACCTGGTGACCGGGCTGTTCAGCGCCTCGGCCGCTTGGTTCGTCACCGTCGTGGTCAGCCTGATCACCGGCGGGGAGAAGAATGAAAAGATCCTGCGGGAGGTCGACCGCATCCACGGCTGGCAGAACTACGATCCAAAGCGGTACAGCGGCAAGGTATTCCCGCTGTCCGTGGCGGCCATCGCCTTCGCCATCATGGTATGGTCGATGGTGCCGAATCAGCCGTTCCAGCCGCCGATGGCCTCGGCCCCGGCGGCAACTCAGCTGGCGGCCACCGAGTAGCGGCCCCGGCAACACCTTGGGTCAAGGGCGCGGGAGGGTTACCCCTCCCGCGTCCAGCTTTGCCGCCATGCTTCTGCGATTGCTCATCGATCTGTTCCTGCTGCGGGCTTGGCCCTACCGCCACGCCATCGAGAGCCCGTCGGCCACCTGGTACGTCAGCGGCTTCCTGTTCCTCACCGGCGTCTTCTACGGATTGCTGGTTGCCGCCTTTCAGCGGGCGATCGGCGGTGAGCTTCGCGGGGTGCCGGTGGACCACATCCCGGGCAGCATCCTCTATGGCGGCAACCTGGTGTCCGGGATCCTCATCGCCGTCATGGTCCATGCCGGCATCGCCATCATCGCCTGGCTGATGGCCAAGGGGGTGGGCGGACCGGGGCTGATGGGCTGGGTCTACAAGGCCACCGCCTACCTGCTGCCGCTCGGCATTCCCGCCCTGCCAATGCTGGCCCTGAGTGCGGCCGCGGCCACCGCGACTGCGCCGTTGCCGGCGTTCCCCATGGAAGAAACCTACCTGCCGCTGGCGCTGCTGTCGCTGGTGCTGTTCCTTGGCGGCCTGTTCCTGGCGCTGCGCGAGACGCAGCAGATCGGACCGAAGCGCGCGGCCGGGGCGGTCGCCCTGTTCACCGTGTTCTGCTACGCCATCTTCCTGATCCTGTGACGGCCATCGGCATCGAGCCGATCAGTCTGCCCCGGCGCTGCAGGCGCCACCAGCCCAAGCCCCGACGGTGGGCGGGGCCGGCTTGACAACGGCGGGTGGGCGCGCCCATTATCCGGCCACCGTGCCGGGCACTGGCGGTCGCCCGCCCATTGCCGTTGCCGTTGCCGGAACGGGGCCGTAGCTCAGATGGGAGAGCGTCGCGTTCGCAATGCGAAGGTCAGGGGTTCGATCCCCCTCGGCTCCACCAGCCCGTCGGGCGGCTCTGAGGCCAAGGTTAATCCGCCCCTCACCGTTCGGTCGGTGCGATGCTTAGTTGTGCATGTCCGGTCCCCAGGTTTCCAATCGGCATCCCGTCGCCGGATCGTACAGGCGTCGCGTGCAAGTCGGTCTCAGGCTCGCTTGTGATGGTCAACAGCCCGCTCTGAAGGCACGGCGATGGTGCAGTATTACGACGACGCCCTGTTTGCCCTCCAGCGGATGAAGCAGGCCGCCATTGAACTCGACAACGAGATCAAGAAGCTGGAGGCTGAACTTCAGGTTGTCATCAGGGCGAACCCGACGGATCCGACCTTCAAGGCATCTTCGGGTTGGGTGAGGCTGGTCAATGCCCAGCTGCTCCGGGACAAGCATCGCGAGTGGGGGCGAAAGATCCACGGCGTGATCATGGGCTACGGCCGGGAGTTGGACAGCGGGCACAAGAACCTGTTCAAGGGACGGGCGATCGGGTTCCAGCATGCCGACGTGACGGTCGGCACCACCGAGGTCTTTGCCAAGGCGATCCAGCACAAGCACACCGTCAGCCCGGAGAACGCCAGCGTCAACACCATGATCGCCAAGGCGGCCAACCAGCTGACAGGGGAGTCCGGGGAGGCGCCGCTGCCTGGCCAGCGCAAGATCATCGACGTAATGATCAACGATCCCACCAACTGGTGGCCGTTCGACATCAAGGATTTCGAAAACCTCGATCCAGAGGCCGACCTTTACGGCGGCATCATCCCTTTCGAGCTATTTAAGAAAAGAGCCGAATCACAGATATTTAAACAGATTTCTACGTATACAAAAAATAAGACGGGCTTGAACCCGGGAACCCAGGGGACTTTATATCAATATATGCCGACAACGGTTGCGCCCGCTCCGACATTCCATAAAAATCCGCATGCACCGCGAAGTACCGCGCTGTATGTTCACTCCGGGAACAATCCCGTGCGAGCCGATGTCTTGACGATCAAGATGGTCTATGGCCAACCGCGCCCCTTTGTTACGGCGACGGGCGGGATAATCACTGTCCGAACGGCTGTGTTCGCGGCTTTCGTTGTCGGCGGAGCGCTGACGGTAGCCTTTCAGGAATACAAATCTTAACGAGCCGTAACCCGCACCTGAAGCCAAATGCGCCCCGCCACAGTGCGGGGCTTGGCCCCGCTCGCATCCGATAAACCGCGACGCCGTCCTCGCAGCCACGCGGTGTCCGCCCGATGCCGCACAACCAGAACCCAACGCCCGCCCCGTCTGCCACCCTGTCGGCCGCTGCCGGCGATCGGCCCTCAACGGTGCCCGCGGCCGGCCTTGCCGGCATAGCCGCGCGGGGTATACACCCACTCCGCCTGCCCCCGGCGGATGCGGCGGGTGTGGCTGTTGCCGATCAGCACCACCGTCAGCATGTCGGCCAGGTCCGGCTCCAGCCGGGAGAGCGGGACCACCGTCACCGCCTCGCCGTCACGCCCGGCATTGCGGACCAGCGCCACCGGCGTCTCCGCCGGGCGGTGGCGGAGCAGGATGTCCCGGGCCGCCACAAGCTGGGTCCGCCGCCGCCGCGACACCGGGTTGTAGAGGGCGACGACGAAATCCCCGGCGGCCACCGCTTCCAGCCGGCGCTCGATGTCGGCCCATGGGGTGAGCAGGTCGGACAGGGAGATGGCGGCGAAGTCATGCCCGGTGGGGGCGCCCACCCGGGCGGCGGCGAGCTGGAGCGCCGAGATGCCGGGCACCACCCGGATGGCGAGGCGGTTCCAGGCCGGCCGGTCCTCCCGGTCCAGCAGCTCGAATACCAACGCCGCCAAGCCATAGATGCCGGCATCGCCGGAGCTGACCAGGGCGACGGCGCGGCCCTCGGCGGCGAGATCAAGGGCGGCGCGGGTGCGCGGCTCCTCCTGGGTCATGGCGAAGTCGTGGCGGCGCTTGCCGGCAATGGCATCGGCGATCAGGTCCAGGTAGAGCCGGTAGCCGACGATGTCGGTGGCCTCCGCCAGCGCCCGGCTCGCTTCCGGCGACCGCCAGGCGGGACCGCCGGGGCCGATGCCGACCACCGCGAGGGACCCGCGGGCCTGCCCCGTCCGGCCCGGGTCGATGGCAGCGGCGGCACGGGCAACGGCGCAGGTGGCGCGCCGCGAGCGGCTCTTGCCCACCACCAGGGCGCCGTCGGCGCCGGCGGCGGCCAGGGCTGCGCCCTCGGCCACGCCGTGGCAGCCGACCTCCCGGAACACCACCTCGGACGGGTTCCAAAGCCGCGGCGCCTCGGCTTCGAGGGCATCGGCGGTGAAGAAGCGGGCCGGCGGCGCCCCGAGCGAGCCGGCGACCGCGTGCACCGCCGCCTCATCGGCCTTGAGATCGATGCTGGCGACGCAGGCGACCGCGCCCGGCGCCAGGCCATGGCGTTCCAATGTCTGAACCACCAGCGCCTCCAGCTCGGCGGGGTCACAGCCGCGCTCGCAGCCGACCCCCACGGCCAGCACCGGCGGGTGCAGCACCAGGCCCTGCGGCGTCGGCACCGCCCGGTCGGTGACCAGGACCTCCGGTCGGCCGGCCTCATCCCACCCGGCGCCGGAGGCGCGGAGCCAGCCGGGATCGCCGGCCTCCACCCGGAGGCCCACCGGGCGGCTGGCGAGGAGGGCAGCGCTCACCGCCTTGGCGGCTTCCGGATTGGCCACAGTCCAGCCGGGGGGCGGATCGTCCAGCGCCAGTCCCAGGCGCACGTCGCCGCCGGTGGTCACGGCCGGGGTGGCGCCGAAGGCGTCGGCGATCGCCCGGGCGATGGCGTTGCCGCCGTGGTGCCCGCCCAGCAGCGGCACCGCCACACTGAGGTCCTCCGCCACCGCCACCACCGGCGGCTCCCGCCGCTTGTCGCCCAGCAGCGGCGCCAGTGCCCGGATCAGGATGCCCGCGGCGCACACCCCCACCAGCGGCGTTCCCGTCCGGAACAGCACCCGGAGGTGGTCCATCGCATCGGTGAAGGCCACATCGGCACCGTCCACCCGCGGGTCGAGCCCGTGTACGGTGCTGGCCGGCAGGATTGCCCGGATGCGGCGGGCGGTATCGGCGCCGCCAGGGCTGAGCGCCACGATCGCCGCCGCCGCCGGCAGCCCGGCGGCCACCGCCGGTCTCACCCACCGCCCGGCATCGTCGGCATGGCGGCGAGCCAGGATCATCGAGAAGTAGGGAGCGGCGTCCTCCGCCACCTCGGTCAGACGGGCGACCCGCTGGCTCGCCATGGTCGCCCGCTCCACGTACCAGGCGTCCTCGGCCAGGCCGAGCCGGTGCAGCAGCCCCCGCACCCGGGGCAGATGGCGGCCGACCTTCATGATGGCGATGGCATCCGCCCCGGCGATGCGGGCGACCAGCGCTTCGTCCGGCAGCGGCGCCGGGATCACGCTCAGCACTTGGTTGCGCCCGGCGATCGGGGTCCCGGCCGCGGCCGCCACTGCCGCCAGCGATGACACCCCCGGCACCACCTCCACCCGGCCGGACCCGGCCAGCCGCTCGAACAGGTACATGAACGAGCCGTAGAAGAGCGGATCCCCCTCGCACAGGATGGCCACCGCGCGGCCGGCCTCGGCGTGGGCGGCGATCTCGCCGGCGTAGCGGTCGTACACCGCCTGGGCCGGGAAGCGTTCCGCCACCATCGGGGTGGCGATGACGATCTCGATGCGCCCGGCCGGCACGTGCGGTGCCGCGATCGCCCGCACCAAGCTGTCGCCGCCCTCCGGCGCCGGATAGGCGATCACCGGCACCCGCGCCAGGATGTCCCGGGCCTTGAGGGTGATCAGGTCGGGGTCGCCGGGGCCGATGCCGAGCCCGTAGATGGTGGCGGTCATGTCGTTGGGGCGCCCGGCTTGAGGACGGTGAGCTGGGTCACCTCCATCTGCGCCCGGAAGGCGGTGAGCCGCCCCACCGGCTCGGCCCGGGCCACCGCGATCCGGCTGAGTTCGCCGCCGTGGCAGTTGGCGAAAGCGAACAGCCGGGCCGCCCCCTCGATGGTGACGGCGTTGGCGACCAGCCGTCCGCCCGAGGCCACCGCGTGCCAGCAAGCCTCCAGCAGGCCGGGGGTGGCGACGCCGCCGCCGACGAACACGCTGTCCGGTGCCGGGGCCAGGGTGGCCAGAATTGCCGGCGCCTCGCCCTCCACCACCTGGAGTTGGGGAACGCCGAGCCGGGCGGCGTTGCCGGCGATCGCCCGGCAGCGCTCGGGGCTGCGCTCGATGGCGATGGCGCGGGCGGCGCCGCGGGCGGCAAGTCGCCAGTCCGGCAGCGACCGCAGCCACTCGATGGCGATCGAGCCGGAGCCGGAGCCGACGTCCCACATCAGCTGTCCCGGCAGTGGCGCCAGGGCGGCGAGGGTGGCGGCCCGCACCGCCTGCTTGGTGAGCTGGCCGTCGTTCTCGAAGGCGTCGTCAGGCAGCCCGGGGACCCGCGCCAGCGGCCGGGCGCCGTGAGCCAGCCGGCACCGGATCGCCAGGGTGTTGAGGTCGGCTCCGCGGGGTGCGGACCAGGTGTCGGCGATGCCGTCGATCCGGCGCTCCCTGGGGCCGCCCAGGTGCTCCAGCACGGTGAGGGTGCTGGGGCCGTAACCACGATCGGTGAGCAGCGCCGCCGCCTGGGCCGGGGTCTTGCCGTCGCGGCTGAGCACCAGCAGCCGGGCACCGGGTGCCAAGTGCAGTGCCAGGATCTCCAGCGGCCGGCCGTGCACGGTCAGCGTCGCCACGTCGGGCAGCGACCACCCCATCCGCGCCGCCGCCAGGGTGAAGGCGCCGGGGAAGGGGAGGATCCGCATCTCCTCCGGCCGGAACCGGCGCGCCAGATTGGCGCCGGCGCCGTAGCACATCGGATCACCGGTGGCGAGCACCACCACCCGGCGCCCCCGCCACGACTCGATCGCGTCCATGGCCTGGGTGAGGCCGCAAGCCCAGGTCAGCCGCTCGGCCCGGGTCACCGGCACCATCGCCTGGTGGCGGTCGCCGCCCACCAGCAGGTCGGCACCATCGATCAGCGCCCGGGTGGCGGGGGACAGGCCGTCCAGCCCGTCATCGCCGATTCCGACGACGGTGATCCAAGGCGTCCCGGTGGTCATGGCGCGGCGCCGGCCAGCGCATTGACCGCCGCCGCCGCCAGCGCGCTGCCGCCGCGGCGGCCGCGGAGGGCGATGAACGGCACTGCCGCGGGGTGATGGATCAGCGCCTCCTTGGACTCGGCGGCGCCGACGAAGCCGACCGGGAAGCCCAGGATCACCGCCGGCCGCGACGCGCCCTCGTCCAGCAACTCCAGCAGCCGGAACAGCGCGGTGGGCGCGTTGCCGATGGCCACCACCGCACCCGCCAGGTCCGGCCGCCATAGGTCCACCGCGGCGGCCGACCGGGTGGTGCCGAGGGCCTTGGCGCGATCGGCGATGCCGGCATCATGAAGGCGGCAGATGACCCGGTTGCCCGCCGGCAGGCGGTCGCGGATCACCCCGTGCGCCACCATCGCAGTGTCCACCAGGACCGGCGCACCGGCCCCGAGGGCGGCCCGCCCGGCCGCGACCGCAGCCGCGGAGACGGCGATGTCGGATACGATCTCGGTGGATCCGGCGGCATGGATCACCCGCAGCGCCACCGCCGCAGCCTCCGCCGGCAGGCCGGACAGGTCGGCCTCCGCGCGGATGGTGGCGAACGACCGGCGGTAGATCTCCGCCGGGTCGCGCACATAGTCATAGCCGCCGGTGGTCATGGCGTCCTGGCCCCGTGCCCGCGCCCCCGGTTGCGCCGGCCCGGCGGCTCAGCGCCCGCCCTCGGCCGCAGCCGGGTGGGGGTCGTGGTCCGCCGCCCCATGGTGACCATGGCCATGCCCATGGTCATGGTCGTGATGGTGGTGGCGGTCGTGTGAGTGCGGATGCGCGTGATCGGCGTCGGTGCCGATCCCCCGCACGTGGTGGTGATGGCCGACCTGGGGGGCCCCCTGCGCCGCCTCGTGGCCGATCACCTGCTCGCGGTATTTGCAGAGCTGGCAGTTCATCAGGTTGGCGCCGTTGAGCGCCTCGTCCAGGCGGGTGAGCAACGTGTCGATCACCAGGGGATGGTCGTTCAGGTATTCGGCCTTGAGCACCTCCACCTGGGGGTGAGCGCCGGCGGCGGCGTCGGCCGCGTCATAGATCCGCTGCACCAGGACGCCGGTGAACAGGAAGTACGGGAACACGATCAGGCGCGGGTAGCCGAGCCGGAGCGCGTGCCGGATACCGTCGGGGACCAGCGGATGGGCGACGCCGCTGTAGCTCACCTCGGTCCAGCCGAAGCCCATGCCTTCCCACAGCATCCGTGCCACCTTGGTGACGTTGGAGTTGGCATCAGGATCGTTGGTGCCGCGCCCGACCACCATCAGCAGGGTATCCTTGCGCGCCACCGGCCGGGCGGCCCGGCGCTCCGCCGCCTCGATCCGCTCGGCTGCGGCCTTGAGCAGACGGGTGTCCACCGCCAACTCCCGCCCGAAGCGGACGTCGATGCCGGGATTGGCGGCGGCGAACTCGTTGATCTCCGACGGCAGGTCGTTCTTGACATGACCGGCGGCGAACAGCATGCCGGGAAGGCAGACGATGCGCCGGGCACCCCGCCGCTTTAGTGCTTCCAGGCCGTCGCGAATCACCGGACGGGCGAACTCAAGAAAGCCGCTCTCGATATCGTGATCCGGCAGGCGCGCCCGCAGATGGCGGGAAAGCTGGTGGAATTCCTCGACGGCGGCGGTGGAGCGGCTGCCGTGTCCACACAGCATCACCGCAAGCGGCTGGGTCATGGCGTGCCTGGTCCTTGCCTCCGAGCGTCGAAAACCGCGCTTTGAGCCCGATCGGGGCCGGCGCGCCCGTGCGGGCTGGTCATGGCCTCCGGCCGCGCACGAAGCCAGGCATCATAGGGGTGGCGGCACCCGGTGTCACGGCCTCCGGATGGCATCTGCTGGTCGAAAGCCCGCGTCGGCAGAAGGCGTTGACCGCGGGCCGCCGGCCGCCGACACTCCTGCCGCAATGCTGCTGCAAGCCCTCCTGCCCGGCACACCGCCGGTCGAGCCGCTGCTCCTACTGCTGGCGGCGCTGGTCCTCGACGCCCTGTTCGGGGACATGCGGCGCCTGCCCGGCTTGCGGCACCCGGTGGTGCTGATCGGCAGCGTCATCGGCTGGCTCGACCGCCGGCTCAACCGGGAGTACCGGTCGGAGCGGGATCGCGCTTGGCGCGGCGTGCTGATGGTGGTGGTCATCGTGAGCGTGACCGCGGCTGTGGGCCTGCTCGTCACCGGACTTACCTGGAGCACGGCTTTGGGGTGGGTGTTGGAGGTGCTGCTGATCGCCTGGCTGTTGGCGCAGCGGAGCCTCTTCAACCACGTCCGGGTGGTACGAACGGCGCTGGCGGCGGAAGGTTTGAGCGCCGGCCGCCAAGCGGTGAGCCACATCGTCGGCCGCGACGTCCGGCTGTTGGACGAGCACGGCGTTGCCCGCGCCGCCATCGAGTCGGCCGCCGAGAACTTCAACGACGGGGTGGTGGCGCCCACCTTCTGGTACCTGCTGTTCGGGCTGCCGGGGCTGCTGGTGTACAAGGCCGTCAATACCATGGACAGCATGGTCGGCTACCGCACACCCCGCTACCGTGCCTTCGGCATGGCGGCGGCCCGCCTGGATGACGGGATGAACCTGGTGCCGGCGCGGCTGGCCGGCCTCTACCTCTGCCTCGCCGCCGCCTTCGTCCCACGCGCGCGCCCGGCGGCAGCGCTTCGGGTCATGATCCGGGATTCCCGCAAGCATCGCTCGCCCAATGCCGGGTGGCCGGAGGCGGCCGCCGCCGGTGCGCTGGGACTGGCGCTGGCGGGGCCAAGGCGCTATGCCGACACCGTCGTCGACGACCCCTGGATCGGCGACGGGCGCAGCCGCGCCACCGTCCGGGACATCGACCGGGTGCTCTACCTCTATGCCGTCGCCTGCCTCATAAGTGTCCTGGTGATCGGCGGGGTGGCGGCGGCGCGGCTCGGTCTGCAGTAGGGGCGTTCACGCCGGCAGAAAGGGAAGCCGCCGCACCGATGTTCACCCGCGCCCATCTGGAGTACTTCACGCTCGCCACCGAGGTCGGCGCGCCCCGGCCGCTGGAGCGGGGCTTCGAGGCGCCGCTCGGCCACGAGATGCTGCGGGTGGAGGCGGTCCGGCAAGACATCATCCGCCTGGCCGTCAGCCGCGGCGGGGCATTCGAACGGGGCACGGCGGTCATGGACGACGTCCACGACGGTATCCCGTGCGCGGTGCGGCTGACCGTCGATGCCGCCACGGTCAGCCTGGAAACCAACCGGCTTCGGGTGCGGGTGACACGATTCCCTTTTGCCATCGCCATCGACCGCCATGACGGCTCCCCCGTGCTCCGCACCGCCACCGGCGAAGGCGGCGCATCACTCGCCTATGCCACCCTGAACGATGCGTTCCTGGTGGCCCGGACCCTGGCGGCGGAGGACACCATCCTGGGCCTCGGCCAGAAGGCCGGGGCTTTGGACCGGAAGGGCCGGCGCTTCCTGATGTGGAACACCGACATCCTGGCCCAGACCAGCGACCGCG
>REES01000142.1 GCA_007694935.1 Rhodospirillales bacterium
GGGACTGGCAACCCCAGGGATCGGGCGGCACGGGGGAGGCACGCTGACCCGGCAGTGCCCGAGGAGCCTCGCCGGCCGACGCGCCTGCCGCCGCCGGGGGAATGGTTGATGGCAGATGAGGAAACTGCGCCCGCCTCCCGAGGGACCGGGGCAGCGTCGTCTGGGCCAGGGCAGGGCCGGCGACTGCGCCAGAGGTCGGTGGTCTCCCCCTTACCTTTAAAGGGGGGAAGCCGCGTCATCGTCGTCCCACGACACGGTCACATCCGGCGTGGCGATTGTCGCGGACAAGGGTGAGGCCGATCGCAACCCGCGTCCGGAACACGGTAAAGCTGTACGTGTTACTCACTTCGCGCCAGGATAGTGTGTGGCGCGGCCGCGCCAGCTGCTACTCTTGCGGGTGGCTGGGCTTGACATCGCTATATGCGGGAACCTGACTGTCTCAGGATGCTACTGCGAAGCAAAAAATGGTGTTCTGACAGGCAGTTGGTATGAGTGACCGCCACCCTACAGGCCACGATTGGCCGTACCAGGGGGCGCGAGCACGCGAATCAGGTGGCGGCAGGCGTGTCGGGCGTGTCCGGCTCAGCGACGTCGGTGTCGTCACCAAGGGCGTCATC
This sequence comes from Rhodospirillales bacterium, assembly GCA_007694935.1. GTDB lineage: Bacteria > Pseudomonadota > Alphaproteobacteria > Rhodospirillales > Defluviicoccaceae > REEP01. The sequence continues at coordinate 618 of REES01000142.1, forward strand.
GAGCAGCGGCTCGACGGTGTCGCCCGGGCCGGTGGGCGCCGCGCCGTCGACCCGCTCATACCGCGGTCGAACTTGGCGATACAGCACGGCGTCGGGCACCGCGCCGAAGCGGGCGATGGCCGCCTGGCCACGGGCGGTGTTGTGCACCAGGTCGTCGCGGCTGGCCCCGCTGAAGCTGTAGCGCGCCGGTGCTTGCAGCAGGCGGCGGGCATGCCGCTTGCCCTCCAGCAGCAGCGTCTCGCCGCGATGGCGCGGCACCCGGGCGGTGTGCACCGCCGTCAGAATCTGGCAGGCCAGGGCGTCGAACCGGGCCACCACCTCCGCCGCCTTGAAGGCATAAGGACTGCTGAACTGCATCGGGATGCAGAGCGGCGCCACCGACAGGGCGATGCCGATGCTGATCCCGGGACAGCCGGTGAGCGCCGCCTCCAGCAGCTCCCGTTGCTGGTCATAGGCCGCCTCCACGGTGGCGATCTCCTGGTCCAGGCGCACCAGCATCCAGTCGGCGTAGGGGTCGCCGGCGCGGGCACCGATCGCCACCTGTCGGACCTGGCTGGCAAAGCGCCGAACCCCGGGGATCGCCGCTGTCGGCTTGCCGTTGCTGGTGCCGGCGGCCCGGCCGAGATAGAGCTGCTGGCCGTGGCGGGTATGCAGCACGATGCTGGCCTCGCCGCGCAGCACCCCCGGGGCACCTGGTGCCGGATGGTCCGTCGCCGCGCCGTCACGCCGCACGGTGTCCGCGGGCGTGGCTGGCTGGGATGAGGGTTGGCCCGGGGGTGTCGCCATGGGGTCCGGGATCGGCATCGGCGGGCTACGCCGCCTGCGAGGTGGCCGCGCCGTGGGCGGCCGCAGCCCGGGCTGCCGGGGGCCGGACGTGCGGGCGCGGCTGCCCACTCGGGCCCAGCCGCGGCGACACTTCCGGCTGCAGTGCCAGGTCCGGATGGCGCACGGTCTCCCGCCAGATCAGGCCCAGCGGCTGCCCGGTCGCGGCGGCGACCCGCAGGAGACCCACCGCGGTGACGCGATGGCCCAGGCGCTCCAGCGCGGTGTAGATCGCCAGGGCGGTGTCCGGGTCCGGCTCCGCCGGGCGGCCCACCGGCAGCGACACGCCATGGCGCTTCTGCAGGGTGCGGAACTGCTTCGCGGTGACGCCGAACATCTCCCGCATCATCACGCCGGGAGCGCCGGCCTGCATGCAGCGCTCGATCAGCCGTCCCCGGGCGCTCTCCCGTTCCACCGATTGCAGCACCGCGTCCAGGCGGTCGCCATCCACATGCAGGCGCACCATCGGCCGGCCGCCAAACTCCCCGGCAATCTCGGAGCGCATCAGTTCGCCCATGGTCATGGCCGCCAGCCGACGCACCTGCGCCTCGCCCAGGCCCATGGCCCGGAGCGCCGCGTGGTCGCCGGCCTCCAGGCAGGCGGAGACGTAGGTCATCATCGCCTGCCAGCCCGGCTCCGCCGGCGGCGGACGCCGCAGCGGACCCATCGGCTGGGCCTGGCGCTCGGTCACCCCGTTGCGGGGCCGGTTTTGTGTCGTCATGACAGTCCCCTCACCGTGTCGCCGCAGCCGGGGCCGCGGCCGGCTCCCACAGGGCGGCCGGGCCGGCGGAGCGGAGGATGTGGCGGGCCAGCTTCTGCAACAGCTGGAAGTCCCGGTCATCCAGGTCGCTGAGTTCGGCCAGATAGCGCCCGAACCGGGCCGGCGAGCCCATCACCTGCCAGATCAGCTCGGTCTGGCCGCCGGCCAGGGCCCCCCGCAGCACCGACTCCTCGGGCAGGTGCGCCTCCGCCACCACCACCGGCAATTCCAGGATCAGGCCGCAGTACACCAGGACCCACCACGGCGCCGCCTGCGCCACCGGCACCGGCTCGTCGTCACCCACCACGATGATGTCGCTGACCACATAGCCGATGCCGCCGGCCACGGCCGTGACCAGAGCGGCAAAGCCGTTGCGATCGGCGATCCGCCGCGCGGTCTCAAAAGCCACATCGCGGCAGCGCTCCACCGACAGGGCGCCGGTGTCGGGCAGATCGGTGCCGCCCGGGCGCTGACTCTGTTCCGGGGAGGGTGGCAGTGTCGCGGCGCGGGCCACGCCAGCGCTCGCGCCGCTTGCGTCTTGACCTTTGCCGGCTGCCGCGGCTTCCTCGGCCGCGGCCAGGCGGGCCTGGCGGATCTCGCGCAGGTCCGGGGTGTCGTAGGGCTCCAGCGCGTCCAACTCGGCGAACACGTCCTCCGGCTCGGGCCGGAACAGCTCGGCGATCGCCTCGGCATCGGGGCTTCCCTCGGGCGGCACCTCGATCGGCGCGCCCC
>REES01000097.1 GCA_007694935.1 Rhodospirillales bacterium
ACACCACGTCCTGCCACTTCTCGCCCGGCAGGCGGCTGTTCTCCATGGTGCAGGCGGTGGTACACGCCTGGCAGCCGGTGCAGGTCTCGAGGTCGATCACCATGCCCCATTTCGTCATGACGTGGTCCTCCTGTTGATCGGCTCGACCGTGACCGTGCCGGTGTAGTAGCAGGCGAGGCCGGAGATGGGGTCGGAGACGTTGGCGGTCACCTCGGAGCTGTTGCCGGGCAGGCGTCCGACCGCCCAGCGCCCCTGAGCCCAGTGGCCGTGCTCCATGGGGAGGACCAGGGTGTCCGGACGCGCCGGCGGATAGTAGTGAGCGGTGGCGACGATGCTGCCTGCCTCAGAGCTGATCCGGACCCGCCCGCCATGGGCGATGCCGCGGGCCTTGGCGGTCTCGGGGTGGATCTCCAGGTAGATTTCCCCGAAGCCGCCCACCGTCGGTTGGGCCAGCACGATGGATTGCGGCAGGTTGCCGCCGCGTCCCTCGGCATGCACGGGCACCTTGGGGGTGATGAAGTGGAGGTCGCCGCCGCCGGTGTACCGGGGCGCCACCCACTGGATCAGCCCGACCCGGTCCTCCGCAATATCGAGGTGGCTGGAGATGTAGCCGGCATGTTTCTCGAGCAAGCCTGACCGGAACTCGAACTTGCCGGAGGGCGTCTTGAGCAGCTTCTCGCCCACCTCCGCGGCACTGATCGGGATGGTGTAGTCCCGTCCGTCCCAGGTGAGGAACTCACCGCGGACCTGCCGCCACAGGTATGGCTTGCGGTACCACACCCCCTTCTCCACCCAGCTGTCGAAGCTGTCGACGCCGTTGTCGCCGGGCGCGTCGGCAAAGCCCTTGGCAATGTGACGGATCACGTTCCCGGTATCGCCGAGGGCACGGTAGTACGCGCCCATCGGACCCTGCATGCGCTTGCCGATCTCGATCAGGACATCGCCGAACACCTTGGTGTCGTACAGCGGCGGGATCGCCGGCGTGCGCAGCTGGGTCAGTGGCCAGCCTTCGAACGGATAGGTGGGGGCGTCCTGCAGGCGCTCGAGGTAGGTGTGGTCGGGCAGCACCAGGTCGGCGTACATGGCCGTCTCGCCGGGGAACGGCGAGGTATCGATGACGAAGACATCCTTGAGTGCTTCCTCCCAGACCTGCGGTTCCGGCGAGGTCCAGATCGGATTGGTGAGGTAGAACATCGCCGTGTCCAGCTTGTAGGGCCGGCCGAACAGATGGTTACGGGCGATCTCCTGCATCATCGTCCGGGCCAGTGGCCACGTCTCCGTGCGAGCGAGGTCGATGCGCGGATGGCGGCCGGACGCTGCCTTGGCGAAGTCATCCATATAGTCGGCGGAATCGACCGGCAGCGGGCCGTAGGGCACTCCCATCTGGTACATCATGCCACCCTCGGCAAACAGCGAGCCGGCGAGGGCATTGAGCGCGTGGATCGCCATGCCGTTGTAGACGCCGTTGGTGTGGGACGTCGGGCCCCGTTCCATGATGGCGATGGCGGGACGGGCGGTGCCGAATTCCCGGGCCACGGTGACGATCTGCTCCACCGGGATGGTGGTGATCTCGGATGCCCAGGCCGGGGTGCGGTCCTTAAGTTCGAGGTTCCACCAGTCGGCGATGCCGTGGGTCCAGCGCTCCACGAACAGGGACGGCGCGATGTTCTCTCCGGTCCGGAAGCGATTCACCCCGTCGACGAAGTCGCCGACGAAGGGCCGGTCCCAAAGACCTTCGGTCAGCATCACATGGGCAATCGCCAGGGCCAGGGCGCCGTCGGTCCCGGGCTTGATGTAGACCATGCGGTCGGCGGCCGCCCCCGTGGGCGATAGGCGCACATCCACCACGGTGACGCGGGTCTTGGGGCTCTTGCGCCGCATGTGCCCCCACAACTGCATCAGATAGTTGTAGGGACGGAACGCCTCCAGGAAGCCGGCGCCGAAGTTCAGGATGTAGTTGGTGTTACGGTAGTCGTAGGCGTTGTAGGAATCGTTGCCGTCGGTCGCCAGCTTGGCGCGCTTGCTGCCCTCGGCGCAGATGGAGGCATGGCCGATGGCGCCGTTGGGAGTGCCATAGAGGCTGCCGAACGTACCCTGCAGCCCGGCGCAGGACGCCCCCCAGCCGCGGCCGTACAGCAGGGCGAAGCGATGGGCTTCGTCGCGGTCGCGCAAGGACTGGAGACGCGCCGCCACGGTGTCGAGCGCCTCGTCCCAGGTGATCGGCACGAAGCGCGGATCCTCGTTCCGGCCCTTGTTGGGGTTGGTCCGCTTCATCGGCCCCTTGAAGCGGTCCGGATCGTACAGGATGTAGGTGCCGAGGTGCCCCTTGGGGCACAGCTTGCCGTTGGAGATGGGGTGGTCCAGGGTGCCGTAAATGCTGTGCACCCGCCCGTCGGTGACGGTGACATCGATGCCGCAGCGGGCGGGACACTGGTGGCAAACGTTCTTGACGGTGTGGCGCGGTGCGCGCGGCGTTGCCGCCGAAGCCGGCGCCAAGGTGGTGAGCGGTCCCAGCCCGGGGATGGCAAGGCCCGCGGCGCCGGCGGCGCAGCCGGTCGCCGTGGCGGCCAGGAATCGTCGGCGGGTGGTGATGGGGTTCAGGCAGTCCATGGCCTCGCGTTCCTCTCCGCACGGTTGGGGGAGGGTGAGCGGACCACACCGCCGTTGTTGTCGCGGGCAGAGAGCCCCCGAGGTCGCGCAAGCCCTTACGGGCCGCCGCGATCGACGGGTCGCCAGACGCCAACTACTTCCTCCCAGATTCTTTTTTGTCTTTGGCGAAGGCGGTCTTGCCGATGATGGTCACCGACTTCGCGATCACCGCCATCGGGCGGCGCAGTTTTTTTATGTTTCTTGTCAAGCCCTGCGTTGTCCAAAAAACATAACAGAGCGCGCGCGTGTTTCCAACAGCGCTTTTTACCTCAAACAGGGGTGAGAGCGTCTTGCAGTCGCAGAAAAGGCAACGCTTACCTTAGCTGACGCTGGGGATATTGGGTCGCGCACTCGTATTTGTGTGCGGCTAAGATGCTATGATAACCGGAGGTGTGCGCTCAGGTACTCGCTGCCGCAGCCGCTTTCTGCAATCCGCCCCCTTCACCGAGGCGCGATTTTTTTTTCGTTGCCGGGTGACTGACCCGTCGCAGCCGTGCAATCCGCGGCCGACTCAGCCGATCAAATGCCCGGCGACGCCGACCGCCAGCATGGCGAACGCGCCGCCAACCGCGGCGAGGGTTGCAAAAACCATTAGCCGTGTCGCCTTGGGGGCAAATTCGGCGAGGCGGGACTCCAACGATGGCGCACTCGAGGTGGAGGACATGTCGGTACACTCCTGAGAAGGGCGCTGCGGCGGTGCGTCAACCAAGCCGGCAATCCGCACCGCACTGCGACAATACGCGCCGCAAGGATTTTTGCAAAGCGATATTCGCGTATCCGGATCAACGTGAGGGGCGCCGGGACCGCCTGCCGGCCGCCGGCGCTCCGCCGCCTCAGCCCGCCGCGCGCCAGGTCCCGGCCCGATACCGCCTCATGTCCCGGTCCCGCTCTCGCGACTGCTGCGAGCCCATCCGGCTTCCGGCCGCCGAACGGCGTCGATGCGGACCGAACTCACCGACCATCGGGCGCGAGGCCCAGATGAACGACGACGAACGCCGCGATGGCGTCGACGTCGTCGAGGCCGAGCACCGGCACGCTGGTGCCCTCAAGTGTCCCGTCGGTCGCCACCGCAACGATCGCGGGATCGCCACGGCACAGCAGCGGCATGCCGAGGACGGGGCGGTGCACCTCCAGTTTGTCATGGCCGAGATGCTTGAACCCCTCGACCATGACCAGATCCACCGGCGTCATGTGGTGCAGCAGGTCGGCGAGCGACGGCTCCGGATGGCCGCGGAGTTCATGCATCAGGGTCCATCGGCTGGCGGAGACCAGGACCACATCGGTGGCACCGGCTTCGCGGTGGCGGTAGGTATCCTTGCCCGGCTTGTCGAGATCGACGCGGTCGTGGGTATGCTTGACGGTGGACACGGTGAGGCCGAGCCGGATCAGCCGCGGCAGCAGCGTCACCATCAGCGTGGTCTTGCCGCTGCCGCTCCAACCGGCGAGGCCGAACACTTTCATGGCGATCGCCGGGACACGGCAGGACCGGCGGTTCCGGCGGCCGCCGTCAGCCGGGCCTCTGCCTCGGCCAGATCCTCGGGCGTGTTGACGTTGAAGAACGGGTCGCCGTCGCCGGTCGGGAACGCCACGGTCGCCACCCGACAGCGGGCGGTCCAGGCGTCGACCTTGCGCATACCCTCCCCGATCATGGCCTGGCGGAGGGGGGCCGCGAGTGGGACCGGCCACAGGCCGAACACCGGATGGGTCCGCCCGCCGGACGCGGCGAGTGCCAGGTCCGCCCCTTCCAGTTCCACCGCTTGTTGCAGGCGCGCCACCAGGTCGCTTGGCAGGAACGGAGTATCGGTCGCGAAGGTGGCGACGAACCGGCATTCCGGCAGGTGCCGCTCCGCCCACTCCAGGCCGGTGAGGATGCCCGCCAGCGGCCCCTGGAAGCCGCCGATGACGTCCGCCACCACCGGCAGGCCGAACCGCCGGAACCGGGCGGGATCACCGCCGGCATTGATCAGCAGATGGGGCACCTGCGGCGCCGCCCGGGCCAGCACCCGCTCCAGCAAAGTGTCCCCGCCGATCCGCTGCAGGCACTTGTCGCCGCCGCCGAGGCGCCGGGCCTGGCCGCCCGCCAGCAGCACGCCCAGGACCGGGGGACCGGGGTCAATCCCGGTCATAGTGCACCGGCCGCAATCACCGAGCGACTCCGCGTTCGTTCGCGATCTGCATTCATGGCCGGCCGCTTGCATCCAACAGCGCGACAGTTTCCCGCTTGAACTCATCCGTGATACTGCGGCACGGCTTCGTCATCAAACCACCCTCCTGCTTTTTCCTGAGCTTAGCAAAGGTGTCCACCAGGTCGAGAGAGGTTCAGGCCGCGAAACTTGCTTTTGACGGACGACGATCGAAACATGTTACTTAAGGGAATGAGGTGCACAGTGTCCGTCAAGCAGAAGGCGATGACCCCGCGGGAGAAGATGCAGGCGTACCGGGCGCGGATGCGCGCGGGCGGGCTGCGGCCGGTGCAGATCTGGGTGCCGGATGTGCGGTCCCCGGCGTTCGTCGCCGAGGCCCGGCGGCAGTCCCTGCGCGCCAGCGCTCACGCGGGCGCGTCATGGGGCGTCGCGTTGCGACGGATCGCGGGCGAAGGCCGCCGTCGTCGCCGCGTTGCCTTCCGCGCGTTGACGGCGCGCGGCCTCGGCCCACCACTCCAACTGCGCCAGCGTGCGCCCCACATAGGCGTTCCAGTTGTCCGCGTCCGAGGTCCAGACTCCCTCCGGATCCAGCGCCTCCTGCACCTTGGGGATATGCGTCATGGCCGATACCGGCAGGCAGCCCAGCTCTGACAGGAAACCACGCATGCCCACGGCCGCGCGCACCCCGCCCCACTGGCCGGCCGAATAGGTCACGATGGCGCTGGGCTTCCAGGAAAAGCGCGAAGCGCCGAAGTGGTTGAGAAGATGGGCCAGCGCAGGGCTCATCGAATGATTGTATTCCGGGCTGATCATCACGTACCCGTCCACTGCGGTGATCGCCGTGGCGAGATCTTCGAGCGCTTGCGGCGCCCGGCCTTCGGCATAGGCGAAGTGCGGCTTGAAAACGCCATGCGTGTGGAAGTCGAGTGGATCGACAACCTCGACACCGTGGCCGCGCCCCGCCAGCAAGCTGCGGCACAGTCTGCTGACACGAAGGCCCAGCCGCGCCGGGCGAGGCGGTGTGCTGTCGCGCGCCGATCCCAGGAAGACAAGGAAGTCCATGACCGTCAGGTAGCGCAGGGAGACGTGGCGCTCAAGTCGGCCGTGTCCGGCTCCACGCCGCCGGTATCGCCGATGCGGTGCCGAACCCGGCCCGGGTGGCGCTCAACCCGAGTGAACCACGCCGTCGAAGAGAGCGAGCGATGGCGTGTGATCACCCTCATCGTCGCATATTTCCGAGCAACCGGACAGGAACGGGCGGCCGAGCCGCCCGAGGGGGGTGGGGAACGCCCGCGGGCGATGACGATGGCGGGCCCTGGCTCTCCCGCATGCGGCGGAGCGGCGCCTACTCCATCAGGGCCTCGGCAATGGCGGCCGAAAACTCGGGAATGTCGTCTGGAATGCGCGAAGTGATGAGATTGCCGTCCCGGACGACCGGCATATCGAGATACCGTCCACCAGCCGCCGTCACTTCATCGGCCACGCCGGCGTAACACGTCACGTCTCGGCCCTCAAGAACACCTGCTTCAATCAGAACCTGCGGACCGTGGCAAATAGCCGCAGTCGGCTTGCCCGACTCGAAGAACTCCTTGGCGAAGGTGACAACCTCTTCGTGCTGCCGAAGCCGGTCCGGCGACTGACCGCCCGGGATCACCAGCGCATCGAAGTCATCGACCTGGACGTCGGTGACGGACTTCTCAACGATTGCCGTCATCTGGCTGTTGTAGGCGGTGACGATGCCGGGCTCGACCCCGATTACCGTCGCCGTGGCGCCTCTGTTGAGGAGGTACGCCATGGGCATGAACGTCTCAGCATCCTGGAAGCCTTCTCCAAGCAGGATGGCAACGTGCTTGCCGCTAAGGTCGGTAGCCTCCCCGCTTTCGGCCTTGGCCGCGGGGCTCCCGGACGCGGCGGCGAGAAATACGGTTGCGACCATGGCCGCGGCGATGGCCGGATAACGTCTCTGTTGTTCCCGGATCATGGCATTCTCCCATCGGTGTCTGACCGTGCTGGCCACGCCCAGCGCAGGCGTGGATGCTTACCAAACGTAACCGGTCGCCGACCGTTCCGATGGTTCTCTCAATCGGCGTGCACAACAGCCCCGGGATCGGCGTCCAATACGGCCCCACACCGAGGGTAGAGTGCGTGGCGCTGTCCAGGCAGTCCACGGGATGCCCCCCGCCCGGGCGCCGACGCGACGGCCGATGGACGTTCTTCCACGACCACTTTTCCCTTCCGGTCGATTGCGGCGCGGAGAAGCCCACCTATGTCCTCGAGCCCTGAACCCGCGCGCGAAGCGATGACCGCGCGAACGGAAGCCCCGCCGGCTCGTGCGATTGGCAGGTGATCGGACTGCAGCGCTCCATTCGGGAGTGGGCGATGCGGCAGGGCTGGGGCGGAAGACCGGTGCGCATCGCGCAGGCGGAGGGGATCCTGGTGGCGGCGTTGGGGATGTTGGCGGGGTAGTCTGGGTATATGGGCGCGACGGCCGATCGCCCGCCGCGAAGCGTCAACTGCGGTGGTTCAGGCAGCGCGTGGGCTGACCTCGGCATTCACCCGGTCGGCCAGTGACGCCTTCGCCATCGCGAGATCGTAAGCCGATTGCAGGTTCACCCAGAACTCCGGCGTCGTGCCAAAGTAGCGCGCCAGCCTGAGCGCCGTGTCAGCGGAGATCGCGCGCCGACCCAGCACAATGTCATTGAGCCGCGAGCGCGTCACCTTGATCGCGTTGGCGAGGGCATAGACACTGATTCCCAGCGGCTCGAGGAACTCGCCGCGCAAGATTTCGCCGGGCGTGACCGGCGGCAACCGCTCGCCGCTCGTCACCTCGCCGAAATCGGTCCGCCCTCGATCCACGTCCTCACGATTGATGCTCATGCTGTCATCCCCGATGGTAGTCCACGATCTCGACATCCCATGCCTCACTGTTGCGCCAGACGAAGCAGAGCCGCCACTGGTCGTTGACGCGGATGCTCATCTGTCCGCTCCGATCGCCTTTCAACGCTTCCAGGCGATTGCCGGGCGGCACGCGCAGATCGTCGAGCGCATGCGCGGCGTCGAGAATTTGCAGCTTCGCTCGTGCCCGCCGGCCGATCTGCGGGTCGAGTCCCTTGACCCCGTGCCCCGCGAACTGTGCGGCGGTCCGCTTGTCGGCGAAGCTCTTGATCACGAGCGAGCGTACCGGGACACGGTACGTTTGTCAATGGCGACGCGCCAAGGCTTGGGCGGCAGGCCGGTGCGCATCGCTCAGGCGGAGGGGATCCTGATGGCGGGTTGGGCGTGCCGGCGGGGTGGTATGGGTATGGCGCGCGTTGATCCCCGGGCAAGTCTTAGAGACGGACCAACAAGCGTCCGTGGCGGGGCTTCTGGTTCTGGAGTCGAGTGCGCCCTCGCAGCACTCTCAACCTGCCTCAGCTGTGGATGCCCTACGATGCGGCCAGGCGTGCCGCGTCCGCCCGGAGGCGTTGCGCGGCGAAGTCGACGAAGGTCCGGATCTTGGCGGCCGCGCGCCGGCCTTCGGCGTGCAGGAGATGGATCGGCATCTCCCGGTCCTCGTGATCGCGCAGCACTTCGACGAGTGCGCCAGAGGTGAGTTCGTCGGCGACCTGGTAGGACAGGACGCGCGCCACGCCCCAGCCTGAGAGCGCTGCGTCGATGGCTGCGGTCATCGTGTTGACGGACAATCTGGGCCGGAGCTTGATCTGCTGCCGTCGGCGACCCGCAACAAACTCCCAGACCGCGGCATCGGACATGGCGGTCGCCAGGATGATCCGGTGGCCGTGCAGCGCCTCGGGCGTCTCCAGGTCCGGCATGCGCGCAAGATAATCCGGCGCCGCGACCGTCACCCGACGCACGGTGCCCACCGCCGTTGCGAACAGGGACGAGTCCGGGAGTTCGCCAATGCGGAGTGCCACATCGAGCCCTTCATCGATCATGTCGACGATGCGATCGACGAACAGCGTCTCTGCCGTCACCGCGGAATAACGGTCCAGATAGTCCCGCAGGATCGGCCCGATGAACCGTTGACCGAACATCACAGGGGCCGTGATCCGGAGGGCGCCGACCGGCACCCGATGCGATCCCGCCGCCGACGCCTCCGCCCCCGAGAGATCGGCGAGGATGCGGACGACATCGCCGTACAGCCGCGCGCCGGCATCGGTCAAAGCCACCTGACGGGTCGTGCGGGTTACGAGTTGGACATCGAGCCGCGCCTCGAGGGCCGAGACGAGCCGGGTCACGGCCGGGGGAGACATGTGCAGCCGCCGGGCGGCGGCGTTGAACGCGCCTTCTTCGGCCACGGCGACGAACGTGGAGAGCTCGCGAAAACGGTCCATGGATTCCAGTTTCTGGAACAATAAATTCCATTAATCGCATATTCTTCGATTTCGCGAAAGCGCCCATTGTGCCGGTGACAGGAGGACCCGACCGAGCCCGTAACGGAGGACACCATGGCCCGCGCATTCGCCGAAATCACCTTCACCCCGGAAGTCCGCGCGCTTCAGGAGCGACACGGATCGGTTAAAAGCTACGGGAAGTTCCTGGAGCCAACGGCCGAGCCGGGAGATCGCCTCAGCGACGCCGAAGCGGCGTTCATCATGGAGCGGGACGGCTTCTATCAGGCCACGGTGTCGGCGACCGGCTGGCCCTATGTGCAGTTCCGCGGGGGACCCAAGGGCTTTCTCAAGGTTCTCGACGCCCGGACCGTCGCCTACGCCGATTTCCGAGGGAACCGGCAGTATCTCAGCGTCGGCAATCTGGCGACGGATGATCGCATCTCACTCATCCTCATGGACTATCCGAACCGGCGCCGATTGAAGCTGTGGGGGCGCGCCCGGATCGTCGACCTTGCCGACGAGCCGTCTCTCGTCTCGCGCCTCCATGATGCCGGGTATGCCGCCCGGCCGGAGCGGGCCGTCGTGATCACGGTGGCCGCCTTTGACTGGAACTGCCCCCAGCACATCCCGCAGCGACTGACGCTGGACGAGTTCCAGCAGCATCTGGCGCCGCTGCTCAGCGAACTCGCCCAACTGCGTGAGCAAAACGCCGCGCTGCGCGCCGCGCTCCCAACACGTCGCTGATCTGTCAACGCCGCTACGCCTGCCCCAATGGACCGCCACCCTGGACCTCAAAGGAGGAACCCATGTTGTCAAGAATAACGACCCTCGTGACCGCCAGCGCCCTCGCGCTCAGCCTCGCGACGTCCGCAGCGTTCCTCGTCCCCGCCGCCGCAGAGACGACGGCAATCGGGGCGGAAAGGCTTCAGGTCCGCTATCGCACCGAACAGATCGAGGGCCTGGACATCGCCTACCGGGAGGCCGGCGATCCGTCACGCCCGACGGTGCTCCTGCTGCACGGCTTTCCCACCTCCTCGCACATGTTCCGCAACCTGATCCCGGTGCTCGCCGAGCGCTACCACGTACTCGCCCCGGATTATCCGGGCTTTGGCGCGTCGTCCATGCCCCCGGCCGCAGCGCTCGACTACTCGTTCGCCAATCTGGCGCGACTGATGGCCGTGTTTCTCGACCGCAAGGGGGTCGATCGCTACGCCGTCTACCTCATGGACTACGGAGCGCCCGTCGGCTTCCGGATGTTCGCGGCCGATCCCGACCGGGTCACCGCCTTCATCATTCAGAACGGCAACGCCTACGAAGAGGGGCTGCGAGCGTTCTGGGATCCCATCAAGGCCTACTGGGCCGAGCCGACGCCGGAGAACGGCGACAAGCTCCGGGATTTCTTGACCCTGGAGGCCACGAAGTGGCAGTTCACCCACGGGACCAAGGATCCCGAATCGATCAGCCGCGACAGTTTCTGGCATGTCCAATACCTGCTCGACCGTCCCGGCAACCAGGAGGTGCAACTCGAGCTGTTTCTCGACTACGGCACCAACGTGCCCGAGTATCCCAAATGGCAAGCCCTGTTCCGTGAGCACCAGCCGCCGGCGCTCCTCATGTGGGGCAAGAATGATTACATCTTCCCGGAGGAAGGAGCGCATCCCTACAAGCGCGACCTGAAGAACCTCGAATTTCACCTCCTCGACACCGGCCACTTCGCCCTCGAAGAGTATGGACCGGAGATCGCCGCCCGAATGCTCGTTTTCCTCGACGACGTCGGTTCTTGACGAACGCCACCCGCCTCGAGCGTCCTGGGCCGCGCCGTCGCAAAGACGGCGCGGTTCTTGCGTTGCCGTCGGCCTGACGCGCTCCATTCGCCAATGGGCGGTGCGCCAGGGCCTGGGGCGGCGGGTGCGCGTGGAACAGGCGCAGGGCATCCTGGTGGCACGCTGGGGGTGCCGGCGGGGTGGTAAGGTTATCGATGAAGCAGCCCCTCGCCACGCAACACGCGGAGGGCGGATTACTGCTCCGGCCATTCGTCCCCTTCACGTGGCGGCGTTCCGCCCGGCCGGGACATGACCTCGTCGAACTTGCCCCGGTCGGCGCGCGCTGGCTCGCCCGTCCAATCTCCTGGTCCTCGACGAGCCGACCAACGATCTCGACTTGGAAACGCTCGATCTTTTCCAGGAGGTCCTCGCCGACTACGCCGGCACCGTTCTCCTCGTCAGCCACGACCGCGACTTCCTCGACCGTGTCGTCACGTCGGTGATCGCCTCGAACGGCGACGGCCGCTGGACCGAGTACGCCGGGGGCTACACCGACATGATGCGCCAGCGCCAGCCGGCTCCGGCCGCCGCGCCGCGCGCCTCCGCAAGGTTGCCGCGCGCGAAGACCGAGACGCCCAAGCCGGTCCCCGCACCGAAGTGTAAGCTTTCGTTCAAGGAGATGCACGCGCGCAAGACCTTGCCGCTTCGGATGGCCGAGTTGGAGACGAAGATCGCCCGCATGCGGGCGGTGCTCGCCGACCCCGAGCTCTACGCCCGCGACCGCCAAGCCTTCGCCGAGGCCGCCGTCCGCGCCCGGGCCCGCGGCTACCGCAACACCACAACCTTCGCGACCATGACCGACATCAACGCCGCACCCCTCGGTGACCTCTTCCAATCGACTTGAAACATCGAACAGCTCCCGAGGTCAGCGCCAAACCGGCCGCGAGTCGCCGACACCGTTGATCTAGCCAACGGTCTGCCGGGATAACCTTCGGCGGTGGACTCGGGGCACACGCCGGGTTTTCATGGACCGCAAGAAGAGCGACAAGCAGGCGTTCGTCGCTTCAGCCATACGAACTGCTGGAGAAGCTGCCCAGGTTTCTGGGCGATGACCTGTGTGACGCTCTCAAGGGACCCGATGGCCTCGGCCATATGGGCGCGGCCATTTTCGATGGAAGCAACGAGCACCATCCCGCGCGGCTGTGCATCCTGGTCGATCCCTACGAGGTTCCATGGCGTGACCGGAGTACGAACAGCGGCGCCGGTGCGCTCCGTGTCGATGCGTGGATGCGCACCCTGGTTGAGGAGGCGCCGGGCGTCCTCTTCGTGCTTCTCGGCCGTGACCCCATCCCATGCGCGGAGATCGCTGTTCCAGAAGGCGCTGCGGTCACCATGGCCTGGAACGTGCCGCGGATGGTCGCCCCGCGGCCCCACCTGAGCCCGCTACCTGATCCCGGCAGATCGAAAACAGGCCGAAACCATATGAGCCTCAGACCGCGCCGCCTTTCACCCGGCCATCAGTCCCTGGCCTCGTCCGACCGGCTGCCGCATCGCAATCGGGCGCGGAACTCATCCAAAGGTATCGGTTTCGGCCTAATCCGCAAATGGGTCATGCGGCGGTCTGGACGGCCACGCCGCCCTGAGATACCCTCCGTCTTAAGCGAGAAAAATCATTCAAGCATGCTCGCATCACAGGGAGGATGACATGAATCTCGAGCAAGCACTGAGCAGCCTGTCCGCACAGATCAAGATGCGGGCACGATATGACAATTACATCGGCGGCGAGTGGGTCGCCCCGGCCGAAGGCAAGTACTTCGACAACCTGAGCCCGATCACCGGCCAACCGCTGTGCGAGGTGGCGCGCTCCACCGCGGCCGACATCGACAAGGCGCTGGACGCGGCGCATGCCGCCAAGGATGGCTGGGGCCGGCAATCGGCGGCGCAACGGGCCGACGTGCTCAACCGCATTGCCGACCGGATCGAGCAGAACCTGCCGGTCCTGGCGATGGTCGAGACCCTCGACAACGGCAAGCCGATCCGCGAGACCACGGCGGCCGACCTGCCGCTGGCGGTCGACCACTTCCGCTACTTCGCCGGCTGTGCCCGGGCGCAGGAAGGCTCGATCTCGGAAATCGACGACAAGACCGTCGCCTACCACTACCACGAGCCGCTGGGGGTGGTCGGCCAGATCATCCCCTGGAACTTCCCGCTGCTGATGGCGACCTGGAAGCTGGCGCCGGCGCTGGCCGCCGGGAATTGCGTGGTTCTCAAGCCCGCCGAGCAAACCCCGATGGGCATCATGGTGCTGATGGACCTGATCGGCGACCTGTTGCCGCCCGGCGTGCTCAATGTCGTGAACGGCTTCGGCGTCGAGGCCGGCAAGCCGCTGGCGTCCAGCCCGCGCATCGCCAAGGTCGCGTTCACCGGGGAGACCACCACCGGCCGTCTGATCATGCAGTACGCCTCGGAGAACCTGATCCCGGTGACCCTGGAGCTGGGCGGCAAGTCCCCCAACATCTTCTTCGCCGACGTGTTCGACCGCGAGGACAGCTTCCTGGAAAAGGCCCTGGAAGGCTTTGCCATGTTCGCCCTCAACCAGGGCGAGGTGTGCACCTGCCCGTCGCGGGTGCTGGTCCAGGACAAGATCTTTGACCGGTTCATGGAAATGGCGGTTGCCCGGGTCAAGAAGATCAAGATGGGCCACCCCCTCGACCGCGAGACGATGATCGGCGCCCAGGCCTCCAACGACCAGCTCGAGAAGATCCTGTCGTACATCGACATCGGCAAGAAGGAAGGCGCGGAAGTGCTGACCGGCGGCAAGCGCGCCAACCTCGAAGGCGAACTGGCCGGCGGTTACTTCGTGGAGCCCACGATCTTCGTCGGCCACAACAAGATGCGCGTCTTCCAGGAAGAGATTTTCGGCCCTGTTGTTTCGGTGACGAAGTTTTCGACCACCGATGAGGCCCTGGAGATCGCCAACGACACCCTCTACGGCCTCGGCGCCGGCGTGTGGACCCGGGACATGAACCTCGCCTACGCCATGGGGCGGGGGATCCAGGCCGGCCGGGTGTGGACCAACTGCTACCACCTGTACCCGGCGCATGCCACCTTTGGCGGCTACAAGCAGTCCGGCATCGGCCGCGAAAATCACAAGATGATGCTGGACCACTACCAGCAGACCAAGAACGTCCTGGTCAGCTACGACCCGGCTCCCATGGGCTTCTTCTGATCGATCCGGCCACGCGGCAGCGGTTCCCCTGACCGGGAGCCGCTGTCCTCGAAGCCCGCTTGTCAGAAGAAGGAGTGTGCCATGGACCCGGCCATGGACCAGGAACGTGTATCCATCACTCCGGCCGCCCAGGCCCTGGTGGAAGAGCTGATCCGGCGGCACGGTCCGCTGATGTTCCACCAGTCCGGGGGATGCTGCGACGGCAGCGCCCCGATGTGCTACCCCCGGGGCGAGTTCCGCGTGGGCGCACGCGACGTCCACCTCGGCGACATCGCCGGCTGCCCGTTCTACATGGGGGCCGACCAGTTTGCCCGCTGGGCCCACACCCACCTCACCGTCGACGTGGTCCCCGGACGCGGTTCCGGCTTCTCGCTGGAAGCCCCGGAAGGGGTGCGCTTCATCATCCGCTCCCGGCTGATGGCGGCGGACGGTTCAATCAGCGAGCCGACGGCGGACAGCATGGCTGACGCCTGCCCGGTCGAACCAGGCGGCGACAACGGCCCCGCAGCATCAGTGGAAGTGGAAACCCCCGCCGCCACGCCAAGTGATCGGAGGTGAACACCTGAGAAGAATTCCGTCGGCAGGCAAGGAGAACACTCCGCCTTCGGCGGCCACGCCCCGGCCAAGGGGCTTTATAATGCAAAAGTGGAGGAAAGCGTCATGCAAGCAGAAAAACTCTGGCAATTCCCGATCAAGGAGTTTCACCGGATGCCCCGCGGCATCCTCGGCCCCGGGGCGTACGAAATGGTCGGCGTCGAGGCCAAGAAGCTGGGTTTCAAGCGCTCGCTGTTGGCGACGTCGGGGCTGCGGGGCACCGGTATCGTTGAAGACATTGAAGGCAAGATAAAATATCAAGGTGTCGACGTCGTCCTGTATGACAAGATCGAATCCAATCCAAAAGATTACAACTGCATGGATATGGCTGATCTCTACGTCAAGGAGAAGTGCGACAGCTTCATCTCCGTGGGTGGCGGCAGCGTTACCGACGCCACCAAGGGTGCCCGCATCGTGGTTGCCCACGACGGCCGCAACATCAATGAGTTCGACGGCTTCAACAAGTCCGAGAACCCGGACAACCCGCCGCACATTGCCATCAACACCACAGCGGGGACGGGGTCGGAGACCAGCTGGGCCTACGTCATCACCGATACCACGTCGGACAAGGCACCTTACAAATGGCTCGGCTTCGATGACAACTGCCCAGTCACCCTCGGGATCAACGACCCCGTGCTGTTCTTCTCCATGCCCCAGGACCTGACTGCGTTCTGTGGGTTCGATGTTCTGGCCCATGCTTCAGAGCCGTACGTATCGAGGCTCGATTTCCTGCCGAGCCTGGGTAATGCCTTGAAGGTGATCGAACTGGTGGGTGAGCATCTGCGCCGCACCGTCTTCGAGCCGCTCAACTACGAGGCGCGCTACGCGATGATGTACGCCTCCTACATGGCGGCACAGTCGTTCAACAGTGGTGGCCTCGGCATCATTCACGCCACCTCACACGCGGTCAGCGCCTATTACGATACCCACCACGGTCTCAACAACGCCATCGCCCTGCCGCGGGTGTGGGAATACAACATGCCCACCAACTACAAGCGGTTCCGCGACATCGCCCGGGCGCTGGGCGAGAATGTCGACGGCCTCACCGACGTGTCGGCGGCGGAACGGGCGCTGGAGGCGGCGATCCGGTTGAGCAAGGACGTCGGTATCCCGGCGAATTTCTGCAGCACCCCGGAGTACACCAAGTCACGCATGGGCCTTGGCAAGTACGCCGAATGGGGCGGCACCAAGATCGCCGGCGATGATCGCGATGTCGACCGCATCACCCGGCACCTGCTCGGGGACGGATCCACGCCCGGCAACGCCCGCGAGGTCACCTACGAAGCGGTCTCGCCCATGGTCCGGCATACGCTGACCGGCTCCTACTACTGAGCCTGGATTGAGCCTGTTCGTCGGCGTTTTGCCACAACAACTCTAACGGGGGCCATTTCAATTTGAAGCGGCCCCCGCGGAGAGGACCGGATGTTCCATTCGATTGACCATACTATCGAACAACTGGCGTCGCAGGATTACATCTGCGACCGAAAGCTGGCGACCGTGTCGTTTCTCGCCCACAAGATGCACAAGCCGATCCTGATCGAAGGGCCGGCCGGCGTCGGCAAGACCGAGCTGGCCAAGGCGACCTCGGCGGCACTGGGGCGGCCACTGATCCGTCTGCAATGCTACAGCGGGCTCGACGAAACCCAGGCGCTGTACGAGTGGGAATACGGCAAGCAGTTGCTCTATACCCAAATTCTCCGGGAGAAAATCAGCAAGTTCTTTTCAGATGTTGATGATCTCGGCGCGGCCGTGGACAAGCTCCGCCTGCACGAGGATGTGTTCTTTTCCGAGCATTTCATCGTGCGTCGACCCGTGCTGCAAGCCATCAGCGCCACCGAACCGGTGGTGCTGCTGATCGACGAAATCGATCGTGCCGAAGAGCAGTTCGAGGCGTTCCTGCTCGAGGTGTTGAGCGAGTTCCAGGTCACGGTTCCGGAGATCGGCACCGTCAAGGCCGTGGTGCCACCCACGGTCATCATCACCAGCAACAACACCCGCGATCTCAGCGACGCGCTCAAGCGGCGCTGTCTGCACCTGTTCATCGACTACCCTGACGAGCAGCGGGAACTGCAGATCGTCCGACTCAAGGTCCCGGGCGTGAGCGAGGAGCTGGCGAACCAGGTGGTGAACGTGATCCGCCGCATGCGCGCCCTCGACCTGCGCAAGGCGCCCAGCATCAGCGAGACGCTGGATTGGGCGCAGGCGCTGGTCCTGCTGAACGCCGACCACCTGACCCACGACCTGGTCGAAGAGACCTTGCAGCTGCTGGTCAAGTACGAACGGGATACACAACAGGTGCGCGATCACGTGGCATGGTTGTTGGAGGGCGTGCATCAGCATGGCCACGGCCACGATCACAGCCACGGCCATGACCATCATCATGGCCACGGACATGCTCATGGGAATGGTCACGACCATGACCACGGTCACGGTGATCATGCGCACCCGCCGCACCCGATAAACCACCATCGCCACGACGGTGAGCCGCACGCTCTGCGGCCTCCGCGTCGACCGGCCGTGCCCGACCTGAAAGACATGGAGGAGCGCAAGCAGGAGCACGCCGGACGCTACTTCGGCAGCTATCGCGGACGGGTGGAAGGCGGCATCGGAGAGGCGTGATGGACGTTCCGATCAACCGCTTCATCTGCCTGCTCAAGCGCAATGGCGTTCGGATCTCGCCGGCGGAATCCATCGATGCCATGCAGGCCCTGTTGCTGGCCACGCTGGCGGACCGGAACACCGTCCGCGCCGTGCTGCGGAGCACGTTGATCAAGGACGCCCACGACATCCCGGTGTTCGAAGACCTGTTCGACCTGTTCTTCGCCATGCCGAGGGCGGGAAACGGCAGCACCGCCGGCGGCGGCCACGGCCACCACCACGACGGCGATGTGGCCGAACCGGACCGGATCGTCTTCGCCGAGGATGACAGCGGCCAAGTCAACACCGATGCCGAACACGCCCACGGCGAGCCGGTGTCCATTCGCGACTTCTTCGACCCCGAGACGATGATCACCCGGTTCAACCCGCACCAGGACCCCAACCAGCTCAGCCTGTCGGCCATGAGCCAGGGGCTGATCCTGAACCGCAACAAGGGCCTGCTCGACCAGGTCATGAAGAAGGTGACCCACCAGCTGCAGGTGAAGCGGGTCAAGAACATCGCCAACCCGGGCGAACTGAACTTCAATGACGGCCTGCCGTTCGTCGACGAAGACCTGATCGTCAACGCGGCCGAAGCGCTGCTGGAGGACCTCAGGGAGTTGGACATCGATGAGGCGCTGATCGATCGGCTGGCCAGCAGCATCGACGGGATCATCGAGAACCTGCCCGACCTGCTGAAGCGCTATGTCGAGCGGGAGATGGCGCTGCAGCCCGACCGGGCGGACGCCGGGGCACAGCCGGAGCCCATCCGCTCGGCCTATGACTACCGCTTCTCCGAGGCCGAACGGCGGGAGATGGAGGAAATCGTCCGCCGGCTGGGCCGGAAGATGAAAGGCGCGCGTTCCTCCCGCCGGGTCGAAAGCCACCGCGGTCGCATCGATGTGGCACGAACGATGCGGGGCAGCATGGTCTTCGATGGCATCCCGTTCCGGCCGGTGATGACCCGCCGGCAGCAGGACAAGCCGCGCATCGTCGTCATCTGCGACGTGAGCCTGTCGGTGCGCACCACCGCCCGCTTCATGCTGCATTTGGTCTACAGCCTGCAAGCCCTGTTCGAACAGGTGCGCAGCTTCGTGTTCGTGAGCGACTTGGCGGACGCCACCCAGTACTTCGAGGACCTCAGCATCGACCAAGCCATCGCGTCCGTGTTCAGCGGCGACCTGATCGACTGCGATGCCAACAGCAACTACGGCAAGGCCCTCGGCATCTTTTGCCAGACGCACTTGGGCGCCGTCACCGACCGGACCACGGTGATGGTGCTGGGCGATGGTCGCGGCAACCGCAACCCGCCCAACGTCCGCGCCCTGGAGGAGATCCGCCGGCGCGCCCGCCAGCTGGTGTGGCTGTCGCCGGAACCCCGCGGCAGCTGGGGGCTCGGCAGTTCCGACATGCCGCTTTACGAACCGGTCTGCCACCGCGCCGAGGTGGTCCGCAACCTCAAGCAGTTGGGCCAGGTGACCGAGAGCCTGCTGCGCGCCCATGGCACTGGCGCCGGTGGCGCCACCCACGCACACGCCGGAAGGTGGTGACGCCATGCCGCCCCTGACCCTGTCCCGGCATCGCCACCGCGTCCTGACAGAATGCCTGGCCGACCGGGCTGAACCGCTCGCCTCCGGCGGCCGCTTCGCGGTGTATCGTCTGGATCCGGCTCTGCCGCCCCTGCCCGGATCCGGTGTCGCTTCGGACCCGGATGACCTGGTGGTGGTGCACGACTTCGCCCCGGCCGAGATCGACAACAACATCGCCCGCGATGTCGCCGAGGATCTACTGCCGCTCCTGCTCGGCGGAACAGGCCGTGCCAGCCGCCGGAGCCCACAGGACCTGTTCGAGCACATGGTCGGCGCGGTCGTGCGGTCGGTGGATGGCAACGAGCGGCGGGCGTGGCACCGCTTCTACGACAACACCCTGGCCGCGCTGCGCCGGGCCGGGCAGGCCGCCGCATCTGAAGCCCCACGGGATCGGGCGCAACCGGATTACATCGCCGACTTCGCCGCCATTTATCGCCGGGTCGCAAGCCTGATCGATGAGGTGGCAGCGGACAGTGTTCTTGACGTGGCCACCTGCTTCGGCTTCCTGCCGCTGCTGCTGGCCTCCGGTGCATGGTCCGGGGCCAGGCATCCCGGCGTCCGGCCCGTCGTCGCCTGCGACCTGAACCCGGCCTTGATGGCGCTCGCCGAAAGCTACGCCCGTGACCGGCAGGTGGCGAACGTCCGCTTCGTCACCACCGACATCCTGGATGAGCACGCTGCCGGCGGCCGGGGCTTGCCGATATCGGACTTCGACGTGGTGACGGCCATCCACTTCCTGGAGCACCTGGAGCCGGCGGCGACACCGGCTGCACTGGCGGCGTTGTGGCGCCGAACCCGCCGCCGCCTGATCGTCGCCGTGCCGATCGAGGCTGTCCCCGATGCCCGGTTCGGCCATCGCCAGGTGTTCGACCGGGACCGCCTCGCCGCCCTTGCGCGCCAAGCCGGCGGCCGCTTCCGCTGCTTCGATGACCATGGCGCCTGGCTGGTGATCGACCGGTTGCCTTCCCCGGCCGCCGGCCCTCGCCCACGCCTCCTGGAGAGCCAGACATGAGCCCCGATACCACCTACGAGATCTTCCGCCAGGGACTGGATGCGCCGATCTGCCTAACCTGGGAAATCACCTACGGCTGCAACCTCCGCTGTGTGCACTGCCTGTCGTCCTCGGGCAAGCGCCGTCGGGACGAGCTGACCACCGCCGAAGCCAGGCGCCTGATCGATGCCTGGGCCGAGATGAAGGTGTTCTACATCAACGTCGGCGGCGGCGAGCCGATGAGCCGGCCGGACTTCTTCACCTTGATGGACTACGCGCTCGCCCGCGGCATCGGCGTCAAGTTCAGCACGAACGGCACCCTGATCGACGATGCCGCCGCCGACTGGATCGGTTCCCGTGACTACCTCGACGTACAGATCAGCCTCGACGGGGTGGATGCCGCGAGCAACGACCCGGTGCGCGGCGCGAGATCGTACGACCGCGCCCGCCGCGCCATGGAGCGGTTGGCCGCGCGCGGCGTGCGCTTCAAGATCAATGCGGTGGTCACGCGCCACAACGTCGCCGACCTCGACGCATTGCTGGCGCTGGCGGAAGGGTACGATGCCGAGCTGCGGCTGACCCGTCTTCGCCCCACGGGACGCGGCGGCGACGTCTGGGCGGACCTGCGGCCGAGCCATGCGCAGAACCGCCTCCTCTACGACTGGCTGCTGGCCCATCCGCAGGTGCTGACCGGGGACAGCTTCTTCCACCTGTCGGCCTACGGCCAGCCGGTGGACGGCCTGAACATGTGCGGAGCGGGGCGGATCGTCTGCTGCGTCGATCCGGTGGGCGAGGTCTATGCCTGCCCGTTCATGCTGGCCCCCGCGTTCTCCGCCGGCAACGTGCGCGGCGATGGTGGATTCCCCCGCATCTGGCGGGAATCGCCGTTGTTTGCCCATCTGCGGCAGTGGCAGGTGGGTGGCGGCTGCCAGACGTGCAATGCCTATTCGCTGTGCCACGGCGGCTGCCTCGCGGTGAAGCACTTCACCGGGCGCAGCCTGGATGCACCCGATCCGGACTGCGTGTTCGCCGCACCGGCGCCGGTGGCGGCGGCCTCGGGATAAGGCGGCGGATCATGACACGGCAGCCGGAAACCAGATTTCAGGCGCTGCTGCAGCCCTTGCGAGTCGGCACCAGGACCGCGCCCAACCGCTTCGTGTTCGGGGCGGTCCAGACCAACTTTGCCACCCGCCACCGCTTCGAGAAGCGCCATGCCGCGTTCTACGACGCTCGCGCCGCGGGCGGAGCCGGGATCATCGTGCTGGAAGGCAGCGTGGTGCACCCTTCCGACTGGCCCTATGAGTACGTCATTCGCGGCTACGAGGAGGGGGTGGTCGCCGGCTACCGGCTGGTGGCGGATGCGGTGCATCGCCATGGCGCCTTGGTGCTGGCCCACCTCAGCCACAGCGGCATGCAGGGCAGCAGCCATTACTCGCAAGCGCCGCTGTGGGCGCCGTCGCCGGTGCCGGAAGTCAGCAGCCGCGAGATGCCGCGCGCCATGCGCCAGATGGACATCGACGCCGTGGTGGAAGGATTCGCCACCGCGGCCCGCTTCGCCATCGAGGGCGGACTGGACGGCGTGGAGATCAACGCCGGCCAGGCGAGCCTGATCCGCCAGTTCCTGTCGCCCCTGACCAATCAGCGCACCGATGCCTATGGCGGCAGCCTCGACAACCGGCTGGGTTTTGCCCGCGACGTGATCCGGGCGGTGCGCGACGCCGTCGGCAACGACGCTGTCCTCATCCTCCGGCTGTCGGGTGACGAGCATGCGCCGTGGGCCGGCCTCAAGCCGGAGGATGCCGCCGCGGTCGCGGCGCTTCTGGCCGCCGACGGCCGGATCGACGCTATCAGCGTCACCAGCGGCAGCATCTACAGTGCGCATCAGACCCGGGCCGGCCTTTTCGGATCCCCAGGCTCCGCCGCGGCCCTGGCTCAGGGCATCAAGCAAGCTGTGTCCGTCCCGGTGATCGCCCAGGGCAGCATCGTCGATGCCGACCAAGCCGCCGCCATCGTTGGTACCGGCCAGGCGGACGCGGTGGAGATGACCCGGGCGCTGATCGCCGATCCGTCACTGCCGCGCAAGCTCAGGGACGGCGTGCCACACCAGGTGCGGCCTTGCACGCTGTGCAACCAGCTCTGTGTGGTCAATCAGGTGCAGAACCCGCGGCTCAGTTGCACCGACAACCCGGCTGCCGGTTACGAGGCCACGCCCGAATTCGCGCGGCTGACCCGAGCCCCCATCCGCCACCGGGTCATGGTGGTGGGAGCCGGCCCGGCCGGCCTGGAGGCCGCCCGGGTGGCCGCGGAGCGAGGCCACAGCGTCACCGTGTTCGAACGCGACGATCGCGCCGGCGGGGCGGTACGGCTGGCAGCGGCGGCGCCGGGGCGGGCGCGGCTCGCGGCCATGGTGGACTGGCTGGAGGCCCAGGTGCGCCAACTCAACGTGCCGATCCGCACCGGCGTGGATGTCACCCCGGCGCTGGTCCAGGACGAAGCGCCGGACGCGGTGGTGGTGGCGGTCGGCGGCCGGCTCGCCGAACCGTCCGGTCTTGTCGCCGACAACGGCATGGTGGTCCGGACGCCGCGGCAGGTGATGCAGGGCCAGGTGCCCGCCGAGGCCGGCAGCGCCGTGGTGGTGGACGCCATCGGCAATGCTGTCGGCATGGGGGTGGCCGAGTGGCTGGCCGAGCGCGGCTGGCGGGTGACGGTGGTGACCGCCGACATGTTCGTGGGCCAAAGCCTCACCGCCACCATGGAACTGACCCCGTGGAACCAGCGGGCCGCCGCCAAGGGCATTGTCTTCGCGCCGCAAGTCCAGGTGGAGCGGGTGGGCGATCGGACCGTGGCCGGCCGGGACATCTTCGACCGCACCCCCAAGGAGATCGCCGATGTCGACCTGGTGATCCCGGTGGCCCACGAGCTGCCGGACGAGGACCTCTATTTCGCTCTCAAGGAGGCTGGGCAGCGGGTGTTCCGGATCGGCGACTGCGTGGCGCCCCGCGCCATCAGCCAAGCCATCCTGGAAGGCTACCGCGCCGGGCTGGAGGTGTAGCATGGCCAATCCAGCAGGGCTTTTGTTCACGCCGCTCAAGATCGGCAGCATCATCGTCAAGAACCGCATCGTATTTTCGGCGCACCTCACCAACTACGCCGAAGACTTCATGCCCAGCGACCGCCACGCCTATTACTACCGGGAGCGCGCTCGCGGTGGCACCGGCCTGATCATCACCGAGGAGCATTCGACCCATCCGACGGACCATCCTTACGAGAAGCTGATCCACGCCTTCAATCCGGCGGTGATCCCGGGGTATCGCAAGATCACCGACACGGTGCACGCGGAGGGCGTGCCGATTCTGGCGCAGATCAACCACAACGGCGGGCAGGCCAGCGGCATGTTCACCCGGCTGCCCACCTGGGCCCCCTCGGCGGTGGCGGATCCGCTGTTCCGGGAAGTGCCGAAGGCGGTGGAACCGGATGACATCCGGGAGATCACCGAGGGCTATGCGAAGGTGGCTGCCTATACCAAACAGGGCGGCTTCGATGGGGTGGAGTTGCAGTGCTCCCACTCCTCTATCGTTCGCCAGTTCCTGTCGCGCCACACCAACCACCGCACTGACGGTTACGGCGGCAGCCTGGAGAACCGCGCCCGCCTGCTGCGCGAGATCATCGCCGCCATCCGGCTCGCCGTCGGCCGCGGCTACGTGATGAGCGTCCGGCTGTGTGGGGATGAACTGATTGCCGACGGCATCACCATCGACGAGGCGGTGGCGCTGGCGCGGATTCTTGAGGCCGACGGTCTGATCGACCTCATCAACACCAGCATCGGCACCGCGACGCAGACCCTCTACATGATCGAGGCGTCGATGCGGATCCCCCCCAACTACGCCATGTTCATCCCGTCGGCGATCCGCAAGGCGGTACGCCTGCCGGTGATCGGGGTCGGACGGGTCAAGGACCCGATTCAGGCGGAACGGCTGCTGGCTGAAGGGCATGCCGACCTGGTGGGCATCGTCCGGGCGCAGATCGCCGATCCCGAGTTTGCCCGCAAGGCGCGGGAGAACCGCGCCGACGACATCCGCCTGTGCTTGTCCTGCAACCAGGAGTGCGTGGGCCGCATGGGGTTGAACCGCTGGCTCGGCTGCATCGAGACGGCGGCCACGGGACGGGAGCGGGAGCTCGGCAACGGCACCCTGCGCGCGGCCGATCCGCCCAGGCGGGTGGTGGTGGTGGGCGGCGGCCCCGCCGGCCTCAAGGCCGCCACCGTCGCCGCCCGCCGCGGTCACAACGTCACCCTGCTGGAAAAGGAAGACCGACTGGGCGGGCAGGTGTTGTGGGCGGCGCGGGTAAGCCACCGGGCCGAATTCGGCGATCTGGTGCGGAACCTTCTGCACGAAGTGGAACAACTGGACATCCAGGTTCGCACCGGGATCGAGGCGACGCCGGACAGCATCCATGCCCTGGCACCCGATGCGGTGATCGTCGCCACCGGGTCCACCCCCGACCGCACCGCCATCCCCGGCGGCGACGGGCCGGAGGTGTGCGACGTCACCGACATCCTGTCCGGCCGGGTGACCCCCGGCCACAACGTGATCGTGATCGATCGGCTGGGTTTCCACGAGGCCACCAGCACCGCCGAGTTCCTGGCCGACCAGGGCTGCGCGGTCGAGGTGGTGACGCCCACGCTCTACGTCGGCCAGGACCTGGGCATCACCCTCGACCTGGAGAACTGGTACCGGCAGGCACGGCGGCTCGGCATCACCTGCACGCCCAATCATTCGGTCCTGAGCATCCAGGACGGCGTGGTGACCGCCTTGCACAACTACAGCGGCCAAATGGTCACCTTTCCCAAGGCCGACACCGTGGTGCTGGCGATCCACCGCCGCGCCAATGACGGTCTGTATGACGCCTTGCAGGACTCGGGCGTCGAAGTCCATGGGATCGGCGACTGCGCCGCGCCGCGCCGCGCCCATGCCGCGATCATCGAAGGCGAGGCGGCGGGGAGGGCGGTGTGATGGCCCCACACGTGCTGGTCATCGCCGAGGTGGAGCAGGACCGGTTGATGCCGGCGACCCTGGAATGCCTGGCCGAGGCGCGGGACATGGTGAGCGGCCGTGACGGCACGGTGCAGGTGGTCCTGCCCGGGTTCGGTGTCACGGCACTGGCCGAGACCTTGGCGGAACACGGGGCCGACCGAGTGACCGTGGTGGAGCACGCGGCGTTGGAACGGTTCAGCGCCGACGGCTGGCTCCAAGCGCTGGAGCCGGTGCTGCGGGATGTACGGCCCGCGCTGATCCTGGCCCCGGACAGCGGCTACGGCCGCGCTTGGCTGCCGCGTCTGTCGGCACGGTGGCGCATGCCGCTGGTGACCAACTGCTCCCGCGCCAAGGTGATCGAGGACGGCTACCCGGAGGCCTACCGGTTCAGTCACGACGGGCGGCTGCACGAACGCCTGATCTGGGCGCGCGGCGTCCGGGTCGGCTTCATGATGGCGCCGGACGTGCGCGGCGTTCCGGCACCGAAACGCGGTCGCCAAGCGGTGATTGAGATGGTGAGGCCGATGCTGGACCCCGCCACGTTCCGCGACCGCACGCTGCGCACCCTGCCGCCTGATCCGCGTACCGTCGACCTGGTGGATGCGGAGCGGATCGTCTCCGGCGGCCTCGGGGTCGGCAGCGCCGACGGGATGAATCTGCTCCGGACACTGGCCGAAACCTTGGGTGCGACGCTGGGTGGTACCCGGGTCGCCGCCGACCGTGGCTGGCTCCCTTCGGACCGGTTCATCGGCACCACCGGCAAGATCGTGGCACCCAAACTGTACATCGCGTTCGGCGTCTCCGGGGCCGGGCAGCATCTGGCCGGTATCGGCGGCAGCCAGGTCGTGATCGCGGTCAACACCGACGGCACGGCACCGATGCTGAAGATGGCCGATCTCGGCGTGGTCGGCGACCTGCATGCGATCGTGCCGATCCTCCTGAAAAAACTGGAGGCTCTGGCCCAGGGCAGTGCGGCGCCTGCCGCCTTGGCCGATGCCGTCCCCGAACGCGAACTGGCGGTGGCCGGCCGATGACCACCTCCGAACGACGGGAAAGGCAACCGATATGGCCGTGAACGGAGGCAGCGAACACTTCGACGTGATCGTGGTGGGGGCCGGTCCGGCCGGCAGCGCCGCGGCCCTGATCGCCGCGCGGGCCGGACTCAGCGTAGCACTGATCGAACGGGGCGAGTACCCCGGTGCCAAGAACGTCTCCGGCGCGGTGTTCTACGGCAGCGCCATCCTGAACAAGCTGATCCCGGGATGGTGGGAACAAGCGCCGGTGGAGCGCCATGTCTGCCGCCGCGACTTGGTGCTGATGTCCCCGACCACATCGGTGTCCCTGGATTTCCGGTCGTCGGCCGCGGGCTATTCCGAACCGCCGTACAACGGCTTCACCATCCTTCGCCCGAAGTTCGACCGCTGGTTCGCGGCCCAGGCCGAAGCGGCCGGGGCGTTTCTGCTCACCTCCGCCGTGGTCGACGACGTCATCAAGGAAGACGGCCAGGTGGTGGGCGTCCAGGTCCGGCGGGACATGGGAGAGTTGCGGGGCGACGTGGTGATCGCCTGCGACGGCGCCAATTCCTGGCTGGCCCGCAAGGCCGGGCTGCAGCGGGAACTGCATACCCACGAACTGTCGCTGGGCGTCAAGGAAGTGATCGGGCTGGACGAGGCCACCATCCGCGAACGCTTCCAGCTGACCGGCGACGAGGGAGTGGCACTGGAGTACGTAGGCGCGGTGACGGACTCGGTCCACGGCGGCGCGTTTCTCTACACCAACCGGGACTCCCTCTCGCTCGGCATCCTCGGCCAGCTATCGTCGCTGGTTGAGCACAAGAAGCGCCCCTACGATCTGTTGGAGGCCTTCAAGGCGCATCCGGCGGTGGCACCGCTGGTCCGCGGCGGCACGCTCAGGGAGTACTCGGCCCATCTGATCCCCGAGGCCGGCTGGAACATGGTGCCGACCCTGTACGGGGACGGCATCCTGGTCGCCGGGGATGCCGCTGGGTTCTGTCTCGCCACCGGCATCTACATCGAGGGCATCAACTACGCCATCCAGTCGGGCTTGGCGGCGGGGACGGCCGCGGTGGAGGCCTGCCGGCGGCAGGATTTCACCCGCTACTCCCTGATGAAATACATGGAGCTTCTGTACCAGCGCAATGTGCTGACCGACCTCCGCGCCTACAGGCATGCGCCGGCGTTTGTCAACGGCGAGCGGTTGCAGAACGTCTACCCGGAACTGGCGGCGCGCATCTCTGAATCTTTGTTCCGGGTGGCCGGCGACCGCAAACAGAAACTCCTGCCGCTGTACTGGCAGACCTTGCAGCAGGTGGGGACCAAGCCACGCCACGTGCTGAAAGACCTCTATCATGTCGCGAGGGCCTACCTATGGTAATGACGACTCACGACGAGAAGATGCGTACCGTCCGCTTCCGCGTGGACGACACGGCACATATTAGCGTCGATGGCGAGAAGTGCAAATCCTGCGCCGTGCGCGCTTGCGTCACCGTCTGCCCGGCCGGCCTGTTTGTGCCACTGGACGACGGAAGCGTCTTGTTCAACTATGAGCAATGCTTCGAATGCGGGGCGTGTTACTTCGTCTGCACCCAGGAAGGCGCGATCCGCTGGACCTACCCCAGAGGCGGGTTCGGCGTCACGTTCCGCGAGTCGTGACACTCATGAAAGCGGCCGTGAGGGGTGCGGTCATGACCGAGGCCACGTGAGGTGGTGATGCACATTGCCGTCTGCCTGTCGCGCCTGCCCGATCCGAATACGGTGGAGGTCGATCCCCTGACCGGTGCCGTGGACGCGAGCCGGATGCTCTACATTCTCAACCCGGCCGATGCCGCCGCGCTGGAACGGGCGCTGCAACTGCGCGCCCCGGAAGATCGGGTGACGGCCCTGACCGTCGGGCCGGCCGAGGCGGACTCGATCCTGCGCGACGCTCTCGCGGTGGGCGCCGACGACGTGCTCAGAGTCTGGGAGGAAGGGCGGACAAGCACCCGGCCGGCGGTTACCGCGCTGCTGTTGGCCACGGCGCTCCGGACAACCGAACTGCCGGATATGCTGCTGTGTGGCACGCGCAGCTTGGCCACCGGCTCCGGCAAAGTGCCTGCCTTGATTGCCGAGTACCTGGACTGGCCGGTGGTCACCGACATCGTCGACTTCACGCTGCAGGGCTCGATGGTCCGGTTCCTGCGTCGCCTGGCGAAAGGCGCGCGGTCGGAGGGGGAGGTGATGCTTCCGGCCGTGCTTGCCGTGGAGGCGGGCGCGGCGGCGCTCCGCTATGCCGGCCTGCCTGACCTGATGAAGGCGAAGCGGGCCGCCATCCCGGTGCAGGACCTGAGCGAACTCGGGTTGTCGCCGGTGGACCTGAACTTCCCGGCGCCGACCGCACAGGCGACCATGCCGCCGTACCGTCGCCCGCGGGAGATCTTCGTTCCCGAAGCGTCGCTGCCGCCGCACGAGCGCGTGCTGCAAGTCATGTCGGCCGGCATCGCGCAGAAATCCGGCCGGATCGTTTCGGGCTCGCCGGAACAGGCGGCCGATCAGATCATCGCCTTCCTGGCCGACCGCGGCTTCGTGGACCGGGCGGGATGACGCGGCCGATGGCGGAGATGACTTGGCCCGAGGTGGCCGATGCCGTGGCCGCCGGCGCCACCACCCTGATCCTGCCGCTGGGTGCCAATGAACAGCACGGCCCGCACCTGCCGCTCGGCACCGATAGCTACCGGGCGGAGGCGCTGGCCGACCGCCTGGCCAGGGTAATACCGAACGCCTTGGTGGCCCCGACACTGCCCATCGGCTGCTCCGACGAGCACCACGGGTTTGCCGGGCTGCTCGGCCTCGAGCACGACACCCTGGCCGGGGTGATCGTCGATTGTGCCCGCCGGGCA
Source organism: Rhodospirillales bacterium (assembly GCA_007694935.1). GTDB lineage: Bacteria > Pseudomonadota > Alphaproteobacteria > Rhodospirillales > Defluviicoccaceae > REEP01. The sequence continues at coordinate 28,859 of REES01000097.1, forward strand.
GCGGAATGGGGCGTGCGACACTTGGTCGTGGTCTCGGCCCATGGCGGCAACGCTGACGCGTTGGAGATTGCGGCTCTGCGACTGGCCCATGATCTGCCGAACTTGCGGGTGACGGTGCTCGGCGGCGGTACGGCGTTGGCGGACGCGGTGCTGGCGGTCGCCGCGGCGGACGGCATTCCGGCGGCGGCGGTCGGTCTGCACGCCGGCGAGGGCGAGACCTCGGAAATGCTGGCTCTTCGACCGGACCTGGTGCGGATGAACCGCGCCACCGCCGGCTGTCGCGACGGTCTGAAGGACATCATGCCTCGGCTCCGCCGGGACGGCTTGCGGTCGGTCACCTCGACCGGGATCCTGGGCGACGCCACCGAGGCCTGCCCGGATCGCGGCCGCCGCTACCTGGAAGCCGAGATCAAGGCTTACCGGGATATCCTGCGGAAGGGACCAGCCAGCGGAGGGCTATCCTGATGACCGTTGAGGCGACTGCCCTCCTGCTGCATCCGCGCAAGCCGGCTCATGCCCTCGAGCGCCTTCAGCCGGACCGGAGCTTTCGCTACCGGCTCGCCGGCGGCGTGGACGTGATCAGGCACGATGGCGGCGGCGTGCTGTTCTCGCCGCGGCCGATGACGGCGATCCGCTTGAACGTGCTCGGGGCCGAGCTTGTGTCCGCCGTGTCCGGTTCGGAAGCCCGAGATCTTGCCGAGATCACCGCCCGCGTGCCGGCACTGTCGCCGCCGGTTGCGGCCCGGTTCCTGAATGATCTGGCCCGGCGGCGGCTGGTGGTGCGGGAGCCGGGCGTGCCCGTTGTGTGGCCTTCGGTGTCGGTCATCGTGGCGGCGTATTGCCGCCCGGCCGCCACCCGCGCCTGCGTCCAGTCCCTCCTGGTTCTGGACTATCCCCGCGAGCAGTTGGAGATCCTGGTGGTAGACGATGCCAGCGACCCACCGCTCGCCGACGCGCTCGCCGGGCTGCCGGTGCGGTACGTGCGGCTGGACCACAACGTCGGCCAGTCGGCGGCGCGCAACCTGGCGGCAGCCGACGCCGAAGGCACGCTGCTGGCCTTCACCGACAACGACTGCGTGGCGGCGCCGGGCTGGCTCCGCGACCTGGTGCCCTGGTTCGGCGACCCCGACATCGCTGTGGTGGGAGGACGGGTGATCGCACCGTCAGTGAAAGGCCGAGTCGCGGCGTTCGAAGCCATGCGCTCGCCGCTCGACATGGGCTCGACGACCGGTGCCGTCGGCCCGGGCGAAGCGGTCGCCTACCTCCCGACCTGCAACCTGATCGTCGGTCGCGATGCCTTCTTGGCTGTTGGCGGTTTCTCAGCCGATATGCGCGTCGGAGAAGACGTGGACTTCGTCTGGCGGCTGGCAGAGCAAGGCCACCGGGGCCACTACGCCAGCGTCGCCGGCATCATCCATGAGCATCGCACCCGGCCAGGCGACCTGCTGCGCCGCCGGGTCGACTATGGCGCCTCCGAGGCCGACCTGCAGCAACGTCACCCCGAGAACGGCCGGGTGATGCATGTGCCACGGGTCGCACTGGTTGGGCTGGCGGCCTTGGCCGCACTGCCGGTCGCCTGGCCGGCGGCGGCGGGCCTGCTGTTGCTCGCTGCGGCACTGGTCTCGGCGGAAGCGGCAATGAAGTGGCGTCGCGTGCAGCGGCTACGCTTGCCGGTGCCGCGGGCTCGGCTGGCGCGATCCATCGCCCGGGAGCATGGGGCTTCCCTGTACCACTTCGGCCATGACGTCACCCGCTACTATGGCGTCCCGCTGGTGGGACTTGCCATGCTCTGGCCGCCGCTGCTGACGGTGTCGGCGGTGCTGATGCTGCTGCCGCCATTGTGCGACCACCGCCGGCAGCAGCCGGCCTTGTCGCTGCCGGTGTTCATTGGTCTCTACTGGCTGGAAATGACTGCCTACCAGATCGGCGTCTGGCGCGGCTGCCTCGCGCGCCGATGCTATCGTCCCTTGCTGCCGCGCATCCGGTGGCGAAACTGAGACCGTGGATCCAAACCATGGTCCGGCAACCCGAGTCCCGCCCGCGACGCTTCGGCAGGGCAGGCCGTGATCGAGACCGAAGCACCCTGAACGAAAAAGGAGACAAACAATCATGTTGATCGAGAACCCCAGTGCCGCAGTCGCCGATGCCACCACGGCGGACGACGCTACGTCCCCGATGTCGCCGGTTGCGCGCGTCCCTGCCCAGAGAGAGCCGGCGGAAGCGCAGCCCCGCATCCTTGACGACGTGGTGATCGAGGAAGTCAGCATCGACGGGATGTGCGGCGTGTACTGAGGAGGCGCACAAGCCGGACCGAGCCCCGCTTCGGCGGGGTGACGGCCCCAAGGCTCTCCGGCATGGTACGGCTGACGAAGGATCACTCACTTGGGCAAGCTTGACGGCAAGGTCGCCCTGATAACTGGCGCCGCCCGCGGCCAGGGCCGGGAGCACGCCGTTACCATGGCGCGCGAGGGTGCGGATATCGCCGCCCTGGATATCTGCCGGGACCTGCCCTACCCGCGCTACTCCCTCGCCAAACCGGAGGACATGACCGAGACGGCAGGTCTGGTCCGCCAACTGGGCCGGCGCATCCTGCCGTTGGAGGTGGACGTCCGCTCCGCGGCGGAGATGGAGGCGGCGGTCGCCGAGACCATGGCCGAGTTCGGCCAGATCGATATCCTGGTGTGCAACGCCGGCATCGCCGACATGGCCCTCACCTGGGACATCACCGAAGACTGGTGGGACGCCATGATCGACATCAACCTCAAGGGGTACTGGCTGGCGGTGAAGTACGTCGTGCCGCACATGCTGGCGCGCAACCAGGGCGGGCGCATCATCATGACGTCGTCGGTGGCCGGGCTCCGGGGCGATCCGGGCATGGCGCACTACTGTGCCTCCAAGTGGGGCGTGGTCGGACTGGCCAAATCCCTGGCACAGGAACTGTCGCCGTACAGCATTACCGTGAACACGCTGCACCCGACTGCGGTCAACACCGATATCATCGCCGGCATGGCCAAGGCGTCGGCCATGGCGACCGAAGATCTGGTAAACTTCATTCATGCCGGGCATGCATTACCAGTGAAGCTGATTGAGGCTGCCGACGTGGCCAATGCGGCGCTTTGGCTCGCTTCCGACGACGGTCGTTATATCACCGGCCACACCCTGAAGATCGATGCGGGGAGGATGCTCAAGTGAACACGAAGACGTTTTACAAGCTCGCCGACAACGTCTCGATCCGGCCGGAACGGTTCGGCGCACTGGTCTACAACTACGACAATCGCCGGCTCTGCTTCGTCCACTCGCACCTGGTGGCCGATTTCGTGGCAGGGCTGGATGGGGCCCGCCCGCTGGCCGAGATGGTGGAGGCGTTCATGGCGGGACGCGGTCTGGCCGATGCGGCGGGCGCCAGCGTGCTGCGCGCCGTTTCCCAGCTTGAGCAGATGGGGGTGGTCCGTGCCGTCAGGTAGCGGGCCGCATGCGCTGCGGTGGTGGCGACGCCGGCGAAGCCGGCGAGGGGCCGTGCCAGTGCCGGGTCGGTGCGAGCGCAAGGAGGTTGGACCTGGCCCGTCCGTTATCATAAGCTGGACGCCGTGATGTTGCCGCAGGTCAACGTGAACGGCCGGCCCGGTGACGACCTTCGGGTCGGGGCGTCCGAAGCACCGACAGCGGAAGAGGCAGTCGCCGAGGTCCGGGCCGCCTTTGCCGACGTTCTTGACGGCTGCGTCATCTTCTTTTCCTCGGTGCGCTACGACCGTGCCGCCCTGGCCGCGGCCCTCACACGCAGCTTCGCCGGCGCCCGAGTGGTGGGGTGCAGCACCGCCGGCGAGATCGCCCCGGCAGGGTACCGGCGTGGGTCGATGGTGGCGGTCCACCTGCCCGCCGGCGAGTTCGCCACGGTGGCCATGGTGGTGGAGAATTTGTCGGCATTCTCGCCGGCCGAAAGCCAGCAGCGGGCACGCCAGGCCGTCGCCACCCTGCGCGAGAGGGCGCCATCGCCGATCCCGGGTCACACCTTCGGCCTGGTGCTGATCGACGGACTGTCGCGCCAGGAGGAATGGGTGGTGAGCACCCTCAGCAGCGCGCTCGGCGACATCCCGCTGTTCGGCGGGTCGGCCGGTGACGACCTTGCGTTCCATGATACCTATGTCTGTACCGACGGCCGCTTCTGGCGGGATTCTGCGGTCCTGCTGCTGGTCAATACGTCGGCGCCGTTCCAGGTGTTCCGGACCCAGCACTTCGTTCACACCGATCGCAAGATGGTGGTGACGGCGGCGGACCCGACGGCCCGACGGGTGATGGAGATCAACGGCGAGTCGGCGGCCCGGGAGTATGCCCGGCTGGTCGGGCTTGAGGTCGGCCACCTGACCCCCATGGCCTTCGCCGCCAATCCGGTGGTGGTCAAGGTGGGCGGCCTGTACTACGTGCGCTCGATCCAGAAGGTGAATCCGGACGAAAGCCTCACCTTCTTCTGCGCCATCGACGAAGGCATCGTGCTGACCGTGGCCGAAGGCCTCGACATCGTCGAGAACCTTCGTGAGGCGCTGGCAGGCGTGCGCCGGCAGGTGGGGGAGCCCCGCCTGATCATCGGCTGCGACTGCGTCCTGCGCCGGCTGGAGGTGGAACGGAAGGCGTTGAGCGGCCCGGTCTCCCGCCTGCTGGCCGCCAGCCGGGTGGTGGGCTTCTCCACTTACGGGGAGCAGTTCAATGCCATGCACGTCAACCAGACCTTCACCGGTGTCGCCATCGGCGCCCGCAGTGGCGGCAGCGGCGCGGACGGTTCGTGATGGCAGCCGAACCCGATCGGGGCACGGTGGGTCTGGTCCGCACCGACGATGCCGCCCGGATTGCCGAACTGGAGAAGGAGAACCTGAAGCTTCGCAAGATCACCCGGGCGCTGATGGACCGGGTGGAACGGAGCATGGACGCCCAGGGCTCGGCATTCTCCATGTTCCAGACCTCGGTGATGCTGGGCCAAGTGGTGCGCGACCGCACCGCCGCTCTGGCCGAGGTGTTGTCCGACCTGGAGGCGTCGAACCGGGCCATGGTCCGGGCCCGTGACGAGGCCGAGACCGCCAAGGGCCGGCTCAGCGACGCGATCGAGAGCGTGTCCCAGGCGTTCGCCCTGTTCGATGCCGACGACCGCATGGTGCTCGCCAACAGCAAATATCAGGCGTTGTGGGAGCCGCTCGGGGTGATGATCGCGCCCGGCACCTCCTTCCCGGATATCGCCCGGCTGACCGTGGAACGCGGTCTGGTCAACGTCGAGGTGGACGCCCGCGAGGCCTGGGTGGCCCGCCGGATCGCCAGCCATCGCGAGCCCAAGGGTGCCCAGATATACCCGCTGGCGGACGGCCGCTGGGTGCAGATCAACGAACGCCGCACCCGGGACGGCGGCGTGGTCTCCGTCTACACCGACATCACCGACCTCAAGCTGAGGGAGGCGGAACAGCGCGAACAGGAACTGGCACAGAAATCCCGGCTGTTGCAGTCCACCTTGGACAACCTCTCCCAAGGCGTGGCGGTGTTCGACCATGACCAGCGACTGGTGGCCTGGAACCGCCGCTTCTTCGACCTGTGGGGCATGCCGGCGGACCTGGCCCAGGAGGGCGCGCCACTCGAGGCCTTCTTGCTGGTGGCGGCCTCCCGCGGCGAGTACGGCCAGGGCGACCCTGCACACCAGGCGCGGGAACAACGCAACATCCTGCTCCGGACGCTGCCGTCGTACTGGGAGCGCCGGCTGGACGACGGCCGGGTGCTGGAGATGCATCACCATCTGATGCCGGACGGCGGCTTCGTCTCTGCCTATACCGACATCACCGGGCGCACCCGGGCAGCGGAGGCACTGCGGGACAGCGAACGCCGCATCCGCCTGATCACCGATGCCATGCCCGCGTTGATCGCCTATGTGGACGCCGACCTCACCTACACCTTCACCAACCTTGCGTTCGAGGCCTGGTTCGGCCGGTCCCGTGACGCCATCAACGGCGTCGCCGTCCGCACCGTTCAGGGCGAGACCCAGTTTCAGCGGCTCAAGCCGTACATCGACCAGGCCATGGCCGGGCACACGGTGGCGTTCGAGATCGAGGAGCCGCGTGGTGACGGCACCCTCCGGATCGCCCGCAAGAGCTACATCCCGCACCTGGATGGGGTGGGGACGGTGATCGGCTTTTTCGTGCTCACCCATGACATCACCGAGGAACGGGCGGCCGAACAGGCGCTCCGTGACGCGTACGAAACGCTGGAACGCCGGGTGGAGGAACGCACCGCGGCCCTGACCGAGCTCAACCGGCAACTGTCGCAGGAGATTGCCGAGCGCCGGGCGGTGGAGGAAGCGCTGCGGGCGGCCAAGACCGATGCGGAACGGGCCAACCTCTCCAAGACCAAGTTCCTGGCCGCGGCCAGCCATGACCTGTTGCAGCCGCTCAATGCCGCCCGCCTGTTCAGCACGGCGCTTCTGGAGAAGCGCCTGTCACTGCCCAACCGCACCATCGCCCACAGCATCGACAAGGCCCTGGGCTCCGTGCACACCCTGCTCAATGCCCTGTTGGACATCTCCAAGCTGGACGCAGGTGCGATGCAAGCGGAGCCGTCGGCTTTCCTGCTGGACAGCCTGCTAAGCGAACTGGCGGCAGAGTACGGGGGGGTGGCGGCGGCGCGCGGGCTGCGCTTCCGCTACGTCCCCCCCCGCACCGCCGTGGACAGCGATCCCAGGCTGCTGCAGCGCATCGTCCGGAACTTCCTCAGCAATGCCATCCGCTACACCGAATCCGGGCAGGTGATGCTGGGCTGCCGGCGGCGGGGTACGGGCCTGGAGATCGGGGTGTGGGACACCGGACCCGGCATCGCCGCCGACAAGCTTGAGCTCATCTTCGAAGAGTTCCGGCAGATCGACCCGGGCTCGCCCGGTGGCCGGGAACGGGGCCTGGGCCTGGGCCTCGCCATCGTCGAGCGGGTGGCCCGGGTGCTGGGCCATCCGGTGCACGTGCGCTCGGAACCCGGCCGGGGGTCGGTGTTCAGCGTTACCGTGCCGCTGGCGCGCGGCGTCGAGGCGCCACTCCCGCCGCCCGTGGTGACGGTGCGCGGGGTGACGGTGGGCGCCCGGGTGCTGGTGGTGGATGACGAGCCGGACATCTGCCAGGGTATGGAAGCGCTGCTGGGCGGCTGGTCCTGCCGGGTGGTCTCAGCCGGATCGGCCGACGAAGCGCTTCAGCACTTGGCGGCGGGCGGGGTGCGCCCCGACCTGATCATCGCCGACTATCACCTCCGGGATGGCGCCACCGGCGTGGACGCGATCGAACAGGTGCGCGCAGCCACCGGCTGGCGCATGCCGGCGCTGCTGATCACCGCCGACCATTCCACCCACCTGCACCGGGAGGCCGCCGCGCGCGGCTACCCCCTGCTCAACAAGCCGGTGAAGCCGGCCCAACTGCGCGCGTTGGTCACTCATCTCCTCGGGCAGGCTGGACCGTCGCTGGTTCCGGCCGGCGAAGCCGGCTGAAGTCGACGCTGCCGGCGGCGACGATGGCCTGGGTCCGGGAGCGCAGGTGCAGCTTGCGCAACAGCGCCGACACGTGGGTCTTGACCGTGGGCTCCGCCAGGCTGAGAGCGCGGGCGATCTCCTTGTTGGAGAGGCCGCGGGCGAGGTGCTCCAGCACCTGGAGCTGCTTGCGGGTGAGCGTGGCCAAGCCGGCGGGCCCGATCCGGCCATCGGCGGCAAAGTCATCGAGGGCATTGCCGCCGCGGACCACATCCCCCGGCACGTAGACCCCGCCGGCCAGGACCATCTTCAGCGCGGTGATCATGGTGGCCCGCGAAGCCGATTTGGGCAGGTAGCCCACGGCGCCGGCGCGGAGCGCTTCCAGCACGGTGCGCCGTTCCGCGGTGGCCGACACCACCACCACCGGGATAGCCGGGGCGGCGTGTCGCAGCAGGCCCAGGCCGGTGAGCCCCTCGGCACCGGGCATGGTCAGGTCCAGGAGGATCAGGTCGAGGTCCGGCACGTCCCGGACCGCGGCGAAGGCGTCATCAAAGCTGGCCGCATCCAGGCAGACCGCATCCGCGCTCATCTCGGCGACGACGGAGGACAGAGCCTCGCGAAACAAAGGATGATCGTCTGCGATCAACACCCGCATGCGGTTACCGCAATCCTGTTGGACCTTCCCCGCGCGTTTCTTGATTACGATAATTCATGTAGTAATAGCGGTTCCGGCCACCGACGATCAAGGCAGCGTATGCATCCGTCGGCACAAAAAGATGCCGCGCCAAGGCAACCCGGCATGACGGCACAGGTCTGCCCGGGAACATAGCTGTTTGGTCCTGAGCGATCCACCACGCGCCGCCGCCCGCATCGCTCGAGGCCTGCCCGGCCACCAACTCCGCCACCTCGGCGCCCCCCCCCGGCCTGAGGGCTCGAACCGGAGCGGGGTCGCGCCCGGGAACGCTTACGCTGTCAACCGGCCAGAGGAATCGTATGTTCCGTGCCACGGGCAGCGACAACAACGATCCGACCGGCGTCACCGTCCCGAAGCTGCTCATTGGCATTCAAGAGTTCGATGCCGGACAACGTGCCGTCCGGGGCCAGATCGATCAGCACCTCGTCGGACAGCTTCACAGTTTCCACTTCGGCCGGCTTGTCGCGAAAGCGCAGATAGGCGACGTTGCATCGGGGATCGTAGGTGAGTTTCATGACCGCCCGCTCCTGTCCGGTTTTTCAGAACTATTTGACGACGAGGGTGATCACAAGCCATCACTCGCCCTCCTCGACGGCGTGGATTTCCAGCTGCTTGGTCCCATAGACCTTGCCCCGCCAAGTCCCCCAAAAAAGGAAGGTTGCAAGGAAAACCGGTGCGACCGAGGCGAGCCGGGAAGCGGTGGCGCTTGTAGGAGGCGGAGGTCATGGACATCGGCAAAATCCATCCGATGGAGCCGGGAGCCGCGAGACTGATGTTAACGTGACAGTTCCAGCAAGTCAGGCCGAAGCGCCGGGGCCTGGTGCCGGCGGCGACGCGGTCCCCATCCGCTCCGATGCGGGCGTCATTGCCGGAAGCGAGGCCGTGCCCGGTGGACGTTCGAGCGGCTGCCCCTACCGCCGGCGCCCTTTCGCGTGGGTGCGTCGGCGGTTGGCCGGTCGCGATGTCGATACGGGATCGCGTCCGGCGCCGCTTGCCGAAGCGGCCATCCCCGGCCGGGTGAGCCCCAGTTGCATGGCCTCGATCCGCCGGATCTCATCGCGGAGACGGGCCGCTTCCTCGAACTCCAGGTCGGCGGCGGCCGCCCGCATCCGCTTCTCCAGATCGGCGAGGTCGGCGGGGCCGTCCTCGCGAAGGCCGGTCGGTACCGTGACGTGATCAGCACGTTCATACACGCTCTCCAGCACGTCGCCGATGCGCTTGCGGACCGAGGCCGGGGTGATGCCGTGGGCGGCATTGTACGCCTGCTGTTTCTCCCGCCGCCGGTTGGTCTCCTCGATGGCGTAGGCGAGGGAGGCGGTCATGTTATCGGCATAAAGCAGCACCTTGCCGTCGACGTTGCGGGCGGCGCGGCCGATGGTCTGGATCAGGCTGGTGCGGGAGCGCAGATAGCCCTCCTTGTCGGCATCCAGGATGGCGACCAGGGCACACTCCGGGATGTCCAAACCTTCGCGTAACAGATTGATCCCCACCAGCACGTCGAAGGCGCCCAGCCTGAGGTCGCGGATGATCTCGATGCGCTCCAGGGTCTCGATGTCGGAGTGCATGTAACGGACGCGCAGACCCTGTTCGTGCAGGTACTCGGTCAGGTCCTCGGCCATCCGCTTGGTCAGGGTGGTGACCAGCGCCCGGTAGCCCTTTGCCGCCATCGCCTTGGCCTCGCCCAGGAGGTCATCCACCTGGTGCTCCACCGGGCGGACGAAACAGGGCGGGTCGATCAGGCCGGTGGGGCGCACCACCTGTTCGACGATCACGCCGCCGGTCCGCTCCAGTTCCCAGGGCCCCGGCGTGGCGGAGACGAAGAGGGTCTGCGGACGCATCGCCTCCCACTCCTGGAACTTGAGCGGGCGGTTGTCGATGCACGACGGCAGCCGGAAGCCGAACTCGGCCAGAGTGGACTTGCGGTTGTAGTCGCCCCGGTACATGCCGTTGAGCTGCGGCACCGTGACGTGGCTTTCATCGACGATCAGCAGCGCATTCTCCGGCAGGTACTCGAACAGGGTCGGCGGCGGCTCCCCGGCCCGCCGGCCGGTGAGGTAGCGGGAGTAGTTCTCGATGCCGTTGCACATGCCGGCGGTCTCCAGCATCTCCAGGTCGAGCCGGGTGCGTTCCTCCAGACGCTGCGCTTCCAGAAGCTTGCCCTGGCTCCGGAACTCCTCCAGGCGCTCGGTCAGCTCCGCCTTGATGCGCGGGATCGCCTGCTGCAGGGTCGGCCGCGGCGTCACGTAATGACTGTTGGGGTAGACGGTGATCCCGGTGAGCGCCGCCGACTTCTCGCCGGTGAGGGGATCGACCTCCCAGATGCCGTCGATCTCGTCCCCGAACAGCGAAATGCGCCAGGCGGCGTCCTCGTAGTGGGAGGGAAAGATTTCCACCACGTCGCCGCGGACCCGCACCGCGCCGCGGACGAAGTTGGCATCGTTGCGTCGGTATTGCAGTTCAATCAGCCGCTTCAACAGGGCGGTGCGGTCGATCCGTTGCCCGGCCTGGAGCTGGAGCACCATCTCCGCATAGGTTTCCACCGCACCGATGCCATAGATGCAGGAGACCGAGGCGACGATGATGACGTCGTTGCGCTCCAGCAGCGCCCGGGTGGCGCTGTGGCGCATGCGGTCGATCTGCTCGTTGATCGCGGCGTCCTTCTCGATGTAGGTGTCGGTTCTGGGAACGTACGCCTCCGGCTGGTAATAATCGTAGTAGGAAACGAAGTACTCGACCGCATTGTCCGGAAAGAACGACTTCATTTCGCCGTAGAGCTGTGCCGCCAGGGTCTTGTTGGGCGCCAGGATCAGCGCCGGCCGCTGCACGTTCTGGATCACCTGCGCGACCGTGAAGGTCTTGCCGGAACCGGTGACGCCCAGCAGCACCTGTTCGCGCGTCCCGGCCTGGACACCCTCGGTGAGCTCGCGAATGGCCTGAGGCTGGTCCCCTGCCGGCGCGAACTCGGAGACGAGCTGGAACCGACGCGTCGCCGGCACCGCCGGGCGCTTTTCCGGGATGAACAGGACGGGACTGGCATCGATGCTGAACACGCCCTGAGTTATAGGGAGCGAGCCGCCGGGAAACCAGGGCCGCTTCCGGCTGCCGGTCGCGCCGCCGACGGGAAAGGGCCATGCCATGCCGCCTGCGGCGCCGGCCCCTTGACGGCCGGCCGGGACGAACTACCCTCTCAAGTGTCAGGTGGCCGGATGGCCGCCTTCGCCGCGGGTTCGGCCCGAGGCGGGGGAGGAAAGTCCGGGCTCCACGGAAACACGGTGCCGGGTAACGCCCGGCGGGGGCGACCCCAGGGACAGTGCCACAGAAAGCAAACCGCCCGGCCGCCGGCCCCACCCGGGGCCAAGACGGCCGCCGGGCAAGGGTGAAAGGGTGCGGTAAGAGCGCACCGCGGCCCCGGCAACGGGGACGGCACGGTAAACCCCACCGGGAGCAAGACCAAGTAGGGACGGCACGCCGGCTGAGCGCCGGCAGGCGGGTTTCCGCGCCGCTGTCCGGGTCGGTCGCGCGAGGCGTTCGGCAACGGGCGTCCCAGATGAATGGCCATCGCCGTCGCTGGCCGCGGCGGTACAGAACCCGGCTTACAGGCCACCTGGCGCCTTGCTTCGTTGGCGCCCGGGGAATTTCCCGGGGAATATCGTCTTGGCCGCGGGAGCGTTACGCCCCCCGCTTCGGCATCAGCACGGTATAGTCGAAGTCCAGCACCACCGAGGGGTCGTACTTGCCGTCGCCATCCTGGTACGGGAAGTCGGCGCAGGAGCGGTCCTTGGTGGCCACGGTGCGGATGCGGAGCGCGCCGCAGTCGGTCCGCCCGGGCAGGTCCAACTTGTCCAGCACCTCCGACCAGGCATAGACGGTATCGCCCGCGAAGGTCGGCGCGGTGTGGCGGCCCCCGTTGATCGCCGCCACCGTGACGGTGTTGCCGAGACCATTGTATGACAGCGACCGGGCCAGACTGATGATGTGCCCGCCATAGATGATGCGCCGGCCGAACCGGCCCTCCTTCTCGACGTGCTGGTTGAAATGCACGCGGGCGGTGTTCTGATAGAGGCGGGTGGCCATCATGTGCTCCGCCTCCTCGATGGTCATGCCGTCGACGTGGTCGATCCTCTCCCCCTTGGCATAGTCCTCCCACAGGTGCGGGCTGCCGGCGAGTGCGGTGTCATAGCGGCTGGCGTGCAGATTGTCGGGCACCAGCAAGTCGCCCACGTCCACCGCTTCCGGCAGGTCGGGGATGACGGGCTCCGGCGCCGGCGTCTCCTGACTGCGCTTCCGCACCATCACCCATCGGATGTAGTCCAGCACCATCTCCCGACGCTGGTTGACGCCGATGGAGCGGACATAGACCACGCCGCTCCGCCCGTCCTTGTTCTGGCGGAGGCCGATGACGGTGGACCGGGTGCTCAAGGTGTCGCCGGGAAACACCGGTTCGCCGAAGCGGCCGGCGGCATAGCCGAGGTTGGCGATGGCGTTGAGGGAGACGTCCGGCACCGTCTTGCCGAACACCAGGTGAAAGGCGAGGAGACTGTCGATCGGCGCCTGGTCCAGCCCCAAGGACTGGGCGAACGGGGTGGAGGAGTTGACCGCGAACCGCGGCCCATAGAGGGCGGTGTAGAGCGCGACATCACCCTCCGTCACCGTCCGCGGGGTGGCGTGGACCAGTTCCTGGCCCACCGTGAAGTCCTCGAAGTAGTTGCCGGGGTTGGTCTTGAGGGTCATTACCTTGGTCTCCCGATCCGGTTCCTGGTGGTGCTGTCCGGTGCCGGGTCTAGAACCCGTACCGGGCGGCCAGCTCCGGGTCCTTGCGGGCCACCAGCCGGGCAAGATCGACGATCACCTTGGCCTGCTTCCAGGTCGCGTCGTCCTGCATCTTGCCGTCGAGCATGGCGACGCCGGAACCGTCCGGCATGGCTTCGAGAATGCGCTTGGCGAACGCCACCTCGGCCGGATCAGGACTGAACACGCGCTTGGCGATGGCGATCTGATTGGGCGCCAGCGACCAGGCGCCGACGCAACCGAGCAAGAAGGCATTTCGGAACTGCGCTTCACAGCCGGCCTCGTCCTTGATGTCGCCGAATGGCCCGTAGAACGGCCCGATACCGGCCGAGACGCACGCATCCACCATCTTGGCCACGGTATAATGCCACAGATCCTGTTGGAAGAAGGAGCGCGGGGCGTCCCCCTCCCCCGGATCGGCGAGCACGCCGTAGAACGGGTGGCCGCCGCCGACCCGGGTGGTCTTCATCCGGCGCGAGGCGGCAAGATCGGCCGGCCCCAGGCTCATGCCGTGCATGCGGGGGCTTGCGTTGGCAATTTCCTCCACATTCTTGACGCCCTGCGCCGTCTCCAGCAGCGCGTGGATCAGGATCGGCTTCTGAACCTCGTATTTGGCCTCCAGCAGCGCCAGCAGTTGGTCGACGAAGTGGATGTCCCACGGCCCCTCCACCTTGGGCACCAGCACCACGTCCAGCTTGTTGCCGACGGCGGCGATGATCTCCGTGAAATCGTTCAGCACCCACGGGCTGTTGAGGGCGTTGACCCGGGTCCACAGGGCGGTGTCACCAAAATCGGTGGCACGCGCCACCTCAATGAACCCGGCGCGGGCGGCTTCCTTGGCATCCGCCGGAATGGCGTCCTCCAGGTTGCCGAGGATGACATCCACCTGCTTGGCCATGTCCGGCACGCGGGCGCGGATTTTCTCGACGTGCGGCGGAAAGAAGTGGATCATCCGCTCCGGGCGGACCGGCAATTCCCGGATCGGTTGCGGTGCCCCGGCGGCCAGTGGCTTGAAGAAGTCCCGCGGATGCTTCATCGGCTTTCTCCCCCCTCGTTGCGTCCAGGACCGGTGTGGACGAGCTTGCTTGGATCCACCGTTGACCTAGCATTCGGGCACCGATCCGTCAAACGCCGGAGGCGGATCTTGCCTGTGGCGTTAGCTGTCCGCGTCGGCCAGAAGGTGCGGCGCGCGTTCCCGGCGATAGCTTGCCAGGGTCTCGCGGATCGCATTGTCGATCGGAGTCGGGGTGAACGCCGGCAGCAGGTCCCGCCGTCTGGGATCATCGATGATCACCGCTTCGTCGAACAGGTGGCGGAGTTCCAGCAGTTCCCTGGCCATCGGCCGGAACAGCCCCAGCACCTTGATCGCCCGCCAGTTGATGCGCCGGATCGGCAGGTTGGAGCGTCCGGCCAAGGTTGCGATCCGGTGCAGGAACCGGGCATGGGGATCGGCGACGTGGCCGCGGAAATGGACGATCTCGAACGGCTCGAGCAGGTCGGCCATCGCCAGCAGATCGGCGCCGATGCGGGCAAGATCCGGAACGTACGCCCACTGGTGCGCGACGTCGGTCCGGCCCAGGACCTTGATCGGCTTGCCGCGGGCGGCATTGCCGAAAATCCGGTCCACCAGGCCATTGCGCACGGTGGGCCCGAAGAAATCTCCGGCACGAAGGATCACCACCTTGACGCCACCGGCCTTTGCCGCTTCCGCAAGCCGTTCTTCCAGCGCCACCCGCAACGCCCCTTTGCGGGTATCCGGGCGCATCGCCGCCTTTTCGGTCAACGGCTTGCCGGTCTGCTTGCCGAAGCCGTAGACATTGCCGGGGAACAGCACCACCGCGGTCCGGCGAACGGCGGCGGCGATCACGTTTTCGGTGACCCGCGGCATCACCGGCGACCACTGGTGATAAGGGAGGCTCACCGCATGGACGATGGCGCTACAGCCCTCCGCCGCGGCGGCCACGGCGGCGGGATCAAGCGCGTCGCCGGCCATCACTTCCAGCCCGGGTACCGCCCGGCGGCCGGTGATCAGCCTTTCGGGATCGCGGACCAGCGCGCGCACCGGCCAGCCGAGGGCGCGCAACTCCGCGGCAATGGCCCGGCCGAAGCTGCCGGTGGCGCCCAGCACCAGGACCTGACACCGATTCATGGCGGGGTCCCCCTGCCGCTACGCGTTACGAGAAACGCCTCAAGTCTCCGAGACATGCCGTTCGTGATGGGGTCGGCCCGCATGCATCCCTCTCCACCCGTTCGGCGCCGGCGCCGGCGCCGACGGCTTGGCCCGCCGATTCAATTCATGCGATAACGCGCATCGTTGTTGCAAGAGCAACGCCGAGAGATTTGGGAATGAAGCGCCGCACGCGGAAGGCCGTGATTCTCGTCGTCTGCACCGTGGTGATTGCCGCCCTGCCTGTGGCGGGCAGCCTTCACTATACTCGCCAGCAGGTGATGCAGACGTCGCAGGCGCGCCTTGACGAGGCCGCCACTCTTGTGGCGCAACGGGTTGAGACGGTGCTCCTGACGGTGGAGGCGGCGCTTGCAGACAACGTCTTCGTGGCGCGGCACGGCTGCAGCGAGGCCCTGATTCGCCGTTTTCGTGACCGCACCTTCAGCATACCGGCGGTGCAGGGGCTCGGCTATGTCACCAAAGACGGCAAGCTGGCCTGCACGTCGTATGGGATGGTCGATCCACCCGTCCCCGCACGGCTCGAGCCAATGACCACGCCGAACGGATCGATTGTCTGGTTCCTGCCTCCGGCCGAAACCGCCTATGCGCCCGGCGTCACCATCATCGCCCTGCACCGCATGCGCAACGACAACTGGCTGGGGGCGGCATTTGCGCCGGAATCCCTTACCGACGGGTTCGATTTGGACGGCTTTGGCAATCACGGCTATCTCCGGGTGGAGCTGGCGGGCCTGACCTTGGCCACGATCGGGACACCCCATCCGGTTGCTGGCGAGCGGCTGGGGGCCACGAAGGAGGTCGGGATCTACGAGGCCCAGGTTCAAGTGAGTGCAGACCGCGCGTGGGCAGTTGAGCCCTGGCGGCAGAATGCGCTGGTCATCGCCGGCGTCGGTGGCGCGGCGGGACTGACCCTGGCGCTGGGGGCGGCGCATCTGGGGCGGAAGCGGTTGTCACTGAGCGCGGAGCTGAGGGAAGGTCTGGAAAACCGGGAGTTCGAGGTCTGGTATCAGCCGCTGATCGATCTCCAGCATGACCGCTGTCGCGGCGCCGAGGCCCTGATCCGGTGGCGTCATCCCGAGCGGGATCTGGTCCCCCCCGACCTGTTCATCGCGCTGGCCGAGGAAAGCGGCGTCATCATCCCGATGACCCTTTGGCTGATGCAGGAGGTCGGGCGACAAATGGGGCCCCTCCTGGCCACCGATCCATCGCTGCATATCGGGGTGAACCTTGCCCCGGCGCATATGACCAATCGGGAGATCGTCGAGGATGCGCGCCGGATCGCCGGCGAGTTCGGCATCCGCCCGCACCAGATCCTGTTCGAGTTGACCGAGCGGGGGCTGATCGACAAGCCCGAGTGCCGGGAGGTGATCGACGAACTGGGCCGGCTCGGCGCCGAAGTCGCCATCGATGACTTCGGCACCGGCTATTCCAGCCTCGCCTACATCGAGAAGTTCAAGCTGGACTATCTCAAGATCGACAAGGTCTTTGTCGGTGCCATCGGGCGGGATGCACCGGCCGCCAGGCTGACGCAGGTCGTCATCGACATGGCGAAATCATTGGGGTTGAAGACCATTGCCGAGGGGGTGGAGACCGAGGCCCAGGTGCACTACCTGCGCGAGCGGGGGGTCGATTACGCTCAAGGATACATCTTCTCCAGGCCGCTGGTGGCCGACGATTTCCGCACCTTCGTGCGCATCGACCGCGAACAGGGCTTGGCGGCCGCCGTGGCACAGCAGCACCTCGAGCACGGTACCGCTGCGGGTCCGGCGTAAAGCCCGATCGACGGCAACAGTGAACCATGCCGGCGGGCGGCGGATTTTACACCGCGTCGAGCGCCTGCCGGATATCGTCGATGATGTCCTCGATGTCTTCCAGGCCGATGGACAGGCGGACCAGGCCGTCGGTGATACCCACCGCCGCGCGTTCTTCGGGGGTGAGCCGCTGGTGCGTGGTGGTCGCCGGGTGGGTGGCGAGGCTCTTTGCATCGCCGAGATTGTTGGACAGGTCGATCAGGGAAAGGGCGTTGAGAAAGCGATAGGCGGCGGGCTTGCCGCCCGGCAGCTCGAACGCAACGATGCTGCCGCCGGCCCGCATCTGTCGCAGCGCCAGGGCATGCTGCGGATGGGTGGTGAGGCCGGGATAGAGCACGCGGTCGAGGTCGCCGCGGCCGGCCAGATCGTTGGCCACCGCGGCCGCGTTGTCGCAGTGGCGGGTGACGCGGAGTTCCAGGGTCTCCAGGCCCTTCAGCAGCAGCCAGGCATTGAACGGGCTGATCGCCGGGCCGGTGTTGCGGATGAACGGCACCAGCAACGTTTCCTCATAGTCGCCGTCGCCGGTGAGCACGGCCCCGCCTAAGCAGCGTCCCTGGCCGTCGATGTGCTTGGTGGCCGAGTACACGACGATATCGGCGCCCAGCGCCATCGGCCGCTGCAGCAGCGGCGTCGCGAACACGTTGTCCACGATCACCTTGGCGCCGGCCCGGTGGGCGAGGTCGGCGACCGCGGCGATGTCGATGATCTCCAGCGTGGGATTGGCCGGCGTTTCCAGGAACACGGCGGCGGTGGGCTCGGCGAGTGCCGCCTCCCACTGCGCCAGGTCAGGGCCGTCAACCAAGACCGTCCGCACCCCGAACCGCGGAAGCACCTCGGCAACGATGTAGTGGCACGATCCGAACAGCGCCCGCGCCGCGACCACGCGGTCGCCGGACTTCACCATGCAGGCGAGTGCCGCGAACACCGCCGCCATGCCGCTCGCGGTCGCGCGGCAGAACGGAACGCCCTCGAGCGCGGCGAGGCGGCTCTCGAACATGGTCACGGTCGGGTTGGCGAACCGGGAATAGACGAAGCGCTGGATGTCGCCCTTGAACGCCGCCTCGGCCTCCTCGGCGGAGGCATAGACATAGCCCGAGGTCATGAACAGGGCTTCGCTGGTCTCGTCGAAGCGGGACCGGTGGGTGCCGCCCCGGACCAGCCGTGTCGCCTGGCGCCAGTTCGCCCACCCCACCTCCGTCAGATCGCGGGGCATGAGGCCTCCTTCCGCTGTTGCCGGCACCGCCCACGAAAATAGCCCCGAACCGCCAGGGCCGGGGCTTCGGAACGCGACCACGGACCTTTTAGCGGGTTGTTTTACGTGGCCGCAATCCGGTCGGACAAATCACCACGAGTGGACTTCCGATAGCGGCGCTGGTTTGCAACGTCAAGGAAAAGTCAGTCCCCGGGGCCCCTCGGTGCGACCCCGGCGGACTTGGCCAGGGACTCCGCCGACACTCGGCAAGGCTGCAACAGACGCTTGAATTGCACGGGGATGGCGTTGGATTGTCGGACGATCCATTGCTACACTGGGGATGCCTCGCAAGACGTGACGGGCGGTGGAGGTCGACCGGCGTGACGGAGCGGGAGCGCGCCTCGGGCGCCTGCTTCCGATGCGGTGATTAAGATCACTTTAACCGTGCATGATGTTGGCTACGGTGGCGGATGGCCGCGGGGCAACGCCGTCCCGACAGGATCGTTGATGGACATTTCCGGAACACTGCTGATCGTCGATGACGACGAGGGGCTGCGGCGGCAGCTCGAATGGGCGCTGGACGAGTGGGAGGTCATCACCGCCGGCGACCGGCTGGCCGGGATGGAGGTGGTACGGCAGCGCCGTCCGCCGGTGGTGCTGCTCGACCTCGGTCTGCCCCCCGATCCCGACGGCCCGACCGAGGGCGTGGCGACGCTGGAGGCGATCATGGCGTTCGCACCGGCGACCAAGGTGATCGTGGTGAGCGGGCAGACCCAGCGCGAATACGCCGTCCAGGCGGTCGCCCGGGGTGCCTACGACTTCTACAGCAAGCCCATCGAGATCGAGGCGCTGCGCCTGATCGTGCAGCGCGCCTTCCATCTGTTCTCGCTGGAGGAGGAGAACCGGCGGCTCACCCGTGCGCCACGGAGCACCCCGCTGCCGGGGATTCTGACCACCAACAATGACATGCTCGAGGTCTGCGACGACATTCGCAAGTTCGCCGCGACGGACGTGAGTGTGCTGATCCTGGGGGAGAGCGGCACCGGCAAGGAGCTTCTCGCCCGGGCGACCCATCAGCTCAGCCGGCGGGCGGACCGGCCGTTCATCGCCATCAACTGCGCGGCCATTCCGGAAAACCTGATCGAGAGCGAGCTGTTCGGTCACGAGCGCGGCGCCTTCACCGGCGCGGTCAAGACCACGATGGGCAAGGTCGAGATGGCCGAGAGCGGCACCTTGTTCCTCGACGAGATCGGGGACCTGCCCTTACCGCTGCAGGCGAAGCTGTTCCGGTTCCTCCAGGAACGCAAGATCGAGCGGGTGGGCGGCCGTCAGACGATTGCGGTGGACATCCGGATCGTCTCCGCGACCAACAGCAATCTCCGAGAGGCGATCGCCAAGGGCAGGTTTCGTGAGGAGTTGTTCTATCGCTTGAGCGAGGCGTCCGTCTCGATCCCGCCCCTGCGGGAGCGGCCGGACGATACCGTGATGCTGGCCCTGCATTTCCTGCGGGAGTTTGCCAACGAGAATGGCCGTCCGTTGCGCGGCTTCAGCCCCGACGCGCTCGCCGCAATCTCGCAGTGCCCGTGGCGCGGCAACGTCCGGGAGCTGGAGAACCGGGTCAAGCGGGCAGTGGTGGTGGCCGACGGCCCCTATGTCACCGTTGAGGACCTGGACCTGGCCGATGCGGCCTTGACGGCCCAGGCGGTGACGCTCAAGGACTGGCGGGAGCAGGCGGAGGTTCAGGCCATCACCCGGGCGATGAGCCACGCCGGCGGCAACATCTCGAAGGCCGCCAAGCTGCTCGATGTCGGCCGGCCGACCCTGTATCAGCTGTTGCGGAAGCATGGCATCGAGACGTCCAACGGTGCGCCGCGGGCGGATACCGCCGTACCATGACATTGCCATGAGATTGCGACCTCTGCCTCCACCCGTCCGTCTGGGGTAGCGCCGATGCCCGGCATCCGCCGTTCCCTGTTCTTCTCGTTCTCCCAGGCCTACGTGGGCAACGCCCTGGCCTTCATCTCCGTCATGGTGATCGCCCGCCTGCTGACACCGCAGGAGATCGGGATCTATGCCGTTGCCATGGCGGTGATCAGCATCGCCTACATCCTGCGCGATTTCGGCATCGGCCAGTTCATCATCCAGGAACGGGAGCTGACCCGGGACAAGATCCGCACCGCCTTCGGGGTCAGCCTGGTGATCTGCTGGACCCTCGGCACCCTGGTGCTGGCGACACGGGGGGTGGTGGCGGATTTCTATGGCGAGCCCGGGCTGATCGACGTCATGACGGTGTTGTCGATCAACTTCTTCGTGGTGCCGTTCAACGTGCCGATGATGTCGACCCTGGCGCGGGAGATGCAGTTCGGCAAGCTGTTCTGGATCAGCACCATCTCGGGCGTCATCGGCATGACCGTGGTGATCACGCTGGCGGCGACCGGGCACAGCTACATGAGCATGGCGTGGTCCTCCATCGCCAGCACCTTTGCCACGCTGCTGCTCTCCATCGCCTTCCACCGGCGCGGCCTGGTGCTGCTGCCGTCGTTCAAGCACTGGCGCGCCGTGCTGTCCTACGGTGGCTATGCGTTGGGCGGCACCAGCCTGCGGCAGCTGGGCAACATCGCCCCCGACCTGATCGTCGGCCGAATGCTCGGCTTCGCCCCGGTGGCGCAGCTCAGCCGCGCGCTTGGGCTGATCGAGATCTACTATCGGGTTGTCATGGAAGGGATCGGCCGGGTCGCCTTCTCCAGCTGGGCCAAGCGGCTGCGCGAGGGCGGCGACCTGAAAGCCGACTACCTTCGCGCCCTGGAATTCCTGACCGCCCTGGCTTGGCCATTCTTTATCTTTCTGGGCCTGATGGCGCATCATGTGGTGAACCTGCTTTACGGTGACCAGTGGGCGGATGCGGTTGATTTGGCCAGGATATTGTGTGTCAACGGCATTTTTCTTCCTTTTATCCACTTGGTTCCTGGTTTCCTGATGGCGACCGGCAATGCAAAACAGATGTTCAGACTTTCCAGTGTCACCGTTCCAATCAGCATTACTGCGATAATCATTGGCAGTCAGCACAGTTTGGTGGCGGTAGGGATGGCGTTGGTGGTGGCGTATTTGCTTAACGTCTGCCTGCATCATCTTTTCATGCGACGGACGATCGGTATCAGTTTTGATGATATCATACGCGTTTCCGGCAGGAGCTTGATCATCGCGCTGGCGACTGCCATACCACCGGTGACGACTGTATTCCTGACTGGGCTGACACCGAACAACTTCCTGTTGCCACTTTTAATTGCTGGCACCACGGCCAGCTTGGCTTGGCTTGGGGCTGTATGGGCAAGCAATCATCCCATAAAAGGTGAAGTTATGAACGCAACTCGCATGGCTATCCGAAAAATACATGAAATATTATTCAATTATAGGGTTCGGCAGATGCACGATAGCGACAAGTCACGCCCTTCCGAAGGCATCTGAAGCGCCTGCACCCGAAATTAGCCCGCATCAGAAGATCGCCTTTAAGCCGGTCGGACTGGAGAAGTTCGTCATGAAAACAGAGATAATGTTCGTGTTGCAGCTTATGTTAAGCGTATTCATGCTGCTGTTGCTTTCGTATGCTTTTCACAAAATACGGAAGGCTCATCTAAAGACGTTCGCAATCGAATCAGAAATTCAATCGCTTTCTGCCAATATGCCAATCGCTATAGTTAGAAACACACAGGCGATCTGCAATTTAAATTCAATGAATTTGGTTCGACATGGCATTCCTCTCGGTGATTCGTGGTCCGCTCTGCCCGAGTTTCTCTTTTATATTTGCCAGCACTCATTGTTGCGCAAGCCGAATGTTACGTTTGAGTGCGGCTCGGGCATATCAACAGTGATGCTGGCGAGCTGCGTGAAAGCAAATAAAAATGGTCATATCTACAGCTTTGAACACGATCCAAATTTTGCTAAAAAAACGCGCAATATGTTGAGTGAATATGGCCTCAGAAGTTTTGCCACGGTTATCGACGCTCCGTTGACGCAAATTTCATTAAAATATAATAGTTGGCTCTGGTATTCGCTTGATCACATTCCGGATATTGATAATATCGATATGATCGTGATTGATGGTCCGCCAATGCCGCTTGGGCCACTGATCCGCTATCCGGCGGGACCAGTCTTATTCCCACGTCTCTCGCCGCACGGGCAGGTATTCCTTGACGACGCAAAGAGAGATGATGAAACAACCATTCTGAAATTATGGAAAGATGAATTCGCAGGCATGAATATGGACATTCTCCCTGCGACAAAGGGGTGCGCAAACCTTTATTTTGGAGAAAAAGCTAAGTCTGGTCAATAATCATAAAACTCGTTTCACCTTTCGCAAAACCAGGATGCGCTCCGGCGTGGATACTTATTGACGATATGGCCGTGGTTGATTTGTGCGCAGACTGCTCTCTGCGTTCGTTCCAAGCTGAAACCCGTTTGAAGCGCCTCACTCCTCTGACCATGGCGCATCGCGCCCCGAAGCTTGTGGGGTCAGAGGCGATTACGCGTAATAGGCCAGGGAAACGAGGCGAGCTGAGACGCCGTTGGGAACGGAGGTTGGGTAACGGGGTGGCTTGAACGCGCCGATATGGGATTGCCCGTTCGCCCAATCAAGTCGGCCCCCGCCCCCCGGGGGTCGCCCGCCCGGCGGTTACACCCGGGGCGAGGCAGAGGATCCCTATTACTCCATAAGACGCCACGTTGATGCCGGACGAGTGCGTCGACATCAACGTTGCTCCGTGTGCTTTCCGTTCGATCTCAAGCGAGCAGAAGGTCAGGTTCGGCGAGCGATCCACCCAGCGGGCTGCTGTAGTCCCCGAAAGCGTCGCCACCGTCGTGCCAAGCTGACGCTAGGTCGAACAGGTCGGCACCGCCCGAGCCCTCGCTGCCCTCGATCACGATGCCGGAGATGAGGGCGTTCTTGTCCGCGGCGTTGGCTTGGCCGCGGAAGTCAATATTCAGGACACCGTCCTGGACCGAGACCGGCAGCATGATGTCGTGGGCAATGTACCGGCCGCCGGCGGCGGCGAACAGGTCGAGCCCGCTGATCCGCTCCTCGCCCTCCAGGTGGACATCGAACCGGCGCTGGCCGGCGCTGGTCCACCACGTCTCGACAAACTGCAGGGTAACCTTGTAGTCCCCGTTGGCGATGGGGATGGCGTAGCTGAAGTCAGCGCCAAATCGATAAGTCTGGTACAGCGCGTCGTTGTCGGTGCCCTCAACGGCCCAGCTTTGGTTTCTGACCTGGGTGCTCCCCGAGAAGTACGCGTCCGCGCCCCAGTCGGTGCCGTCGAAGCTGAGCG
>REES01000107.1 GCA_007694935.1 Rhodospirillales bacterium
ACAGAACGGAGTTGGACAAAACGTAGGAATAAGTGCCGAAAAGTTGGACAGCGATCGCTAAGTGCTTGAAATTGGTGGGCGCACAAGGACTCGAACCTTGGACCCGCTGATTAAGAGTCAGCTGCTCTACCAACTGAGCTATGCGCCCCACCGGGGATGGCATGACCTCTAGCAAACCCGGCGGCGGTTGTCGAGGCCGCGGCAGCGGCTCAACCGGGCGCCGGCTCCGGGCGGGCAGGGGGCCGGCACCTGTCGAGGGGATCGGCGGCGGACCACGCGTTGGTTCAGGCGGAGGTCGGCATGGCGAAGCGGGCACCCGCGGTGGTGCCGGACGGCCAGCGGGCGGTGACGGTCTTGAGGCGGGTATAGAACTGCACCCCCTCCTTGCCGTGGACCGCGAGGTCGCCGAAGCGGGACTGCTTCCAGCCGCCGAAGCTCATGAACGCCATTGGCACCGGGATGGCGACGTTGACACCGACCATGCCGGCCGCCACACCGCTGACGAAGGCGCGGGCGGCGTCGCCGTCGCGGGTGAAGATGGCGGCACCGTTGCCATAGGGGTGGCGGTTGACCAGCGACAGCGCGTCGTCGAGCGCGTCGGCGCGGACGATCCCGAGCACGGGACCGAAAATCTCCTCCTGATAGATGCGCATGTCCGGGCGGACGTGATCGAACAGGCAGCCGCCCAGGAAAAAGCCGTTCTCGTACCCTTGCAGGCTGAGGTTGCGGCCATCCACCACGAGCTCCGCCCCCTCGGCGATGCCGAGGTCGACGTAGCCCGCCACCCGGTCGCGATGCGCCGCCGAGATGAGGGGGCCCATCTCCGACTCCGGGTCCAGCCCGGGGCCCACCTTGAGAGCCCGCACCCGGGGCGCCAGCCGCTCCCGAATGGCATCGCCCGCCGACCCCACCGCCACCGCCACCGCCACCGCCATGCAGCGTTCGCCGGCGGAGCCGTAGGCCGCCCCCATCAGCGCGTCCGCCGCCTGGGCCATGTCGGCGTCGGGCATCACCACCATGTGGTTCTTGGCCCCGGCCAGGGCCTGCACCCGCTTGCCGTGGGCGGAGCCGGTGGCGTAGACATGACGGGCCACCGGCGTCGAGCCGACGAAGCTGACCGCCTGCACGCGCGGGTCGGCCAGCAGCGCGTCGACCGCTGCGCCGTCGCCGTTCAGGACGTTGAACACGCCGTCCGGCAGCCCGGCCTCGTGCAGAAGCTCGGCCAGACGCAGGGCGCACGACGGCACCTTCTCCGACGGCTTCAGGACGAAGGTGTTGCCGGCAGCGATGGCCAGCGGGAACATCCACATCGGCACCATCGCCGGGAAATTGAACGGGGTGATCCCGGCCGCCACGCCCAGCGGCTGGCGAAGCGACCAGGAGTCCGTCTCTCCCGCCACCGCCTCGGAGAATTCCCCCTTCAGCAGATGCGGGATGCCGCAGGCGAACTCCACCACTTCGATCCCGCGCATCAGGGCGGCGCGGGCGTCCTCCCGCACCTTGCCGTGCTCGCTCACGATGATCCGGACCAGACTGTCGGCATGCCGCTCCACCAACTCGCGGAAGCGGAACAGCACCCGGGCGCGGACCACCGGCGGGGTGGCCGCCCAGGCCGGAAAGGCGGCCTCGGCCGCCGCGACCGCCACGGCGGCATCCGCCGCATCGGCCAGCGGCAGCCGGGCGGTCACATCGCCGGTCGCAGGATCAAACACGTCGGCAAAGCGGCCGCTGCTCCCGGCAACGGCGCGCCCGCCGATGAAGTGGCTGAGCGTTCTGGTCATGGTCGGTGGGACATCCCTGGCTTCGCGACGTCGCGGGGGCGGGGGCACCATCGGGCGGCCGCGCCGGGCGGTCAAGCCCTGGCGCCGGCGACGCGGTTGCCGCACGGTCTTCGCGGGCGGAGCGGAGCAAAGCGATCCGGAACCATCCACGGGATCCGGTGAGCGCGCAGCGTGGCCGAGCCCACGGCGTTTTCTGCCCTCGATCCTTGAGGGAACGCCCGTCTATACAAGGACGGTTGGTTGACCAGGACCATAGCGAGCGGGCAGGCGCCATGCGCATTCTTGAGGCATCCACGGCACAATTGGATCACATGGTGGCGGTGGAGCGGGCCGCGTTCGGGGGAGAGGCGGAAGCCCAGCTGGTGCGCGAGTTGCTGGCCGATCCCAGTGCGCGACCGTGGCTCTCGCTGCTGGCGTGGGCGGAGGATCGGCCGGTGGGGCACATCCTGTTCACCGCGGCGCGCGTCCCGGATGCCGGCCGCCCGGTATCGGCCGCCATCCTGGCACCGCTGGCGGTGGTGCCGGACGCGCAGGGGCGGGGCATCGGCGGACGCCTGATCGAGCGCGGTGCGGAACTGCTGTCCGGGTCGGGGGTCGGTCTGGTGTGCGTGTTCGGCGACCCCCGATACTATGCGCGCTTCGGCTTCACCGCCGCGACGCCCCACCGGCTGGCGCTGCCGTTTCCGGTTTCGCCTGAGGAGGCGTGGATGGTCCGCGCCTTCGGGCCCGGCCTGCTGGGCGCCGTGCATGGCACGGTGGTCTCAGCCGATGCGCTGAACCGCCCCGAGCTCTGGCAGGCGTGACGGCCGGCGGTAGGGTTCTCGGTGGCGGCGCGGCCTGGCGGTTCTGAGAAGGTGCGGTTGGTCTGCTTGACCCGATGAGGACGCCCCGGCGCCCCACCACCTGAGCATGCCGCCCGTCAAGCGGGCATCCGGGTGAAGGGGTTGTCCACAAGGCGGGGCGACGGTGACTTGATCGGCGGGTACCGGCTGACGTCCGGCCCGCCGGATTTTTTTGGCGACCCCGGCGCCGTCCAGCGAGGCAGGACCCCGCCCACGAATCGGTTTCACGCAATCGATTGTGGGCGCCATCGCCCCAGGCCGATGTTTGTCCGCTCATGCCCTGGGCGGAGCGGCGCCCGCCCGGTCGAGCCTGCTACCGCGCGCGGATGCGGATGGCCGAGGCGATATCGCGGCTGAGGTCGGCCAGGGTGGCGCTCATGGCGGCGACGATGGCGGCGTAGTCGTCAGCCGGGGCGGGGCGGCGGTAGGTAGCCCGCTGCATTGCGAGGGGGGTGCGGCCGTCGCCGCTCAGCAGCTGCCAGCGGGCGGCCAGGGTGACCAGCCCCTCGGCGTCCCGTTCGAACTTGGACACTTCCACCGCCACCTGGAAGTCCGGCCGCACCGGCCCGCGGAACGGCAGCGCCACCACCCCGTCGGAAGGGATCTGCGCGGCCAGGTTGTCCACCAGGGTCGCCGTTGCGGTATCCCGCAGGGTGCCCCGCCACTGATCCAGATCGGCCAGGCGGAGTTCGTTGGCGCCGGTGCGGGTGACAATGCGCGGGGTGTCAAGATATTCCGGCAACACCACCCGTGACACGCCCACCATCACCGGACGCGGTGACGCCGCCACCGGCTCGGCCGCGGCGGCGCTCAGCACGTAGAAGCGGATGGGCGGCGGCTCCTGACCGAAGGGCAGGGCACATCCGGTCAGGATCATCATGACGGCCGCCAGTAGCAGAGGGGGGAGCATGTGACGGTGGGGCATGCGCTAGCGTCCTCCCCCGGAGCGGCCCCAGATCAGGGCCCCCGGGTTCTGCTCCAGGGTATCCGCCAGCACCCGAAGGGCGCGGGCCGCCGAACCGGCCTCCCGCAGGGCATCGGAAAGCTGGAAGTACAGCAGCGAGCCGGGATGGATCACCTCGTCCGCGGTCTCCAGCACCTGGGTGGCGCGGGCGATCGCGGTCTCCGCGCCGCTGATCACCGGTTTGACTGCCGCCAGCATCTGCCGCGCATCCTGGGCGGCCAGCCTGCCCTCGTCGGCGGCCGCCTGCACCGAGCGCAGCGCGTCGGTTGCCCCCTGGCCCATGGGATCGATGTGGCCGGCCACCTGCGCCACCACTGTCCGCATCTCCGCCAGCATGGTATTGGCGTTGGTGATGGCCTCCGCCAGCTCCGGATCGGTCACCAGGGCGCGAACCCCATCCAACGAGTCCTTGACCGCAACCACCAGGGCGTCGGTGTCCAGGTCGGCGAAGTTGCGCACCACCTTCTCGAAGGCTTGGCGCACCTCCTGCATCTGCGAGGGAATGACGGGGACTTCCTTGCGGCCGTCGGGCAGCTCCAGAGTCGCCGGATCGGCCGCCACCAGCCGGCGCGGCGAATCCGGCGGCAGCATCACCAGATTGACCACGAGCGACCCGGTGATCAGGCTGCCAAGGCCGAGCTGGGCCCGCATGCCGCGCTCCACCAGCCCCTCCACGATCCGGCGCGGCGGCAAGGTCTGCAACGATTCGTGCGCCACCGGGTCGGCCACCCCGAGCCGATCGATGAAGAAGTCGAAGTCCACCGGGATCAGCACCCGGTCCGCCGCGACGTCGTAGCGGAGCTCGATCCGCTTGACGTTGCCGACGGTGACACCGCTGAACACCACCGGCGCGCCGACACTGAGGCCGGCAACCGACTCCTCGAAATAAACCACGATCGGTTCCGAGCGGGCGAAGAACCGGCCGCTGCCGAACACCGCGACGGCCGCGATGGCGAGCACGACCGCGCCGACCACGAAGGCGCCGATCAGGGTGGGGTTCGCTTTCTGGCTCATCAGTGGCGTCCACTCCGAGACGAGGATCGCAGCATCAGGGCGGGTCGGCAGCCATTCCGGTCACTGGCCTTGTCGGCGCTGCGTGTTATCGGCCGCCCGGCTGCGGTGGCGGCGTGCCGCCCTGCATGACAGATAGCCGCAAACGGAAACGGGAGAAAGCCGAACCGGACGAATGGCATCGCGGATCAGGCGGCCTCCGCCCCGTCTGCGGCCGAGCGATTGAGGAATCGGCGCACGGTTGGATGCTCGGCCTCGACGCGGAGGCGATTGGGATCGCCGGACGCGATCATCGTGCGGGCCTCCGCATCCAGGAACACCGAGTTGTCGCCGATGGTGAAAATGCTGGCGAGCTCATGGGTCACCACCACGATGGTTGCGCCCAGGCTGTCGCGCAGCTCCAGGATGAGATCGTCCAGCAGGCGGGAGCTGATGGGATCAAGGCCGGCCGACGGCTCGTCGAAGAACAGGATCTCGGGGTCCAGCGCCATCGCCCGGGCGAGCGCAGCACGCTTCTGCATGCCGCCGCTGATTTCCGACGGCAGGTAGTCCTCGAACCCCTTGAGCCCCACCAGGGCGAGCTTGAGCGAGACGATCTCGGCGATCTCCGCCCGGCCCAGGCGGGTGTACTCCTGCAGCGGCAACGCCACGTTCTCGGCGAGCGTCATCGAGGTCCACAGCGCCCCCCGCTGGTACAAAACCCCGGTCCGCCGCAGGATACGCACCCGCGCCTCGGGATCCGTCTCCCACAGGCTCTCGCCGTCATACAGGATGCGGCCCTGCGCCGGCTCGATCAGCCCGATCATATGGCGGAGCAGGGTGCTCTTGCCGCAGCCGCTGCCGCCCATGATGATGAAGATGTCGCCGCGCCGCACGGTGAAGTTGAGGTCGCGCTGCAACACGAAGCTGCCGAACGCCATGGTCAGGTCATCGATCGCGATGATGACGTCGGCGTCACCCTGACGGGCGGGGTCGGGCGTCATCGCCATGACGCTATACCCCGAGAATGTGGGTGACGACGGCGAACAGGCCGTCCATGACCACGATCAGGACGATGGCGGTGACCACCGCCGAGGTCGCCGCCTTTCCCACCTCTGCGGCACTGCGGCCGCACTGCATGCCGCGGTAGCAGCCGGCGGCGGCCACCAGCACGCCGAACACCGCCGCCTTCACCACGCCGATCGCCACGTCGTTGAGGGTGACCGCGGCAAAGGTCTGATTGAGGTACTGGCTGAACAAGATGTCCAGCATGCCGACGCCGACCAAAGCACCACCGACGATGCCCATGAACGCCGCATACAGCGCCAGCAGCGGCATCATCAGCACCAGAGCGATCATCCGCGGCAGCACCAGGAAGTCCATCGGCGCGATGCCGAGGGTCTTCAGGGCGTCGATCTCTTCGTTCACCTGCATGGTGCCCAGCTCGGCGGCGAACGCGGCGCCGGTACGTCCCGCCATGATGATGGCCGCCATCATCGCGCCCATCTCCCGCGTCATGGCGATGCCCACCAGATTGGCCACGAAGATCTGGGCGCCGAACATCTCGAGCTGCACCGCCCCGACGAAGGCGAGGATCAGCCCGACCAGCACGCTGATCAGGGAGACGATGGGCAGCGCCTGGGCCCCGGTCTGCTGCACGATCACCAGCAGGTCGCTCCGCCGCACCCGGGCCCGGCCGGTCAGCAGCCGACCGACGCTCAGCGTGCCCTCACCGACGAAGGTCAGCGCCTCCCGCAGCCCGGATGTCGCCCGGGTGACTCCGATTCCCACCCGCGCCAAGAGGTTGCCGCGGCCGGCGGCGGTGCGCCGGGCGCCGCTCCGCTCCGGCACCGCCTCCGCCAGGTGCAGGAGCTTCCGCACCCCCTCCGGCAAGCCTGACGGGTCGACGTCGATCCCGCGCTGTTCGGCAAAACCACGCACGGCCAGCAGCACCGTCAGCAGCGCGCTGTCCCAGCGGCCGAGCCGCTCGGCCGAGAAAGTGACCGTGCGCACCGACCCGGCGGCAGCGATACTGTCGGTGACCTCGGCCGAACGCGGCACGGTCGCCTGCATCGACCAGTCACCGGAGATCTGAAGCGTCACGCCGCCGTCGTCGGCCTGCGTCACCGCGAACCGACCCGGAGCCGGGCCGTGGTGGCGTGGATGGTCTGACAAGCTCTTCTCCCGGTTCTGAAACGCGGCTAAGGTGCCGGCCGGAGAGGGCACGGCCATACCGCGTAAGGTGGCAGCAGGGCCGGCCAAGCCCAAGGGAGAGAAACATGCTGCAAGTCATGCCGGAAAGCGAGGGGATCATTGTCAGGATCAAGGCTTCGGGCACCATCACCGAAGAGGACAAGGACGCTCTGATCTCCCGGCTCACGGAATTGTTGGACACTGGCGAACGCTACCGCCTGCTCTACGACTGGACGGCACTGGATGGCTGGGCCAAGGGCGCCCGTTCGGCCAACGTCTCGTTTCTGATGAGCCACCGCGGCCTGATCGACCGGGTGGCCGTGGTGTGCGACGGCCGTTGGGCCGACGACGTTACCCGCCTTCAGGACCTGTACAAGTACTCTCAGGTCAGGCAATTCGCCGCGGCGGATGGGAACGCGGCGTTGGCGTGGCTGCGGGAGGCCTAGCAGCGCCGCATTGCCGCGCCTTGACGTCAGGCCGGCCGCCCCGCCGGTAGTGACGACGCCGCGTCTCGGGATGCGAGGGAAGCTGATCCCGTGGCCGATGATCCCGTCCATAGGCAGTACGAGGCCTATCCTTATCCCCCGCGTGATCCGGCGGACGAGCGCAAGCGCCTGATCACCGGCTCGCCGAGCCACCTCGACGAGGTCAACCATCATGTGTTCGGCGGCGGGATGGACTTCCGGCGGCCCTGGCGCATGCTGGTCGCCGGCGGCGGCACCGGCGACGCCGCGATCATGCTGGCGCAGCAGCTCGCCGACCGGGCGCCGGCGGGGGAGGTGCTATACGTCGACCTCGCCGACGCCTCCCGCCGGATCGCCGAAGCGCGCGCCAAGGTTCGCGACCTCTCCAACATCCGATTCCGGCGCCTGTCCCTGCTGGACCTCGACCCGGCCGACGTCGGGCTGTTCGATTACATCGACTGCTGCGGAGTCCTCCATCACCTGGAAGACCCGGCGGCCGGGCTCCGAGCTCTCGCCGGCGTGCTGGCGGAGCGGGGCGGCATGGGGCTGATGCTGTACGCGCCCCATGGCCGCGACGGGGTCTATCCGATGCAGGCGATGCTGCGGAGCGTGGCTGCCGCTGGTACCGCTCCCGACGGCGTTCGTCTCGATCTGACTCGCCGGCTGCTGCGCCAGTTGCCGGAAACCCATGCCCTGAAGCGCAACCCGTTCCTCCGCGACCACCTTGACCAAGGGGATGCCGGGCTCTACGACCTGTTCCTGCACGCCCGCGACCGGCCCTTCACGGTGCCGGAGATCCTGGCGCTGACCGCCGCGGCAGGCTTGCGGATCACCACCTTCATCGAGCCCGCGTTCTACGATCCCATGACTTACCTTTCCGACCCGGCCCTGAGGGGGCGGGTGCAGGCGCTGTCCCGGGATGAGTGCTGGGCGTTCGCCGAGTTGCTGATCGGCGCCATGCGCAAGCACGTGTTCTATGTGGTCCATGCGGCCAACGCGGTGGTGCCGCCGGGCCCCGACGATCCGGCTGCGGTGCCGGTACTCCGCGACCTGGACGGTCCGGCGCTGGCCGAACGGCTGCCCCCGGGGGCTTCCCTCACCGCCGGCTTCGAAGGCATGACCCTGCGTCTGCCGTTGCCGCCGCTGGCCGGCGCCATCCTCCGGCGCATCGACGGCCGCCGGTCGGTGGCGGAGATCGGCGCCGGCGTAAGTGCGGAACCGGATGTGTTCTTCCGGCAGTTCGCCCAACTCCACACAACCTTGAACGGCATCGGCAAGCTCTTCCTGGCCCGGGCGGTGCGTCGACAGCCGCCCGATTGACGATCCACCGCTCCCATTCTGGGGCGCCGCGGCGTTGCACGGCAGCGGGTCGTCTGTCAGGATCGTGCCGATCGCGACCAACGACGGCCCCGCTACCCTGGCCATTTCATGACCCCACAGCAGATCTTTCTGATTACACTGCTGGCTGCCGTGCTCGTGCTGTTCGCCTGGGGACGGTGGCGCTACGATGTCATTGCGTTCGGGGCGCTGATGGCGGCAACGCTGGGCGGCATGGTCCCGTTTGACCAAGTGTTCAGCGGCTTCGGTCATCCGGCGACGCTCACCGTGGCCTTCGTGCTGGTGATCAGTTGTGGGCTGCGCAATGCCGGTGCGGTGGACTTGGTGGCCCGCTACGTGCTGCCGCCGGTAAAGGCGCCGACGCGTCAGATCGGCTTGTTGGCCTCCGTCGGCGGCACGCTGTCCACCTTCATGAACAATGTCGGCGCTCTGGCGTTGCTGATGCCGGCTGCCTTGCAGGTGGCGGCCAGGGCCGGACACTCGCCGGCGGTCGTCCTGATGCCGCTGTCGTTCGGCTGCATTCTGGGTGGCTTGGTGACCCTGATCGGCACGCCGCCGAACATCATCATTGCCACCTTCCGCGGCGAGGCCACCGGCACACCATTCACCATGTTCGACTTCTCGCCGGTCGGCGGCATCCTGGCGTTGTCGGGGATCGCCTTCGTCTCACTGATCGGCTGGCGGCTGATCCCCAAGGCGAGGACATCGCGGCAGTCCGCCCGCGACCTGTTCGGCATCGACAACTACGTGAGCGAGGCGGAGGTGCCGGAGGACAGCCCGTCGGTCGGCCGCTCGCTCAAGGAACTGGATGAGTTGGCCGCGGAGAAGGATGCTATAGTCCTTCGCCTGATCCGCCGCGACCGGCGGATCGACGGCCCCAGCCGGCTTCAGCAGGTGGAAGCCGGCGACATTCTGATTGTCGAAGTGAGCCCGCAGTCGCTGGACGGCCTGCTCTCGTCCCTCGGCCTGCGACCGCCGGAAAAACGCCAGGAAACCAAGAAGCTGCTCGGGATTACCGAGACCGAGATGATGGAAGCGGTGGTGTTGCCGCGGGCGGCCATCGAGGGGCGGACCGCCGAGGGTTTGCGGCTCCGGGATCGCTTCGGCGTCAATCTGATCGCCGTGTCGCGCAAGGGCCGTCCCTATCGCGGACGTCTGCGCTCGTTCCGGTTCCAGGCCGGCGACGTGCTGCTGGCCGAAGGCGATCCGGAACGCCTCAACTCGGTGATCAGCACCCTCGGCTGTCTCTCCCTCGGCCGGCGGGGCATGGTGATCGCCGATGTCCGATGGGCCGCGATCTCGATGGCAATCTTCGCCGCCGCGATCGCCGCCGCGACATTGGGGATGTTGTCATTGCCGGTGGCCCTTGGGCTCGCCACCATCGCCATGGTGCTGCTCAATATCGTACCGTTGCGCGACCTGTACGACAGCGTCGACTGGCCGGTGATCGTGCTCCTTGCGGCGATGATCCCGGTCGGCGGCGCATTGCAGATCACCGGGACCACCGACCTGCTGGCGGGCAGCCTGCTCGACGTGGCGTCAGGCGTGCCACCGGCGGTCCTGCTCGCCCTGGTGATCGTCATTACCATGACGCTCTCGGACGTGATCAACAACGCCGCCACCGCGGTGCTGATGGCACCCATCGCCATGGCCATCGCCGCCAATCTCGGCGTCAGCCCCGACCCCTTCCTGATGGGCGTGGCGGTCGGCGCCTCATGCGCTTTCCTCACCCCGATCGGCCATCAGAACAACACCATCATCCTGGGCCCTGGCGGCTATCGCTTCAGCGATTACTGGCGGATGGGCCTGCCGCTGGAAATTCTCATCGTTGCCATCGCGATACCGGCGATCCTCTGGTTTTGGCCGCTCTGAGGCGACCACGAGTCTTACAGGTAGAGCCGGAGCAGCGTCATCCAGCTCGCGATGCCGAGCAGCATAACCACTGCGCCCAGGGCTCCGTTGGTGACGGCGAGGATGCCGAGGGGGATGCGGTCTCGCAGGCCGACGGCGAGGCCGATCAGGGTCAGCCACCACAGCATCGAACCGGCGAACGCGCCGCCGATGATCACCCCGCTCTGGGATTCATGCTCCATCAGCCCCAGGGCCGCAAACACCGCGAAGAAGGCGATCAGGATCGCCGGATTGACCAAAGTGAGCACGAAGCCGGTCGAGACGGCACCGGACAGGTCGCGCTTGCGCTCCCGTTGCGCCACCACCGTGCCCGGGCTCGGCGCATCGAAATCGTGGCGATGCACGATCATGCGGGCACCGAGGTAGAGGAGTACCAAGCCGCCGACGAACCGCAGCAGTTCCTGGTTCTCGACGATGGTCCCGACGATCAGCGACAGGCCGAACAGCGCCGCCGTCGCCAGTACCGCATCGGCCGCTGCCGCGCCGAAGCCGGTTGCAACGGCCATGAGCCAGCGACCCTGCAGCCCACGCCGGAGGCACAGCGCACCTATCGCGCCAATCGGAACGGCGATGACGAACCCCGCCAGCATCGCCTTCAGCAGCACTATCCCATCGGTAGACAATACCCCCACGCGCGCCGCGGTTGGCCGCTGACCCGATCAGGCCGCGCCACCCGATGCCACCGAGCGGGTCCTGTCGCCGCGGAACGGGACGTTGCAGGGCGCGAACTCAGCCCTCAACCGGCGCCGGTGTCGCGCCATCCTTCTTGTGCTCGAGCAGGACGGCGCAGCGCTCCTGAAGCTCGCCCAGTTCACGAAGCATGGCGGCGATATCGGACTGCTGCAGCAGCAGAGCATCCCGACGCTCGACGATCTTGTCGAGCACCAGGCGAAGCTGCGACACCTCGGACCGATCGACGTCATAGATGTCGATCATCTCGCGGATTTCGTCCAGCGAGAACCCGAGGCGCTTGCCGCGCATGATCAGCTTCAGGCGCACCCGGTCCCGTGGCCGGTAGACCCGCCGGTGGCCTTCCCGATCAGGTGCGATCAGCCCCTGGTCTTCGTAGAAGCGGATGGTCCGCGTGGTGACCCCGAATTCTTCCGCGAGTTCCGCAATGCCGTATGTCCGCGCCATGGCCATGAAGGTAGGTTGCGGCCCTGAGGACGTAAAGCGTGAAATCCCGCCGCCGGCGGACCAATTGGGGCGTGCGCCGGCCTGTGTGATGATGGCTAGGTCGAGTTCGCAGGGACTGGTGCGGTCGAGAAGACTCGAACTTCCACGGGGTCTCCCCCACAGCGCCCTCAACGCTGCGCGTCTACCAATTCCGCCACGACCGCAAAAGAATGAGCGGCGGCGCTTGCTCACCACTCAGGTTTCGGCACATACCAGATGACCGTTAAACGATCAAGGCATCGGCCATAAAAATGCGAACAGCGACCCTGCGGTTGGGTTCCCCGGCCCTTGCCTTTCCGTCGCGCCCGCGGACGCTCCGCTCCAACCCGGCTGAGGACGCGCTGGGGTCGCGGTCCGATGTGCAGTGGCATGTCAGCAGCGGCCTGGTGGACTATCCGGACGCCTTGGCGGTGATGGAGCAGCGGGTGGCTGAGATTCGGGCCGGCACCGCCCCGGAGACCGTCTGGCTTCTCGAGCACCCGCCGCTCTACACTGCCGGCACCAGCGCCCGGCCCGAGGACCTGATCGATCCCGGTGCGTTTCCCGTGTTCGCCACCGGGCGGGGCGGTCGCCATACCTATCACGGGCCGGGGCAGCGGGTGGCCTATGTGATGCTCGATCTGCTTCACCGCGGCGGTGACGTTCGGTCGTATGTGCATGGCCTGGAACACTGGGTAATCGCCGCTTTGGCCCGATTCGGCGTGGCGGGGCAGGTCCGCCCCGGTCGGGTCGGGGTCTGGGTGGACCGCGGCGACGGTACGGAGGCCAAGATCGCCGCGATCGGCGTGAGGGTGCGGCGCTGGGTTACCTACCACGGCATCGCCCTCAACGTTGCTCCGGACCTGTCGCACTATGCTGGCATCGTTCCCTGTGGCATTGCCGATCGCGGCGTGACGTCATTGCAAGCCCTTGGCATCGCCGCAGACATGGCGGACGTCGATGCCGCACTTTACGAGGGGTTCTCCGCTGCACTGGGCGGACAACCATGAGTCGTTGCGGACGTCTCGGTCGTGCGGTACGGCAGCCGGTCGGGACCGTGAAACGGCCTAAGGCATGATGGCGGACTTGTCGCCTTGAACGGATGGCGAGAGACCGTTCGCCGCCGCAACAAGAGCGCTTCGGTCCGCGGGGAAGTGGGAGGACACCGACCTTTGAGCACCGTTGACAAGCATGATGCAGGCCTGTCGCTCGAGGCCGGTGGTGGCGCCGACCCCGCGCCTGATGACCGCCCGTTTCCCCCGCTGGCCGCGTCGGAGGACACTGGCAGTGAGGGGGAGCGGCCGGGGGCGATCCTTCAGGCACTGAACCGTCTGGAGACGATCGTCGCCGTTCACACCGAATGGCTCAAGAACTGGCACTTGGAAGTCCTGTCCGGCATCTCCGCCCATCGTCCCACGCGGATCACCCCACCCCGGCTGGAACTGCCCGAGTGGGTCGACCATCCGGTCCTCCGCAACCATCCGGAGCATGCAGCCGTTGCCAGGACGCTGGAGACGCTGCAGCGGCAATCGGAGGCGATCGCCGACGCGGTGCGCCGCACCGGCGCCATCCCCACCGCCGAGTATGGCGCCTTCATGAACAACGTGCTGGCGTTCGCATCGGCCGTCCGGCATTTGCAGAACGACACCTGGAACCAGCTTGCCAATGTCGATCCCCTTACCGGACTTGGCAACCGGCGGGCGATGTGGCGCAAGCTGAGGATCGAGTGCGAGCGTCAGGCCCGCAACCGTCATCCATGCTGTCTCGCCATGCTTGACCTCGACCTTTTCAAGGAGGTCAATGACCGGCTGGGCCATGCCGCCGGCGACGCGGTCCTCCGGTCGGTGGCGGCGATGCTGACCGAGAGCGTTCGCCCCTACGATACGGCATTCCGTTTCGGCGGGGATGAGTTCCTGCTGTGCCTGCCCAGCGCCGATCTGCGAGCGGCATGGGCGATCATCGAACGGCTGCGCCTGAAAGCCGCCAACTGGCTGATCCGGCTCAAGGACAGCGAGGAGGTCAGCACCACCATCTCGGTCGGGATCGCCCCGATGGAAGCGGAGACCGGGGTCGAAACGGCACTCGAACGGGCGGACGCCGCGCTCTATTCGGCCAAGCGCCACGGCCGCAACCGGGTTTGCGTGTGGAACGCGTCTCTCCGCTGACCGTCTGATCGCAGGCCTGGGCGCGCTTGCCGCGGTCAGAGGGTCGGCAGGGCGCGAAATCCGGAATGATCGGGGGGTGGCGCCGGCTGCGGTGTGACCTTGCTCACCCGTGCCGCCGATGGTCCCTGCCAGCACGCTTCCAGCATGGCGTCGACCATGGACTGGGGCCCGGAGAACAGCGCCTCGACGCTGCCGTCCGAGCGGTTGCGGACCCAGCCGGAGAGCTGCCGCCGGGTCGCTTCGTCCACCGTCCAGCCCCGATACCAGACACCCTGGACCCGTCCCTCGATCCGGACCAGGACCGATTTTCCTTGGTCTTGCTGCTCCATGCCGTCAATTCCCTCTGCCCGGACACCCGCCATGCACCGGCCGCGGCCGGCGTGAACGCCGGGAGACCGTCCGCTTAGGCGTTCCTTAAGCCGCACCACCGTAGGGTCTCCCGCCGGCAACGGGCAAGACCGGGTGATCTTGTGGTGTCATGACCTCTCAGCACGATACGGACCAAGTGACGATGGCGCACGACCACCCGCTTCAACCCGGCAGCGACGGCCTGTCGGCGCTGCAACCGCCGGGGACCCTGACGGCGGTGGCCGGAACGTTGACCCTCGCGGATCTGCCGCCGACAGATACCGGGCGCTGGGTGGCACGGCGCAAGGCCCAGGTGGTGGCTGCGGTCGGCACCGGCCTGATCACCTTGGACGAGGCCTGCCGGCGTTACGCCCTTTCCGCCGAGGAGTTCCTGTCCTGGCAGAAGGGCCTGGCGGACCAAGGGCTGGCGGGTCTACGGCGCCGCGGCAAGCGGCAGCCCTGACCCCACCTTGCGGCCGTCACCCGGCAACTCCTGCCGGGGGCTTAACCGGTTGTTCACCACATCCTCCTAGCGTGGTCGTTGAAGCCGGCCGGCCCGCCCCTGACACCAGACCGCTTCGCGCCGCAGGGAAGAAACATGGACCCTGTCCTGACCGTGTTCCGCAACCTCGGTACCGCGCGCCTGGGGATCATCGGCGGCGCGACAGTTGCGGTCATTGGCCTGTTCGTGTGGATGCTGACCCATCTCACGGCTCCTGATTTCGCCTTGCTTTACGGCGACCTGGACGTGAGCGATTCCGCCCGCATCATCCAGCACCTCGAGGCTGGGGGCGTGCCCTATGATCTTCGCCAGGGGGGTACCGCCATCTACGTTCCGGCCGGGGCCGTGGGGCCAAACCGGCTGAGCCTCGCCGACCAGGGCCTGCCCGCCGGCGGGTCCCTCGGTTACGAGGTGTTCGATCGGTCGGACGGTCTCGGCACCACCAGCTTCATGCAAAACGTCAACCTGGTCCGCGCCTTGGAAGGCGAGTTGGCCAGGACCATCCGCTCGATCGACGCCGTGCAGTCCGCCCGGGTCCACCTGGTGCTGCCGCGGCGCGAGCTGTTCAGTCGCGAAAGGGAGCAGCCGAGCGCCTCCGTCGTGCTGCAGATGCGTGGCACGGGCCGGCTTGGCCAGAGCCAGGTGTTGGCGATCCAACACTTGGTCGCCTCCGCGGTGCCGGGCCTGACGCCGGACCGGATCTCGGTGGTTGATGGCCGGGGGACCTTGCTTGCCGGCGGGTTCGAAGGCCAGAACCAGTTGACTCTGCTGCAGGATCGCAATGACCAGCGCCGCCGCGAGCTGGAAACCCGGCTGGCCCGCACCATCGAGGATCTGATTGGCAAGACCGTCGGCCCCGACCGGGTGCGGGCGGAGATCTCCGTCCACATGGACTTCGACCAGATCAATACCAGCGAGGAGATTTTCGATCCCGACGGCCAAGTGGTGCGGTCGACCCAGTTCATCGAGGAGTCTCTGTCATCCGCCGATGCCGCCGGACCGCCACCGGTGGGGGTGGCCACCAATCTGCCGGACGCCGATCTTGACCTCATCGACCTGGGCGGCCGCGGCACCGAAGAGACCCGCAGCGAGGAAACGGTCAACTACGAAATCTCCAAGCGGGTGATCAACCACGTGCGGGAAAGCGGCGTGATCCATCGCATCAGCGCCGCCGTGCTGGTCGATGGTACCTATGGCCCCGGTGCCGATGGCCCGCGCACCTACCAGCCTCGTTCGGCCGAGGAACTGGAGATCCTTGCAACCCTGGTGCGCAGCGCCGTCGGGTTCGATTCCCGGCGTGGCGACACGATCGAGATCGTCAACCTGCGGTTCAGCGAGCCGGAGGCCGACCTGTCCGATGACTTGGCCCTGTTCTTCGGGCTCGAGCGCAAGGATCTGCTCCAGATGGCGCAGTACCTGGTGCTGATCGTCTTCGCCCTGCTGGTCATCCTTCTGGTGGTGCGCCCGCTGCTGAGCCGCGCCCTCGATGCCCTGCCGGCTCCGGCCCCCGCGGGCGGACCCTCCCATGAGCTGCTGACCCGCCCGCCGGAGCGTCCGGCGCTCGCCGCTCCGT
This sequence comes from Rhodospirillales bacterium, assembly GCA_007694935.1. Lineage (GTDB taxonomy): Bacteria > Pseudomonadota > Alphaproteobacteria > Rhodospirillales > Defluviicoccaceae > REEP01. Next base: position 16,227 of record REES01000107.1, read on the forward strand.
CATCCCAGACCGGACCGGCGGGCCACGCCATTGCCCGTGCCGACGAGCGGGCGCCGGGCTCCGCCGGCGACCTCGAGGAGATGATCGACCTCGATCGGGTGGAAGGGCAGGTCAGGGCCTCCACCGTCCGGCAGGTGGGAGAGCTGGTGGACAAGCACCCGGAGCAGGCCGTGGCAATCATTCGCAAATGGTTGCACGAGGACGACTGAGGCATGGCGCGTGTCAAGGACGACTACAAGACGTTGAGCGGCCCGCAGAAGGCGGCGGCGTTCATGCTGGCGCTGGGAGAGCAGCAGCTGGCCAAACTTTTCAAGAGCATGGACGACACCGAAATCCGCGATCTGTCCCAGGCGATGGCGACTCTCGGAACCATTGATGTGTCGGTGGCGGAACGCCTGTTCATGGAGTTTGCCGACCAGCTTTCGTCATCGGGCTCCCTGGTCGGAAGCTTCGACAGCACCGAACGTCTCTTGCTCAAGTTCATGCCGACGGACCGGGTCGACCAGATCATGGAGGAGATCCGCGGACCGGCCGGGCGGACCATGTGGGACAAGCTCGGCAACGTCAACGAGACGGTTCTGGCCAATTATCTGAGAAACGAATACCCGCAGACGGTCGCAGTGGTCTTGTCCAAGATCAAGCCGGACCATGCTGCGCGTGTTCTCGCCGTGCTGCCGGAGAACTTTGCCATGGAAGTGGTCATGCGAATGCTTCGCATGGAAGTGGTTCAGAAGGATATCCTCGACCATGTGGAACGGACGCTCCGCAACGAATTCATGACCAATCTGGCGCGGACGTCCCGCCGGGATTCCCATGAGATGATGGCGGAAATCTTCAACAACTTCGACCGGAACACCGAGGGGCGGTTCATGACCGCGCTCGAGGAACGCAATCGCGACGCTGCCGATCGCATCAAGCAGTTGATGTTCACCTTTGACGACCTGATCCGCATCGACGCCACCGGCATCCAGGTGCTGTTGCGCAAGATCGAACGCGACCAGCTTGCCCTCGCCCTCAAGGGGGCCGGTGAGGCGGTCAAGGATCTGTTCTTCAGCAACATGTCGGAACGAGCCGGAAAGATGCTGAAGGAGGACATCGAGGCGTTGGGACCGGTCAGGCTGCGGGAGGTCGACGAGGCCCAGGCGGCCATCGTCGGTGTCGCCAAGGCCCTGGCCGAAGCCGGCGAAATCGTTGTGAGCGGCAGCGGCGACCGCGACGAGATCGTGTTCTAGCTGGACGCGGAGGAGAGAGTCGATGACGCGGGAGGTCCGCTTTCTGTTCGATCGCCGCTTCGATCCCGGCACCGGGCAAGCCCGGGTGTCTTCGGAAGCTCCGGCGGCCGGCGAAACACCCGACGGGGGTGCGGCGCCGGAGTCCGATCCGGTGGCGACGGAGCCGGAACCTCACTTCACCCAAGACGACATGGATCGGGCTTGTGCCGAGGCCCGGGCGGCCGGACGAAGCGAAGGCGCCGCCACCGCAGTGGATGCGACCACCCGACGGACCGCCGAAACCCTGAATGCCATTGCCGAAGGCGTACAGAACCTCGTGTCCGGTGAGCACGGTGCGCACCGGGAGCGCACCCGGGAGGCATCGGTGCTGGCCCGTGCCATGGTCGCCAAGCTGTTCCCTGAACTCAACCGGCGTCATGGCTTCGATGAGATTGTTGGCATGGTCGAGGCGGTGTCTTCCGGTCTCACCGACACCCGGGCGTTGACCATACGGGTCTCTGAAGGGATGGCCGAACCGGTTCGCCGGCATCTCGCCGCCAAAGTGCGGGTGCGGGATTTCGAGGGAGAATCCCGGGTCGTCGGCGATCCCGGTCTGGCCGACGGGGATTGCCGAATTGATTGGCGTGGCGGGGGCGCCGTGCGCGACAGCGAACAGCTGAGACGCAGTATCGACGCCCTTTGCCACGAAGTGCTGGGATCGCCGGCCGGCGCCATGACAGCCGATCGTGACGACGCCCATGTCACGGCCGAACCGGCTCCGCCACCCGTCCCGTCGCAATCCGAACCGGGGCGCCATCACACTGCCGTCACCTCTGTTCACAAGCCGCCCGCCGGAGAGTTGCCATGACCCAGGACGACAACCTCAACCTCAACGACTTCGACCAGCCCGAGGCGGCTGCCGCAGCGGCCGAGCGCGGCGACGAGCCGAAGCGAGCCGACGATCAGGACGACGCGCCGCGTACTGCCCACGATCTTGGGGCGGTCTATGACATCCCGGTACAGATCTCCGCAGTGCTCGGACGCGCCACCATGGAGGTGAACCAGCTGCTGAAACTTGGCCGCGGTGCCGTGGTGGAACTGGATCGCCGGGTCGGTGAAGCCATCGACATCTACGTCAACAACCGCCTGGTGGCTCGCGGGGAGGTGGTGGTGGTGGATGACCGTCTCGGTGTCACCATGACGGAAATCGTGAAAGGTGACCGTGGCTGATACTGAGCCGTCGGCCGATCTGTTCGGCTCGTTCGACGCCTCTGCACACGGCGTCGGCGGGCGGGCAGGCGATCTCCCCGGGGTGGATTCCGCTGTCGGCCAGCGCCAGGGGCGGGATCTGGCCCCATTGATGGGGCTCGCCTGCGGGGTCGCCATCATCGCCGTCGCCATCGTCCTGGGCGGTTCTCCCGGGTCGTTTGTCAACCTGCCGGGCTTGCTGATCGTGCTGGGCGGAACCTTCGCCGCCGTCGCCGTCTCGTCGTCGGTTGGCGATGTCGGCGTGGCTGTGCGCCTGGTTGCCGAGGCCCTGTTCCGGCCGCGACGGGATCCGGCCGTCGTCGCGCTCGGCATGCTGAACCTTGCCGAGACGGCCCGGCATAAGGGCCTGCTGTCGCTCGAGCACATGATCGACACGATCGACGATGCGCCGGTGCTGCGGAAGGCTATGGGGCTTGTGATTGACGGCATGCGGCCGGCGGAGGTCGAGGGGATCCTGGCGCGAGATCTGGGCTCGACCGCGGAGCGCCACGTCATGGCTGTTGGGGTGCTCCGCCGGGCCGCCGAGTATGCCCCTGCCATGGGCCTCATCGGCACCCTGATCGGCCTCGTCCAGATGCTGGGCAAGCTCGACGACCCGCATGCCATCGGCCCGAGCATGGCGGTGGCCTTGCTCACGACCCTCTACGGCGCCGTGCTGGCCAACCTGGTGTTCTCGCCGCTCGCCGCCAAGCTGGAGCGCAACGCGGCCGACGAGGGCCTGCTCAACCGCATGTACGCCCTCGGGGCGGTGTCCATCGGCCGGCAGGAAAACCCCCGCCGGTTGGAGATGCTTCTCAACAGTGTGCTGCCGCCGGCGAAGCGCGTGCAGCACTTCGATTGACGGGGGTAAGGGAGGAATCCATGCGCCTTCTTATCATCGGCGTCCTGGACGGCCACATCGGCCAGGCGAGCCGCATCGCCCGGGGACGCGGCGCCCAGGTGCTGCAGGCTAACCGGATCGATGCGGGACTCGAGATCCTGCGGTCGGGCCGGGGCGCGGACCTGGTGCTCATTGACGTCCGCCTGGAGGTCGCTGCGCTGATCCGAAGCCTCGATACCGAGCGCATTGCGGTGCCGGTGGTCGCCTGCGGTGTTGGCAGCGACACCCAGGCCGCGGTTGCCGCCATCAAGGCCGGCGCCAAGGAATACCTGCCGCTGCCGCCGGATCCGGAACTGATCGCGGCGGTACTCGCGGCGGTCTCGGCCGAGGATCACGCGATCATTCATCGCGATCCCCGGATGGCGGCGGTGCTGGCCTTCGCCGATCGGATCGCCGCCAGCGATGCCAGTGTGCTGGTCACCGGGGCGTCCGGCACCGGCAAGGAACTGATGGCACGCTACCTGCACGCCGGAAGCCGACGGGCGGAGCGCCGGTTCGTCGGCGTAAACTGTGCCGCGATTCCCGAAAACCTCCTGGAATCCGAACTGTTCGGGCACGAGAAGGGGGCCTTCACCGGTGCCGTCGCCCGTCGCATCGGCCGCTTCGAGGAGGCCAGCGGCGGCACCCTGCTGCTGGACGAGATCAGCGAGATGGAGCCACGGTTGCAGGCCAAGCTGCTGAGGGCGATCCAGGAGCGGGAGATCGATCGGGTCGGCGGGGTGCAGCCGGTCAGGGTCGATGTCCGCATCATCGCCACGTCGAACCGCGACCTGCAGGCGGCAGTGGCCGAGGGCGCCTTCCGCGCCGACCTCTATTTCCGTCTCAACGTGGTCACCCTGAACATCCCGTCTCTGGCAGAAAGGCCGGCCGACATCGACGTGCTGGCTCGGCACTTCATCGACAAGTACGCCGCTGCCAACGGTGTGCCGGTGCCGGTGCTCAGTCCCGAAGCGCGCCAGCTCCTCAATGTCTATCCATGGCCGGGCAATGTTCGCGAGTTGGAAAATGCCATGCATCGGGCGGTGCTCCTGGCCGATCACGGCCGGGTCGATTCGGACGCCATCGTGCTGGACGGCCGAACCCAGCAGGCCGCTGCCGGTTCCGGCGTCCGGCAACCGGACCCGGTCGGGGCTGGCAGCGGCCCGCACCCCCTGGTCGGCCACAAGGTGGCAGACGTGGAGCGCACCCTGATCATCGACACGCTCGAACACTGCTTCGGCAACCGCACCCACGCTGCGAACATTCTCGGCATCTCCATCCGCACCTTGCGCAACAAGCTCCGTCAGTACGCGGCGGAGGGATTTGCGGTCCCGATGCCGGGCGGCGGAGAACGGCCGCCGGTGCAGGCGCGCTGAGCCGGACCGGCGCCGCGGGCTGATCTGCCGCCATGGAAGCACCGAGTTCAGGCGCCACCGCGGCGGTTGCCGGCCCCGACCGCGTCAGGGCGGTGGTCGCCGCCATCGCCGGGCGCTCGGACATCTTCCTGGCACTCGGGGTCACGGCGCTTCTGGTGGTGCTGATCCTGCCGATGCCGCGCGGCATTCTCGACATCAGCCTTGCGTTCTCGGTCACCCTTGCCGTGGTCATCCTGATGACCGCGTTGTTCGTGGAGAAGCCGCTCGATTTCAATGCCTTCCCGACGATCCTGCTGCTCGCCACCATGGTCCGGCTGGCCCTCAACCTGGCCTCGACCCGGCTGATCCTCGCCAACGGCCACGAAGGTCCGGATGCCGCCGGCAAGGTGATCGAGGCGTTCGGCGGCTTCGTGATGAGCGGCAACTTCGTGATCGGCCTGATCGTGTTCGCGATCCTGGTGCTGGTGAACTTCGTGGTGATCACCAAGGGGGCCGGGCGCATTGCCGAGGTGTCGGCCCGGTTCACCCTGGATGCGATGCCGGGCAAGCAGATGGCGATCGATGCCGACCTGTCGGCCGGTCTGGTCAGCGAGGAGGAAGCCAAGGCGCGGCGGAAGGTGCTGGAAGAGGAAAGCAACTTCTACGGTGCCATGGACGGTGCCGCCAAGTTCGTCCGCGGCGATGCCATCGCCGGCCTGCTGATCACCTTCATCAATGTCGTCGGCGGCATGATCATCGGTGTCGCCCAGCAGGGGCTGACATTCGCCGAAGCCGCTGACACCTACACCCGTCTCACCGTCGGCGACGGCCTGGTCACCCAGGTTCCGGCCCTGATCGTTTCCACCGCGGCCGGCCTGGTGGTGACCAAGGCGAGCATGTCGGAGCGGACCGATACCGCCCTGTTCGGGCAGCTGGGGGGCAACCCCAAGGTGCTGGGACTGAGCGCCTTTCTGCTCGGCGCCCTGGCGCTGCTGCCGGGGATTCCGCCGTTGCCGTTCCTGCTGCTGGCGGGGCTGATCGGCGGCGGCGGATGGTATGTGCACCGTAGCCGGCGGCACGAGCTTGCGGCAATCGAGACCGCGAGCCTGGCCGAGGCGGAGGCGGCACCGGTGGCCGAGGAGCCGATATCAGCCGCGCTGCACATGGACCATATCCGCCTGGAACTGGGCTATGGCCTCCTGGTGCTGGTCAGCGGCGGCACCGAAGGCCGGCGGATTCCGGACCAGATCAGGGCGCTGCGTCGCCAGCTCGCTGCCGACATCGGGTTTGTCATGCCGAGCGTGCGGATCCAGGACAACATGCAGCTCGCCGCCAACAGCTATCGCATCTGTATCAAGGAGATCCAGGCCTGCGAAGGGGAACTGCGACCGGGGATGCTGCTGGTGATGGACCCCCGCGGCGAGGACATCACACTCCCCGGCGAGAAGACGCGGGAGCCAACCTTCGGGCTGCCGGCCATGTGGCTCGATCCGTCGCAGCGGGAGGAAGCGTTGTTCCGTGGCTACACCGTGGTCGATCCGGCCACCGTCATCACCACGCATCTCACCGAGGTGGTGAAGGACAACATGTCCGAGCTGCTGTCCTTCGCCGAAACCCAGAAGCTGCTGGACGAGATGGGGAAGGATCATCAGAAGCTGGTTGCCGACCTGATCCCCAACCGGGTGTCCCTCGGGACCATCCAGCGGGTGCTCCAGGGCTTGCTGGCCGAACGCGTTTCCATCCGCGACCTGCCGACGATCCTGGAGGGCATCTCCGAAGCCTGTACCCATAGCCGCAGCGTCACCGGCCTGACCGAGCACGTGCGTACCCGGCTCGCCCGCCAGATCAGCGCCATGGCCACCAACGACCAGGGGTTCATTCCGTTGCTGGTGCTGGGACCGGAGTGGGAGCAGGCCTTCGGCGAAAGCCTGGCCGGCAGTGGCGAGGAACGCCAGCTCGCCATGCCGCCCAGCCGCATCCAGGCCTTCATGACCGCCGTTCGCGCGGCATTCGAACGCCAGGCGATGCTCGGGGAGACGCCGGTGCTGCTGACCAGTCCCGCGGTCCGGCCATTCGTGCGGTCCATCGTCGAGCGCTTCCGGCCGGCGACCCTGGTGATGTCGCAAAACGAAGTTCATCCCAAGGCCCGCATCAAGACGGTGGGTCAAGTCTAGCCGAAGGGGTCTGCCGTTATGCGGATCAAAGTTTACGTGGCGCCGACCCTGGCTCTCGCTTTCGACCAGGTTCGTGCCGATCTGGGCGAGGATGCCATCATCCTCTCAACGGAACCGGATCCCGAAACCGGAACGGTCCGCATCGCCGCCGGCCTTGACGTGGAGGACTCTCGCCAGCACGTGAATGTGTCCGATCGCGAGTGGTATGAGCCGCCGGATCCCGGCTGGGTCGAACAGGACATTCGTCGCGCCTTGACCTTTCACGGGGTGCCTCGGCCGCTGGTCGATCGGCTCACCGCCGCGGCGGCGACACTGTTGGACGAAGGGTCGGTGTTGGCCCTGGCCGCCGCACTGGATACGGTTTTCGGCTTCCTGCCGCTCTCGCCTCGTCCTCAGCGGGCCCTGATGTTGATCGGCCCGCCCGGGGTCGGCAAGACCTTGAGCGTTGCCAAGCTGGCGACCCGGCTTCGGCAGGCGGGGATTGCTGCCGCTGTCGTCACCACCGACACCCGGCGGGCCGGCGGGGTCGAGCAGCTCGAGGCGTTCACGCGAATTCTCGGCATCGATCTGCTGGCCGCCGATACCCCGGCGGCAGCGGCGGCGGCGGTACGGCACGCGCCGGCCGGCTGTCCGGTGCTGATCGATACCGCCGGGGTCAACCCGTTCGATGATGACGACCTGGCCGAGCTGGGTTCCCTCGCCACGGCGAGCGGCGCCGAGCCCGTTCTCGTTGTCGCCGCCGGCACCGATCCGGAGGAAGCGATGGATGCCGCCGGCGCCATGGCTCAGCTGGGCATCCGTCGGGTCATGGCGACGCGGCTGGATGCGGCCCGTCGGCTGGGCAGTGTGCTCGCCAGTGCCTTCGCCGCCCGCGCGGCCCTGTCGGAAGTCAGCGTCAGCAATCGGGTGACCGAAGCCCCGATTGCCGTCAACCCCGTCTCGCTCGCCCGTCTGATCATCCCCGAGGCCGGCCAGCCGGCGACCTCACCCGCCCTCGAAGAGGCCATGCCATGACCACGCTTACCCCCGTCCAGGACCGTCGACCGGCCGCACCGGTGCGGGCCCGTAATCTTCTCGCCATCGCGTCCGGGAAAGGTGGCGTGGGCAAGACATGGTTCGCCATCACCCTGGCCCACGCCCTCGCGCGCGCCCGCCAGCGGGTGCTGCTGTTCGACGGCGATCTGGGGCTCGCAAACGTCGATATCCAGCTCGGGCTGATGCCCCGACTGGATCTGGCCAGCGTCCTCGGCGGCCAGACCCAGCTCCTGCAGGCGGTGACCCACTATGGTGCCGGCAATTTCGACATCATCGCCGGGCGATCCGGATCGGGTTGCCTGTCCCGGATCGCGCCTCAGCGCCTGCATGGCCTGACCGATGAGCTGATGATGGTGGCCTTGTCCTACGACCACGTGATCATCGACCTCGGCGGCGGCATCGAGCAGACCGTGCGGGAGCTGACCCGGCGGGCCGGTGGCTGCATCGTCATCGCCACCGACGAGCCGACCGCGCTCACCGATGCCTATGCGTTCATCAAACTCACCCGGATGGAGCAGCCGCTGGGCGAGATCCGGATCGTCGTCAACATGGCGGCATCGCGCACCGACGGCGAGCGCACCTATGCCACCCTGGATCGGGCCTGCCAGGGCTTTCTCAAGTTCTCGCCGCCGCTTCTCGGGGTGGTCCGCCGCGATGTCCGGGTGCGAGAGGCGATCCGGGTGCAAATGCCGCTCCTGACCGGCTTCCCGTCATGCGATGCTGCCCTCGATGTGGAAGCGGTGGCGGAGCGGCTTCTGGCCGGATGAGGGAGGCCGTCATTACGAGCACGCGCGCCGTCGTGGAACCGCTGCCGCCGAGCCCCACGACCCCAGCGTCGCTGCCTGCGTCGACGGCGGGACGTCCGGCGGTGCTGATCGTGGTCGACGATCCGCCTGCGGGGCTGCCGCCGCGGGGCAGCCGTTTCCAGGGGCGCATCGAAGGGGTCAGGCCTGATGGTGGCGTCGATCTCCGCACCCCGTTCGGCGTGCTCAAGGCGCACGCGTCCCAGCCCATGTTGCTCCGGGCCGGCCTCGTGTTGTCCGTCCAGTCCACTGTACCCGGCACCGTGCTGAAAGTCGTTGCCGCGACGCCACCACTGCCGCTGGCTGGCCCTCCGGCTTCCGGTGCCACCGATGCCAAGACCATGCCGCTGCCCGGCGGCGGTGCCGGCAGGGAAGCCACCTCCCCGTTGGCGCCGGGCGCACTGGTCAAGGCCATTGCGCTGGCGGGCTTGGCGACGGCCCCTCACCCAACGGCAGCGGCCGCGCTGCAGCGTCCGGACGGACCGTATGTTGCCGGTGGTGGTCCGGTGATGCTGCGCCTGGTTGGGCCCGGCCGGGAGGCGGGCCTGATGGCCGCCAATCCGGCGGCTGCAACCGGCTCGGCGCACACTGCGGGACCATTCTCCGCGACGGTCGCTGATGTGCTTGGTCCGCGCCAAGTCATCCTGGCGTCGGCAGGGGGCCGATGGTTGGTCGAGACGCCAGTCCCGCTGCCGCCCGGATGGACCGCAACATGGGAGCTTCGCCCTCTGGCGCCGGTCCAGGCAGCCGCAACCGCCGCTTCATCGATCTCCGGTGTGGCGTCGGCTTGGGCCGAGTTCAGCGCGGCGTGGCACGCCTTGTTGGCTGCCGCGCCCGGTTCGGGCAGCGGGACACCCCTGACCGCCGTCGTGCCCCGACCCGATGCCCAGCTTGCCGCCAACGTGCTGCGTTTCCTCGGGTTCGTGCAGAGCGGCGAGACCGCCCGCTGGCTGGGCGAGGAGGGGGTGCGCGGTCTGGAAGCCGCCCGCCGTGGCCTTGCCGATCGGCTTGGCGCTGCCGCGCGGGAGCTGCTGAGTACCGTCGATGATACCGGTGCGGTTTGGCGCGTCCTCACGGTGCCGTTGGCTGTCGGTACCGATCTGGGCTTCTTCCGGTTGCTGATCCGGGACCGACGGGATCAGCGGGACTCCGCTGTCCCCGCTCATGAGGAGCCGGTCCGGTTCGTCGTCGATCTCAGCCTGAGCCGCCTTGGCCGGGTCCAACTGGATGCGATGGTGCGCGGGGCCGGCGGCCGAGCGCTCGATCTCGTCGTTCGTAGCGAGTCACCGCTGTCGGTGCCGATGCAGGACGAGATCCGCCAAGTGTTCCGTGGCGCGGTCGAAGCCCTCGGCTTGGTCGGTCAGGTCGGCTTCCGGGCGGTGCCGCCCGGGTTCGTGCTGCCGGCAGACTGGGGGTCAGCCGCTGCCGGGCCCGGAATCGTCGTCTGAAGCCGGTGACTCCCGGTCCGGGACCGGCCGGTCCTCTAGTCCCCGCGTGGCCGGGTGCTCCGGGTTGATTACGCTCGCGGCTTCGGACCTTTCGACCCGCTCAATCAGCGCGCGGATGGCTTCCTGCCCCGCCTCGTCGTCCCGGAGGGCGAGGGCCTCCTTGAGGTGGAGGGCAGCCGCCTCATGGTTGCCGTCTGCTCCCGCCTCGGTCCCGATCCACACGTGGGCCTCCGACAAAGCGGTCCGAAGGCCGGCATCCACCGCCAGGAACCCGTCATGCAACTGCGGCAGGATGTTGCGCTCGAGGGCGAAGGTGATCCGGCCCCGGGCGTCTTCCGCCCGCGCGACCAGCGCCTCCCGGGCTTCGGCTGCCGCGACGGCATCGTCCTTCATGGTGAACACCAGCGACATGCCCCCGAGACTGCGCACGATCAGGTAGTCCAGCCGGACGAACAGCAGCGGCACCCTGGCATAGGTCCGCTCATAGGAAGCCAGGGTCTCGCGGACCCGGTCGATTGCCTGCTCATAGAGGGCCATGGCCACGTCGGCGTGATCGGGAACCAGCGGCTCGTCGGCGGACGGGAAGAGCAAGCGGGCGGCCAGCAGCGTCTTGGTCCATGCGTCCTGGTAGGTCGCTTCCACCTCCTCGGCGAGTTGCTGATAGTCGACCCCCAGCTCTTCGTGGAACAGATGGTCCTCGCTGGCATTGACCGGAAGCCCAACCCCGGCGCAGAGCGCCACGACGACCAGGACGAGCCAGCCGAACCGGCCGGCCCCGCCGCTGCCATAGTGCCGTCGGGCCTCTGGTCGTTGTCCGGTCATCCGGTCGCCCTGCTGAGGCTGTGGCCATGGCGCCACGTCGCTTCGATGATGACCCGGTTTTCGTGTCGGGAACAAGCACGGCGGCTGCCACCGCCGTGTTGCCGATGCGATGCGCCGTCCGTGCGCATCAATCTAGGGTGCGGCTCGGCGGCGATGACGGGTGACCGCGGTCTCATCCAACGCACTGCGATCGCGCCGGACTTCGGCATCCGCAAGCTTGCGAAGGCGAGCCTGTTCGGTGAGTTCGATCGCGCGGAGGTCACGATAGCTCTTGGTCAACGCTTCCCGTGCAGCATCGATCTCGGCTTCCAGCCTTGCCGCCTCCGCTTGGTTGTCAAGGCGGTCTGCCTCGGCTTGCGCCACGAAGGTGCCGAAGTGCAGTGACACGCTCTCCTCGGGGCCGGCCGAACCGTCGGACTCGGCAACGCTTGCCTCGATCAATGCCGCTTCCTTGGCGATCGCAGCCTGGATGCGCCGGCATTCTGCCGCCAGGTCCTCAGACCGGTGCAGCCGTTCCGCCAGGGCACGGCGCTGTTCGTCCACCCGGGCTCGGGCGATGCGGATGAGGGGACCAAGGCGCGCCACCGGGCATCAGCTCCGGGCAGTGCTGGCGCCGGCCTGCTCCGGCCGGGTGACGATCTCGGTCAGCCGGCGAAAGGCGGCTCCACTATCGGTTCGGTCGTCCTTGCCTTGGTTGAGGAAGAGCTCGAGTTCGGGATATGCGCGGATCGCCTCGTCCACGACCGGATCACTCCCCTTGCGGTATGCGCCAAGGCGGATCAGTTCCGCCATGTCCTCATAGGTGGTAAGTAACCGCCGCGCGTGCCGGATCAACTCCGTCTGATGGTCCGCATGGCAGGCGGGCATGCTCCGTGACACGCTGCGAAGAACGTTGACGGGGGGGAAGCGGCCGCGTTCGGCGATCGCCCGATCGAGCACGATGTGGCCGTCGAGGATACCGCGAACGGCGTCGGCCACCGGCTCGTTGTGATCGTCACCATCCACCAGCACCGAAAACAGCCCGGTGATGCTGCCTTGGCCGGGACCGCCCGGCCCCGCCCGCTCCAGCAGCCGCGGCAATTCGGCGAACGCCGACGGCGTGTAGCCCTTGGTGGTGGGCGGCTCCCCGGCGGCAAGGCCGATCTCCCGCTGGGCCATCGCAAACCGGGTGATACTGTCCATCAGGCAGAGCACATCACGTCCTTCATCGCGAAAGAACTCGGCCACGGTCATCATCGTGTACGCGGCTTGGCGTCGCACTGGCGGCGGTTGGTCCGACGTCGCGACCACGACAACGCTCCGTGCCAGTCCCTCCCGACCCAGGTTGTCCTCGATGAATTCCCGCGCCTCGCGTCCGCGCTCCCCGACCAGGCCGATGACGTTGACCTCCAGGTCCGCGTGGCGGGCCATCATGGACAGCAGGGTGGACTTGCCGACGCCTGAGCCGGCGAACACCCCCATCCGCTGGCCCTTGCAGCAGGCGAGAAAGGTATCGATGACACGAATCCCGAAATCGATGGTCCCGCCCAGGCGCTGGCGGTCGTGCGCCGGCGGCGGCGTCGCCCGGAGGGGGCGAGGGGCTTGACCGCGGAGCAGAGGGCCGCGGCCATCCACCGGTCTTCCGAACGCGTCGATCACCCGTCCCAGCCACGAAGGGTGGGGGTGGATGACCGATCCGCCGCTTGCGGCCTCCACCCGGCTGCCGAGGCCGATACCATCGAGGCTGCCATGCGGCATGATCAGGACCCGGTCGCCGCGGACACCGATGACCTCGGCCGCTGTTCTGCGGCCATCGCGACCGGTCAGCCGGCAGCGGTCGCCCACGGCCAGGGTCTCCGCCAAACCTTCGGCCTCCACCAGCAAGCCCACCACCGACGCCACCCGACCGTGGATGACGAGATCGGGCAGTTCTTCGATCTCCCGGACCAGTGCGTCGATGATCATCAGGCGTCGGCTCCCATGGGCTCGGCGCTCGGCGAGCCGGCATGCCGGCCCCCTGAAGGGGCCGCACCCCGCTGTGGTTCGGTCAGGGTGTGACCGCCGTCAACGACGACCAAGCGCGATGCTACCATGATAGCGTGTATGTGGCGTAAACAGGGCAATCAAGGCTTGCCTCCCAAATGGGTACCGTGTATACACGCATTTAAGGTGGCGCAAGCCGTTACAGCTAGCGGAGGTTGAACCATGCGGGTGCTTCTGGTCGAGGACGACCTGATGACGACGCAGGCCATCGAGCTGATGCTGAAATCCGTCGGGATGGTGGTGGATGCGACCGACCTGGGCGAAGACGCATTGGAGATCGGCCGGCTCTACGATTACGACATCATCCTGCTCGACTTGATGCTGCCGGACATCGACGGCATCGAGGTGCTGCGGCGCTTGCGGCGCGGCAAGGTCAGCACCCCGGTGCTGATCCTGTCGGGACTGCTGGAGCCGGAAAACAAGGTGAAGGCGCTCGGCACCGGTGCCGACGATTACCTCACCAAGCCCTTCGTCAAGGCGGAACTGGTGGCACGCATCCATGCCATCGTCCGGCGCTCCAAGGGGCATGCGCAATCGGTGATCCGTACCGGCCGGCTGTCGGTGGACGTTGCGGCCCGCTCGGTGGAGGTGGATGGGCGGCCGGTGCACCTGACCGGCAAGGAGTACGGCATGCTGGAGTTGCTGAGCCTGCGCAAGGGCACCACCCTCACCAAGGAGATGTTCCTCAACCATCTCTATGGCGGCATGGACGAACCGGAACTCAAGATCGTCGACGTTTTCATCTGCAAACTGCGAAAGAAGCTGATGGCGGCGACCGGCGGAGAAAGCTACATCGAGACCGTCTGGGGCCGCGGTTACGTGCTCAGGGAGCCCAGTCACAAACACGCCCCCTCGGATGCGGCGACAGCAACTCCCGGGAGCATGCCCGTCGGTGCCGTCGCCTGACGATCGGGATCAGGCGTCGGCTCGCCGGCGTTCCAACGCGGCTGCGGTTGGACGGGCGTTGGCGGCACGGGGCGCCGCCGGGGCTCAGGGACGCAACGGCGCGGTGGCCCGGGGTACGGTATGGGCATGATTGAGCGGGCCGTGACCGTGGCCGAAGCCCGGGGCGGTCATGATGGCCTCGCGGACATAGGCCCGCGCCCGCACCACCGCGGCTCGTAGCGGCAGCTTCTGCGCCAGGCTGACGGCGATGGCGGAGGCCAGGGTGCAGCCCGTGCCATGGGTGTTGCGGCTCTCGATCCGGGGGCTCTCCAGCGTTTCGCTGGCGCCGGTCCGGTCCACCAGCACATCGATCACGGTCGGGCCGGGAACGTGGCCGCCCTTGAGCAGTACCGCCTGCGGACCGAGGCCGAGAAGGGCCGCCGCCAGGCGTTCGGGATCCGCGACCTGGGGCTCGCCGGCCAGGATTTCCGCTTCGGGCCGGTTGGGTGTCAGCACCGTTGCGATGGGGATCAGCCGTGCCTTGAGGGTGGCCACCGCCTCGGGCACCAGCAGGGGATGGCCGCCCTTGGCCACCATGACCGGATCGATCACCACCGGCACGCCCGGCGCCGAGGAATCGATCACCGCACGAACCGCTTCGATGACATCGGCTCGGTGCAACATGCCGATCTTGATGCAGTCGGCGCCGATGTCGGCAAGCACGGCCCGCATCTGTGCGGCGACGAAGTCCGCAGGCACGTCCAGGATGCCGTGAACGCCCTGGGTGTCCTGCACGGTCAGTGCGGTCACCGCGGTCATCGCGAAGCCGTCCAGCGCGGTCACGGTCTTGATGTCCGCCTGGATCCCGGCGCCGCCTCCGGAGTCCGATCCGGCGATGATCAGAACGCGACCCAGCACGCGGGCGAGACCTGAGCGCTAGTGCGCGGCGTGCTGAATGACGCCACAGACCTCATCCAGCACGGCGTTGAGCAGAACCGGATCCTCGCTTTCCGCCATCACCCGGATCAGCGGCTCGGTTCCCGACTTGCGGATGAGCAGGCGGCCCCCGTGGCTCAGGCGCTGCTCCGCCTCCGAGATCACGGTCCTGACCGCCTCGCACTCCAGCGGCTGCCCGCCGTTGAAGCGCACGTTCCGAAGTTCCTGCGGCACCGGCTGAAACACCCGGCAGGCCTCGCTGGCGCGGCGGCCGGATTCGGCGATCACCGCCAGAACCTGGAGGGCGGCAATCAGGCCATCGCCGGTGGTTGTATAGTCGGAGAAGATGATGTGCCCCGATTGCTCACCACCGACGTTGTAGTCGCCGGCCCGCATCTGCTCGAACACGTAGCGATCGCCCACCTGGCTGCGCACCAGGGTGAGGCCCCGCTGACGCAGGAACCGTTCGAGGCCGATGTTGGACATCACGGTGGCGACGATGCCACCCCCCTTCAGCCGGCCGGTGCCGGACCAGTGCTCGGCGATCACCCCCATGAGCTGATCGCCATCCACCAGGGTTCCGGCCTCATCGGCGATCAGGACCCGGTCGGCATCGCCGTCCAGTGCAATGCCGAAATCGGCCCGGTACTCCACCACCTTCCGGCACATTTCCTTTGGCGAGGTCGAGCCACAGTCCCGGTTGATGTTGTAGCCGTCCGGCTCATCCCCCAGCGCGATCACCTCGGCGCCGAGTTCCCAGAGGATTTCCGGCGCGACCCGGTAGCCGGCACCGTTGGAACAGTCGATGACGACACGAAGGCCGGAGAGGGTCAGCCCCTTGGGAAACGTTGCCTTGACGAACTCGATGTAGCGTCCGCGCACGTCCTCGAGGCGGCGGGCGCGACCGAGTTCCCCCGGCGGCACCAGGTGGCCGCGGATGCCGTTCTGGATATGCTCCTCGATGGCGGCTTCCACCGCGTCGGAGAGCTTGAAGCCGTCCGGGCCGAACAGCTTGATCCCGTTATCCTCGAACGGGTTGTGCGAGGCGGACAGCATCACCCCGAGATCGCAGCGCATGGACCGGGTCAGCATCGCCACCGCCGGTGTCGGCAGCGGTCCCACCAGGATCACGTCCATGCCCATCGACACGAAGCCGGCGGTCAGGGCCGGCTCCAGCATGTAGCCGGACAGACGGGTGTCCTTGCCGATCAGCACCCGGTGCCGGTGATTGCCGCGCCGGAAATGCAGCCCGGCGGCCATGCCCACCTTGAGGGCCGTCTCGGCCGTCATCGGCTCCCGGTTGGCCGTGCCACGAATGCCGTCGGTTCCAAAAAGCCGCCTGCTCATAGCCCCACCTTCGTCTCTCAATCGGACTGGCGGCATTGTGCGCACCGGCCCCTTACGAAACCGTGTCCCATGGCGCCCGCAACCGGAATCGCGCCCAAGCCTCCGTTCCCGCGGAACGAGCCCGAGCGCTGACGACGCCATCCTTGTGTTGATTCGCTATCGCCTCTTATCGGCGATCGCGCGCCAAACTTCAAGTGCCTGCCGGGTGGCAGCGACGTCATGCACCCGGAGGATGTCGGCCCCCTCCGCCACCGCCCACAGCCCCGCCGCGATCGAACCGCCAAGCCGCTGCTTCACGGCCTCACCGCGGCTCAGCCGGGCGATGAAGCTCTTGCGGGATACCCCGACCGCAACAGCGCAGCCCAGCTCCCGAAAAGCGTCCAATTCCGCCAGCAGGCGCACGTTGTGCTCGACGGTCTTGCCGAAGCCGATGCCGGGGTCGAGCGCGATCCGGTCCGGACCGATTCCCGCGACCCGGCATGCGGCCACCCGCTGCGCCAGCCAGGCCTTGACGTCGGCGACGACGTCATCATAGCGGGGATCGTCCTGCATGGTGCCCGGGTCGCCCTGCATGTGCATCAGCACCACGGCAGCGCCGGTTCCCGCAATCATTGCCAGCGCATCGGCATCACCGGTGAGCGCCGTCACGTCGTTGATGATCGTCGCTCCCGCATCCAGTGCGGCCGCCATCACCCGGGCATGCCGCGTATCCACCGACACCCGAATCCCGTCCCGGGCGAGGTCGCGGACCACCGGCAGAATGCGTGCCAACTCGACGGCTTCCGGGACGGGCGTGGAGCCCGGCCGGGTGGATTCGCCGCCGACGTCGACGATGTCGGCGCCGGCATCGGCGAGATCCCGTCCCCGCGCCACCGCGGCACCTGGTTCCAGTGCCTCGCCGCCGTCGGAAAAGCTGTCGGGCGTGACGTTGACGACGCCCATGATCCGGGGTGACGAGAGGGACAGTCCGGCGAACGTCCGCTCGCTCGCTGCGTGCGGATCAACGCGCGGCGCCGTCATCGCACTCGCCAGGACGTGTGTTGCAGGCTTGGGTGAACGCGGTCAGGCTCCCGGCTGCGGCTCGGGTTCCAGGCCGGTTCCGTGGGGTTTCCCGGTCTTGCCGCTGCTCGGCACCGACGACCGGCGCCGCGGCTGCTTCCGGCGCGACGCTGGCGGCGCTTCTTTCGGTTCCGGCCGAAGCACGTCTTCACCGCGGAGAAGGGCAGCCACCTCCTCGCCGGACAGGGTCTCATACTCGAGCAAGGCATTGGCCAGCTTGTCGAGCTCGTCCCGGTGTTCTTCCAGGATGCGGAGGGCGCGCTGCTCCGCCTCGTCTACCAGACGGCGGACTTCCTGGTCGATCAGCCGCGCCGTGGCGTCGGAGACGTGCTTCTGCTGGGTCACCGAGTGACCGAGAAAGATCTCTTCCTGGTTGTCGGTGTAGCGCAACGGGCCGAGCCGATCGCTGAACCCGAACTCCGTCACCATCCGCCGCGCCATGTCGGTCGCTTGCTTGATGTCGTTGCCGGCCCCGGTGGTGACGTTGTCCTCCCCGAATACCACCAGCTCCGCGATCCGGCCGCCGAACATCACCGCCAGCCTGGATTCCAGTTCCTGGCGGGAGTAGGTGTAACGGTCGCGCTCCGGCAGGCTCATGGTCAGACCCAGCGCCCGGCCGCGGGGGATGATCGTCACCTTGTGCAACGGATCGTGCTTGGGCACGTGCAGGCCGACCAGAGCATGCCCGGCCTCGTGATAGGCGGTGAGCCGCTTCTCGTCCTCGGTCATCACCATGGACCGGCGCTCCGAGCCCATCATGACCTTGTCCTTGGCCGCCTCGAAATCGGCCATGGTGACCTTGCGGCGCCCGGCGCGGGCGGCCAGCAACGCCGCCTCGTTGACCAGGTTGGCAAGGTCGGCGCCGGAGAAGCCGGGGGTGCCGCGGGCAATCACCCGGGCATTCACGTCCGGCGCCAGCGGCACCTTCTTCATGTGAACCTTCAGGATCTGCTCCCGCCCCAACACGTCCGGGTTGGGCACCACCACCTGGCGGTCGAACCGGCCGGGCCGCAGCAGGGCCGGATCCAGCACGTCCGGCCGGTTGGTGGCGGCGATCAGGATCACCCCCTCGTTGGCCTCGAACCCGTCCATCTCCACCAGCAGCTGGTTGAGCGTCTGCTCCCGCTCGTCATTGCCGCCGCCGAGGCCGGCGCCGCGGTGCCGGCCGACCGCATCGATCTCGTCGATGAAGACGATGCAGGGCGCGTTCTTCTTCGCCTGCTCGAACATGTCGCGGACCCGGCTGGCGCCGACGCCGACGAACATTTCCACGAAGTCGGAGCCGGAGATGGTGAAGAAGGGTACGTTGGCCTCTCCGGCGATGGCCCGCGCGAGAAGGGTCTTGCCGGTGCCGGGCGGCCCCACCAGCAGACAGCCCTTCGGGATCTTGCCGCCCAGCCGCTGGAACCGCTGTGGATCCTTCAGGAAGTCGACGATCTCCTCCAGTTCCTGCTTGGCCTCGTCGATCCCGGCGACGTCGTCGAAGGTCACCCGACCGCTGCGTTCGGTCAGCAGCCGCGCCTTGGACTTGCCGAAACCCATCGCCTTGCCGCCGCCGGCCTGCATCTGGCGCATGAAGAATATCCACACCGCGATCAGCAGCAGCATCGGGAACCAGGAGATCAGGATGCCCCACAGCCCGGGCGTTCCGGGGCTCGCCAGTTCGGCGGTGATCCGGACACCGTGTTCCTGCAGCGTTGGGATCAGGTTGGGGTCATTCGGCGTGTAGGTCTGCAAGGGCCGACCATCGCGGAAACGGCCGACGATCTCATTGCCCTTGATGGTCACCTCGCGGACGTCGCCGCTCTGCACCTGGGTCAGGAACTCGGAATAGGCCAGCGGCTCATGGGCGGTCCGCGGAGTCGTGTTCTGGAACATGTTGAACAGGAACAGCACCGCGAGCGCGATGAAAACCCAAAGGATCAAGTTCTTATTCACGTTCAACCCACCGGCTCTGTCTCGGCGTGTCCCTGGCGGCTGCGGCTGCAGCCCGACCACGGTTACACAATGGTCACCCAGCATCACATAATAGGCGAAAGCTCATACGCAAGGAAGCAGCCGGCACCCCCCGCCGGGGTGGCTGGATGGAAGCTGATGCGGGCGATGCGGACCGCGGCGCCGGGTCGCCGATAACCCAGATGCGGTGCGTGGATCAGCCCCTGCCCATCGCTCAGCGCCGGCAGTGCTTCCCAGGCGGCGCGCGGGATCGCCGGGTTGATGCGAGGATCCGCGGCGGCGGCGATGGTCTGCGCGGTTTCCCTGCCCAACGGCGCAAGCCACGCCGTGCCGGCGGTCTGATGAGGTGCGGTTGTCGCGAAGGAGATCAGGAACCGGTTGTCCCAGAGCAGTGTGTCGCCGGGTGGCACAGCCATTGCGGGCGGCAGGTTCCGGCTTTCCCGATGGATCAGCAAATGCTCCCGGGCGGGCCGCAAGCGGCATCCGCCGAGCGTCATGCTCCGCCCGTTCGATGTCGCCGAGAGGCCCTCTACCAGGCGGGCGAGCTTGGCGGCGGCCGGCGGATGGGCTCTGCCGCCGATGCAGGCGATAACGGACCCGAGCGCGCTGGCGGCCACCGGCGGGGCGGCGGCCACCAGCGCCGGCCAATCCAGCCAGGCCAACCCGGCCGGATGGACCGTCACCGCCTCGGCGACCAGCCGGCTGACCGCTTCTTCCAGGATGATCCGGGCGCATCGCTGGCGCGCGGCAAACCGGGTCAATGCCGGCTCCGTCGACTGCCGTCCCGCTGCCGTCGGGCGGCGCAGTGTCGTGCGGGCAAACCGGGGATCCCGGTTGCCAGGGTCTTCGATCCAAGGCTGCCCGCGCGCCCGCAAGTAGGCGCGCAGGGGAGCCGGGTCGATCTCCAGCAGTGGCCGGATGAACCGGCAGGACGGCGCCTCCACAACCGGTGCCATGCCAGCGAGTCCGGCCGGGCCGCTCCCTGCCGACGCCCGCAGGACCACCGTCTCCGCCTGGTCGCGGCGATGATGCCCCAGCAGGACATGCAGGATGCCGGATTCCCGGCAATACCCCTCGATGAGCCGATACCGGGCCCGGCGGGCGGCCGCCTGCAGGCCGGTCGTCGGCTTGGTCCCGGTCCGTGTCAGGATGCGATGGTCGATGCCCCGCGCGGCGAGCCACGCCCCCACCTGCAGTGCCTCCGCAGTGGAGCCGTGCCGCAGCCGGTGATCGACGGTCAGTGCCAACAGGCTGCCGCCGTGGGAGCGGATCCAGCTCGCCGCCAGCAGGGTGAGGGCGAGACTGTCGGCGCCCCCCGATACGGCCACCGCGAGGGCCGGACCTGGTTCGAACGGGCCAAGCGCGGCCATCACCTGAGCGAAGGCGGCATCGCCGAGCGGAGCGGACGTCGCCTCCGCTTGGCCGGATGCGATCGAAGGGACGGTACGCAGGCGCATACCACGCTCCGCCCTGGCGGCTCAGGAACAGCCGATGCGGGCCTTCTCCTCCTCGGCCTTCTGACGGATGGTGGGTGATGCCTGCGGCTGGCTTCGCTCCAGCTCCTGAAAGGTGGCACAGGCCTCGTTGCGCTTGTCCAGGCGGGCCAGTGCCATCCCCAGTTTCAGCAGCGAATCGGGTGCCTTGGCGCCGTTGGTCTCGCTCTGATAGGCGTTCAGGAACGCCTGCGCGGCGGCAGCATAGTTGCCGCGAACGTAGTGGGTCTCGCCGAGCCAGTACCGGGCATTGCCGCTGAGGGCGTCATCGGGGTGGCGATCGACGAACGCCTTCAGTGCGGCTTCCGCCCGGTCGTAGTCGCCGGCGCGCAGCAGGCCGAAGGCATGGGCATATTGCTGCTGCGGGCTACCCTCGGGCAGCGCGGCCACGGCTTCGTTACCCGCCGGCGGCCGCTCCGCCCCCCGCGAAGGCAAGCTGTCGCCCGGAGCACGGTCCGGAACCGCGGCGATCCCCGGCTCCGGCGCCGGTGTGGCTGCCGGCGGGCTTGCTGCCAAGCCCGCTTCCCGTTCCAGGCGGGCCAGCCGCATCTCCATGTCGCTGATCACCGTTTCCAGACGGTCGCGCATCTGACGGACGTCGAAGCCGAGTTGCTCGGCCTTGCCGGTCAGGGTGCGGAGATCGTGCTCGACGGTTGAAAGGCGGGCATCCATCCGTGCCAGGGCCGGCTGCGACACGCCGGCCGGCGGCCCGCTCTGCGCCAGCAGCATGCGGGCATCGCGAACGGCCTCGGACAGGGACCCCGTCGCAGCCTCCAGATCCCGGGTTTCCGCCTGGAGGCGGGACAGGGCGTGGTCCGGCGCGGCATCGGCCATCGCCGCGGGCGCCGCCACCGCCACCATCAGCAGCATCCCGCCCAGAGCGCCCGCGGCAATGCTCAGCACCGGGCCCGTTCGGGGCCACCCGGATTGGGGCCGAGCTGCCATGGCCGTCCGCGTTCGCACCGGATTCCGTCGGCTCAACTGCCGACCCGATCGGTGAACACCACTGTCACCGCCCGCCGGTTCTGTGCCCATGCCTGCTCGTTGGAGCCGAGTACGGCCGGTCGCTCCGAGCCGTAGCTGGTGGTGGTGATTCGCCCCGGGCTGATGCCGAGCGCCACCATGTAGTCTTTCACCGCGTGGGCCCGGCGGTCGCCCAGCGCCAGGTTGTATTCCCGGGTGCCGCGCTCGTCAGCGTGCCCTTCGATTCGCACGGTGATGCCGGAGTGCCGTGACAGCAGCGCCGCCTGACCCTCGATCGTCCCCCGGGCCTCCGGAGTCAGGGCATACTGATCGAACGCGAAGAACACCCGGTCACCCACTTGGGCGAGCTGTTCCGACAGGGTCCCGGCCATCCGATCGACGCCATCCGTTGCACCGCGGCCGCTGACGCCGGCCCCCCCCGCGGCGGCTCCGCTGCCGGCGGCCGCACCCGACCGTTCCGGCGGGGTCTGGCAGCCGACGACGAGCAACACTGCTGCGGCCAGGGCCGCGATCGACGATAGGCGCATTCAACTCTCCCTTGCTGAGGACAAATCACAACCCCGACCGATCCTGCCCGATCGCCTTTGCGTCAGGCCAGCCAGCGGCACCGGTCGTTGATGCCGCGGCGCGCTTCAAGTGCCCGTTCTTCCGGTTGATAAACTACGTGAAGACCATCTCATGCTACGTTGATCCGGATCACGGAATCAATGGCGACCACGCGGGGTCGGAGGCGTCGGTCGGAGTCGGCACCTCGCGCTTGTTCCGGCCGGTGAGGTCGATGCTGACCAGCCGTGACCGGCCGCTCCCGCCGGCCCGTGTCGGCTCCTCGTCGAAGTACATGAGGACCCGGCCGTTGGGAGCCCAGGTCGGGCCTTCGACCCGGAATCCCTCGGCCAGAAGCCGCTCACCGCTGCCGTCAGGCCGCATCACGCCGATGAAGAACCGACCCTGATGCATGCGGGTGAAGGCGATCAGGTCGCCCCGTGGCGACCATACCGGGGTGGCGTAGCGGCCCTGGCCGAAGCTGATCCGGCGGACGTTGCCGCCGTCGGCATCCATCAGGTAGATCTGCTGGCTGCCGCCACGGTCCGAGTTGAACACGATCTGCCGCCCGTCGGGGGCATAGCTTGGCGACGTGTCGATCCCGGTACCGGCGGTCAGGCGGCGGAGCTGCCGGGTCCGCAGGTCCATGGCGTAGATGTCGGAATTTCCCTCCCGGGACAGGCTCATCACCAGCCGGGTGCCGTCAGGCGAGAATCGCGGCGCGAACGACAGGCCGTCGAAGTCGCCGATGCTCTCCTGCCGGCCGGTGTCGATGTTATAGATGAACACCTGGGGCCGGCCGCGATGGAAGCTGAGGTAGGTGATCTCCTGCAAGGTCGGCGAGAACCGCGGGGTCAGAACCAGGTCGCTGCCGTCGGTCAGGAAGCGGTGGTTCTCGCCGTCCTGGTCCATGATCGCCAGCCGCTTGACCCGGTTGTCACGGGGGCCGCTTTCGGCGACGTAGACGATCCGGGTATCGAAGTAGCCGTCCTCCCCGGTGATCCGCTTGTACACCGCGTCCGAGATGATGTGGGCGACCCGGCGCCAGTTGCGCGGGTCGGTAACGAAGGTGAAGCCGGCCATCTGCCGTTCCGCGAACACGTCCCACAACCGAAAGTCCGCCTGCAGCCGCCCATCGGCCTGCAGCATGACGCGACCATGCACCAGCGCCTGGGCGTTGATGACCCGCCAGTCGCCGAATCGCGGTGTCGCATCCAGCGGCACCTCCCGCTGGATGAACGCCGCCGGGTTGACCGGCTGGAACAGTCCTGAACGTTCCAGGTTGGCGGCGATGACCCGCGCCACATCGCGTCCGTATTCCCGTTCGTTGGCTTGCGTCCCGGCGAACTCGACGACGGCGACGGGCAGGGGCTCCACCACGCCACGGGTGATGTCGATGCTGAGCTCGCCCAGTGCCGGCCGCCCGGCCAGCAGTACCCACGCCACGGCCAACAGAACGCCGGCGGGCACCGCCTGCCAAAACCGCCGCGATCCCGATAGCCACACTTGTCCTGGCACCCTCATGACCCAACCATGTCCTTCGGATTGAAGATGAGCGTCATCGTTCTCCAGCGTTCATACTTCTCCGGCGGAAGCCTGAACGGGTGGCAGCGGTCGTTGAGAACCGCCCGCAAGGCGCTTTCCGCCGCCGCCCGATAGAATCCGTCGTCGCTCAGCCGCCGATCCTCGACGATCTGGGCCATCCGGGGTCGGCCGTCGGGCGCCATCTCGACCCGCACCGTGACCACCAAATCGCGCGCCTCCCGGGCACCGGCGGGGATATTCCAGCAGCGCTCGATCTGCCGGCGCACCTCGTCGATCTCGCTGATGGTCATCGGCCGATCCGGATCGAACGACCGGCCGGGGGCACCGGCGGCGGGACCGCTCAGCGCATCGCTGATCAAGGCGTCGAACGAACGGGCCTCGGCTTCGCTGACCTGCGGCTCCGGTTCCGGCGTCGGGCGGGTTGGCTCGCTCGGGGCGCTGGGCTGCAGGCCTTCCACCGTGCGGAGGACCGTCTGGAAGTCCTGCCCGGTCGCCGGTCCGTCCTCCTGGCGCGGCGGTGCCGGCGGCGACGGTGCCGCGGTGGTCCGCCGAGGCTCGGGCTCGGGAGCGGGCGGTGCCGGCGGCGACGGTGCCGTCTCGGCCGGTGCCGCGGTCGTGCGCCGAGGCTCGGGAGCCGGCGGTGCCGGCGGTGGCGCCGGCTTGGCTTGCGGGCGTGCCGCCAGAATCTCGGGAGCCGTCGCCGGGGGCGTCTCGGCCACCGGTCTCGCAGGCGTTGATGGAACGGCCGGCGCCGGTCGGGTCTGGGCCGGCGGCGGAGGCGGGGGCGGGGGCGATGGTGCGGGAACCGGCTGTACCTGGGCCCGCCTCGGTTCGGACGCCTCCCGCGGTGGCGGTGCCGGCCGAGTGGGCGGCACGTTGGTCACTTCGTCAACGGTCAGCACGTCGACGACCAAGGCATCGGGCTGGGCCATGTCGTCGTAGCGATCGCCGAACCGCGGCAACCCGACGAACAGTAGCAGGATGACCACCACATGAAGCCCTATCGAAGCGGCCAGCGGCCTACGCATGATCGTTCCTCGCGTGACGATCGATCCCGGTTCCGATCAGCGCTGACCATCAACCGCGGCCGCGGCGATGCGCGGATCGGTGATCAGCGCGACCTTGCGGTATCCGGCGGCGTTGATCGCACCCACCACTTGCATCACTTGGCCGTAGTTGATGGCGCGGTCGCCCCGCACGAACACCCGAACATCCGGGTTGCGGCCGGTGATGGCGGCAAGCCGGGGCGTGAGCTCTTCCAGCGCCACCTCGGTATCCTGCACGAAAACGCGGCCTTGCGCATCCACGGAAACCGTCAGCGGCTCGTCTTGGCCTTGCACCGGCGCGGTGGTTCCGTCGGGCAGGTCCACTTCCACGCCGGTGGTCAGCAGCGGCGCCGTCACCATGAAGATGATCAGCAGCACCAGCATCACGTCGACCATCGGCGTGACGTTGATCTCGCTCATCGGCCGCGTCCGACGACGACCCCGGCCGTGCGCCCGGTCGTTCCGGTCCACCATGAAGGCTGCCATCGGGTGTCAGTCCTTGCCGCTGTGCCGGGCGAGAATGGCCAGGAACTCGCCGGCGAAGCCGTCCACCCGACCGGCGTACTGGTCAATGGACCGGGAGAGCTTGTTGTAGGCGATCACCGCCGGGATCGCGGCGAGCAGTCCCAGGGCGGTGGCGAACAGGGCCTCGGCGATGCCCGGCGCCACCACCGCAAGGCTGGTGCTCCCGGTGATGCCGATCGCCTGGAAGCTGTGCATGATGCCCCACACCGTTCCGAACAAGCCGATGAAGGGGGCGGTCGCGCCGGTCGAGGCAAGCATGGTCATCTGCCGTTCCAGCCGGCCGGTTTCCCGCGCCAACGTGAGTTGCACCACCCGGTCGAGCCGGCTCTCCAGGTTCAAGGCGGCCGAGAGGCCATCTCCCGCCGGCCGATCAGCCGCACGGCGCCACTCCCGCATGGCGGCAACGAACACCGCCGACATCGGGTCCGGCGGCCGGTCGGCAATCCGGTCATAGAGATCGTCCAGGGCCCCGCCGGACCAGAACGTGTCCTCGAACTGGCTTGCCAGGCCGTTGAGTCGGCGCAGAGTCATGACCTTCTCGAAGATGATTGCCCAGCACCAGACCGAGGCCACCACCAGCACGACGATGACCGCCTTGACCACCGGGTCGGCCCGCCACACCAGCGACCAGATGGACAGATCCTGCGCGGCGATACTGCCGCTCAGGGCTACCGCTTCGATTGCACCGTTTTCCATCGTTTCCCGCCGCTCATTCCGTCCCGTTGCCCGATTCAGCGACCAAGACAAACGCTTCCAGGGCGGCCCGGAGCGCCTCCGGTATCCGTACCGCCCGCCCTTCGTTGGACATGCACGCCAGGGTGAACCGCGTCCGCACCAGCGCGTCGCCCGCCAGCCGAACGTCCTGGGCCAGCGCCAGCGACGCGGCCCGAACGCCCAGCAGGTGGGAATGCACCTCCACCAAGTCGTCCAGCCGTGCCGGCCTCAGGTAATCCGCTTCGCAGCGGCGAACGGCGAAGGCACGACCATGGTCTTTGATCATCTCCGGATGCACCACACCCATGTGCCGCATCATCTCGGTGCGGGCGCGCTCCGCGAACTTGAGGTAGTTGGAGAAATAGACGATGCCCCCGGCGTCGGTGTCCTCGTAGTAGATACGCACCGGCAGCACATGCACCAAGCCGCGAAAGCCACCGACGGGTTGCCTCATGCGATTCTCAGGCGCCGTCATCGTCGGCCCCACCCTCGATGCCGGTGTCGTCGAACGGGATCGCCAATTGCGCCGAAGGCTCCCGCATCGGCAGCCCCAGGTGGCGGTAACCGCCCGGCGCCAGCATTCGACCTCGGGGGGTGCGCATCAGCAGCCCCTGCTGGATCAGGAATGGCTCGATCACATCCTCGAGGCTGTCGCGTTGCTCGGCCAAGGCCGCCGCCAGTGTCTCCACCCCCACCGGCCCGCCGCCGTAGTGTTCGGCGATGCAGCCGAGGTAGCGGCGGTCCATGGCGTCCAGGCCGCCATCATCGATCTCCAGCCGGCGCAACGCCGCATCCGCGACGGCGCGATCGACCTCGATGCGGCCGGCCACCGCGGCGAAATCCCGCACCCGCCGCAGCAGGCGCACGGCAACCCGGGGCGTGCCACGGGAGCGCCGGGCGATCTCGGCGGCACCGCCCGGGGCGACCTCGAGCCCGAGGATGCCGGCTCCCCGCACGACGATGCGTTCCAACTCCTCGGACGAGTAGAACTGCAGGCGGAGCGGAATGCCGAACCGCTCCCGGAGCGGTCGGGTGATCAGCCCGGCCCGGGTGGTCGCGCCGATCAGGGTGAACGGCGGAATATCGATGCGGATGCTCCGGGCCGCCGGCCCTTCGCCGATCATCAGGTCGAGCTTGAAGTCCTCCATGGCGGGGTAGAGGATCTCTTCCACCGGCGCCGGCAGCCGGTGGATCTCATCCACGAACAGGACGTCCTGCGGCTGCAGGTTGGTGAGGATCGCCGCCAGGTCGCCCGGGCGCGCCAGCACCGGGCCGGAGGTGGCGCGAAAGCCGACGCCGAGTTCATGGGCGATGATTTGTGCCAGGGTGGTCTTGCCGAGACCCGGGGGGCCGTGCAGCAGCACGTGATCGAGGGCCTCGACCCGCTGCCTCGCGGCGGCGATGAACACCTTCAGGTTTTCGCACACCGGCCGCTGGCCGACGAACCCGGCCAGGGTCAGCGGTCGGATGCCCGTCTCCACGCCGTCGCCGGGGGCGAAGGCACCGTCCACCGGCCGCGTCTCGGCGGTGACCGGCGCTTGGTTGAAGCCTTGGGCATCCCGTTCGGCGGCCACGCTCATGCCTGCCTGCTCATGCGTGGGCGCCGCTCCCGGAGGAAACGCCCTGCGGTGCCAGGGTCGCCAGGCCGTCCCGGATCAACACTTCGACCGTGGCTCCCTCGCCGCGCTGCCGGGACGCCGCGGCAACCGCCGACAGGGCGTCGCCGGGGCGAAAGCCGAGGTTCACCAGCGCCGCCACCGCGTCGCCGGCCTCACCCGGAAGCGACGAGCCCGCCACCGGGGAGGCGGTCGCACCCACCGGGATGGAGCTGGCCTTGTCCCTGAGTTCGGTAATCACGCGAGTCGCCAGCCGCGCGCCCACCCCGGGTGCCCGGGTCAGCGCCTGGCGATCGCCGGCGGCGATGGCCAGAGCCAAGTGTTCTGGCGGTAGCACCGACAGTACCGCCAGCGCGGCGCGGCCGCCCACCCCCTGCACCGTGTTCAGGAGCCGGAACCACAGTTGTTCGGCCTCATCGGCGAAGCCATACAGGTAAATGCCATCCTCCCGCACGATGGTGTCGACCCGCAACCTGACCGGCGCACCGGCCGCGAGCCCGGCCAGGGTGCGGCTGGAACAGAGCACCAGGTAGCCGACTCCGCCGACGTCAATGACGGCAAAACCGTCGCCGATGCTGTCAACAACGCCGGCAAGCTTGGCGATCACCGCAGCCCACCCGGGATCCGCATTGCGGTGGCGCGGTGATGGGCGTGGCAGATGGCCACCGCCAGCGCATCGGCCGCGTCCGCACCGCTCGGAAGGCAGCCGGGCAGCAGCCTTCGCACCATCATCTGCACCTGCTCCTTGGCGGCATGGCCGGTCCCAACCACGGTCTTCTTCACCAGATTCGGAAGGTACTCGGTTACCGGGATACCAGCCTGGGCGGGAACCAGCAACGCGATCCCCCGCGCCTGTCCTAACTTCAAGGTAGAAATCGCATTTCGGTTGACGAAGGTCTCCTCCACCGCGGCCTCCCCCGGCGCGTACGTGCGAATCAGCACCGTGAGCTCCTCGGCAATCTGCACCAGCCGTTCCGGCAGCGACCGCGCCGCATCGGTCAGAAGCACCCCGTCAGCCACATGGGACAACCGCCCCGGCCCCGTTTCGATCACGCCCCAGCCGGTGGCGCGAAGCCCGGGGTCTAGGCCGATGATGCGCACCTGGGCAGGTCCGCCGGGCTAGGCGCTCAGGCGTTCGAGGACATCCTCGGCAATCTCGTAGTTGGCCATCACCCGTTGCACGTCGTCGCTGTCGTCGAGCGCGTCCAGCAGCTTGAACAGGGTCTCCGCCTGGGCTTCGTCGATCGACGTGGTGATGCTCGGCTTCCAGTCGAGCCTGGCCACGTCGGCCGGACCGAACCGGGCTTCCAGGGCGTCCCGCACCTGGCTCAGGGAGTCGGGGGCGCACCTCACCTCGTGGCCAGAATCGCCCGACGCGACATCGTCGGCGCCCGCTTCCAGCGCCGCTTCGAACATTGCCTCGGCGTCGGCGACCAAAGCCGGGTAGTGGATCAGGCCGACGCGCTCGAACATGAAGGCGACGCTGCCGCTTTCGCCGAGCGAGCCGCCATGCTTGCCGAACGCGGCACGAACCTCGCTCGCGGTCCGGTTGCGGTTATCGGTCAGCGCCTCGACGATCACCGCCACCCCGCCGGGGCCATAGCCCTCGTAGCGCACTTCCTCGTAACTCTCTCCGCCATCGTCCCCGGAGCCCCGGCGGATCGCCCGCTCCATGGTGTCCTTCGGCATGTTGGCCGCTTTCGCCGCAGCGATCGCCGTGCGCAGCCTGGGATTGAACTCCGGATCCGCCAGGCCCGAGCGGGCCGCCACCGTGAGTTCGCGGATCAGCTTGGTGAACATCTTGCCCCGCTTGGCGTCCTGAGCCCCCTTGCGATACATGATGTTCTTGAATTGCGAATGGCCTGCCATGATCGTCCGTGCCTGTCCTTGTGCCCGCGGCGCTGCCGAGCCCGACCGTGCGACACCGCCGGGTCGGGCCGCCCTTCCGAACACCGCCTCAGATAGGCCAGCAGCACCGCGAGCGCAAATCAGGTGCGGTGCGCTCGGGATCCGATCCCAAGCGGCCTCCGGCGTCACTGCGGCCAGTGTTCGCTCAGATGGCCCCCGAGGCGGACCGGCGAGAACGATTTGGCCAGTCCGGTCGCGGGATCGGTCTCGAGAAACACCGCCGCGAGGGTTGCCAGCCCGGTTGCCGGCTCCAGCCGGCCGCTCGGGATCTTGCGGATGAAGCGGGCGATGGCCTGCTCCTTATCCATGCCGATCACCGAATCGTAGTCGCCGCACATGCCGATGTCGGTGATGTAGGCGGTGCCGCCCGGAAGGATCCGGGCATCCGCGGTCGGCACGTGGGTATGGGTACCGGCGACCAGCGACACGCGACCGTCCAGGAACGCTCCCATCGAAGCCTTCTCGCTGGTCGCCTCGGCGTGAATGTCGACGACGATGCAATCCACGGACTGGCCGACCCGATGATTGAGCAGCGCCCGCGTCGCGGCGGCGAACGGATCATCGAGGGGGTCCATGAACAGCCGGCCCATAACCTGGAACACCATGATATTGCGGCCGTCCTTGAGCGGGTAGACCGCCGCACCCCAGC
Source organism: Rhodospirillales bacterium (assembly GCA_007694935.1). GTDB lineage: Bacteria > Pseudomonadota > Alphaproteobacteria > Rhodospirillales > Defluviicoccaceae > REEP01. The sequence goes on from REES01000107.1 coordinate 46,431, forward strand.
CGGGCGTGCCTTCCGGATAGTTGAGCGGGCGCAGCAGCCGGATGTCGGAAGTGATGAACGGCACGATCTCGCGCCGATCCCAGCTGTGGTTCCCCCCGGTGATGACGTCGACGCCGGCATCGAAGAACTCGCGGCAGATCTCGGCCGTGATTCCGTAACCGTGCGCCGCGTTCTCGCCATTGACCACCACCACGTCCAGCCGCAGGCGGCGGCGCAGCTCCGGCACCCGCTCGACCACGATCTGGCGTCCCGCCCGGCCGACGACGTCGCCGCAGAACAGCACCCTCATCCGGTGGCCCGCGTCAGCCCGGCATCGGTCAGGATCCAGTCCACGCGCTGGTCATCCGCCGCCGCGGGCACCTCGTCAATCTGCTGAATGGCGTAGCCGACACCGACCGCCACGGTCGGTCGGTCGGCGCGCAAGGCCGCGAGCGTGCGATCGTAGTGGCCGCCGCCCTGGCCCAGCCGGCAACCCCGGGCATCCACCGCCAGCAGCGGCACCAGGACCACGTCCGGTATGACCAAGGGCGCTGACGGGCCCGGCTGGCGTGTCCCGCGGGGGCCATCCTCCAGATCGTCGGCGATCGACCAGCGCCGAAACAGCAAGGGTGCGTCGGGTGCCGACAGCACCGGCAGGGCAGCGCTCGCCCCCGCGGCGATCAGCCGCGCCAGCAGCGGTCGGACGTCGATTTCCGTCACGATCGGCCAGTATCCGGCGACCACGGTTCCGGGGCGGATGCCGATTCGGTCAAGACCGGCCAGACAATGATGGAGGACGGCCAGCACCGCGTCGGGACCATGTTTTTGGTCGGCCACCAGCCTGAGCGCCCGCATCCGGCGGCGCAGCTTCCGCTTGGCGTTGCTGACCTCCTCCGAACTGCGCTCAGCGTTCAACGATGGCCTCATCAAAGCGTCATCGACAGTGGCGGACGTCTGGGAACAAGACCGGAGCAGAACCGGCTCCGGCTTCGAGGGAAGGTGAGACGGCGCCGCGAGAGCCGACGGTCATGTGATCCTCTGTGGCCTGCATCAGCAGGTGGGCGCCATGTGCCGAACCCACGGGTTCGGCAGGGACGGCTCCCGGCGAGATCACTGTTGGCCCCAGGGATGAAAAGACCGGTCGCACACCGCAGCCACCGTCCCCCTTCAATTTAGGTCGCCGTCAGCCGCGCGGCAATCGACTCGATGCGTTCGGCCAAAGCCTCGATGTCGGCCCCCAGCGCCTGATCCTGATCACGTGCTTCGGCAGACTGCTGACCCGGTCTGGCGGCACCGCGCAGCGCCCTCAGCTCGGCTGCGGCGTCCCACATCTCGTCGGTGATCACCAGAGCTGCCATCAGGAGCAGGCGCCCTTCGCCGACCTGGCCGACGGTGGAGGCGATCGCGGCGATCTTGCCGTCGACGTAGCGGGCGAGCTGGACCAGACGCTGCTCTTCGCCATCGCCGCAGACAAGGTCGTAGGACGTCCCGTTGACGGTGACCGAAACCTGGCCCAAGCTTACCTCCTTACTGCTGTGACCGCCGCGGTTTCGGTCGACCGCGCCCGGCTCCGTACCGCCTGGACCTAAGGTTCGTCGCCCACCAGTTCACGCAGGCGGTTGATGGCTTCGTCCAGCCGTGCCGATACGCCGCTGTGTGTCTCGCGAACCCCATCGAGTTCCCGGGCGCGCTCGGCGTCGCGGGCAAGCGCGGTCTCGGCAGACTGCTCGAGGCGTTGGACGGCGAGGCGCAGGCGCTCCACCGCCACGCCCACCACGGCCCTGTCGGGATGTGAAGTCTCCATGCGCTGCCGATCGGCAAGTCTTTGCAATGTCGCAGGCAACCATAGGCAGGGCGAAAAGCGGCCGTCAACGCCTGTGCGCACGAAGCCCGTTCAGCAAAAAGCCATTGACGTGCGACAGCGTTCCGACAATGGTGCGCGGGTCGCAAGAACTAGGCCCGCGCCACCGCGCGACGGCCGGCGTGCCGGACGCACCGGGGCGCTCTCCTCTCCCGAGCGGGGGGGTTTAACGCTTAAGATTTTTCCAGAGGAGGTAACGAATGGCGGTTCGAGTAGGGGTGAACGGCTTCGGCCGCATTGGTCGGCTTGTGGTGCGGGCAGCAATGGAAGCCCGTCGCAACGACGTCGAGTTCGTGGCGGTCAACGATCTCGGTCCGGTCGGCACCAATGCCCACTTGCTCAAGTATGACTCCGTGCACGGGACGTATCCCGGCGACGTCAAGGCCGGTGACGGCTCGATGACCGTGGACGGCAAGACCATCAAGGTTTTGGCGGAGCGCGATCCCACCAAGCTGCCGTGGAAGGACCTCGGCGTCGATTTGGTGATGGAATGCACCGGCATTTTCAGCGACCGGGACAAGGCTGCGGTCCATCTCGAGGCCGGCGCCAAAAAGGTCATTGTCTCCGCTCCTTCGAAGGGCGCGGACAAGACGGTTGTCTATGGCGTCAATCACGACGTTCTCACCAAGGATGACAAGGTCATCTCCAACGCGTCCTGCACCACCAACTGCTTGGCGCCACCGGTGTTCGTGCTCGACAAGCTGATCGGGCTTGAGCGCGGCTACATGACCACCATCCACGCCTACACCGGCGACCAGCCGATCCTCGACACCCTGCACAAGGATCTGCGTCGGGCGCGCGGTGGCGCCCTGTCGATGATCCCGACCACCACCGGCGCCGCCCGCGCCGTGGGCTTGGTGCTGCCGCACCTGGCCGGCAAGGTCGACGGCTCGGCCATCCGGGTGCCCACGCCCAACGTGTCGGTGGTCGACCTGGTGTTCATTTCGAAGAAGTCCACCACCGCGGCGGAGATCAACGGCGCCATCGAGGAAGCCGCCAACGGCTCACTCAAGGGCGTCCTCGGCTACAACACGGAGCCGCTGGTTTCGATCGACTTCAACCACGATCCGCGGAGCTCCATCTTCGATGGCAGCCAAACCCAGGTGGTCGATGGCACCCTGGTGCGCATCGTTGCCTGGTACGACAACGAATGGGGCTTCTCCAACCGCATGTGCGACACCGCCACTGTGTTCGCCGGCCTCTGAGCCGACGCGACGCGGGGATTACAGCATCCTGAGCAAGGGCGGGGCTTTGCCTCGCCCTTGCTTGCCACCCCGAGGCTCGTCCGGGGCGCCCCATGCCGCGCCGAGGCGGGTTGCTGCGACCATGACGCCAGCGCCGAGACCGACTGTCCGCAAGTCCGTCATCGTCCATGATTTGACGCAGATGATCAGTGTGTTCATGGCCGGGGCGTCACTCGGCGTGCCGGTGACCGTCCGCAGTTCGCCCCACGCGGCGCGCAGCGTCGGGCCCCGGGTCTTCAGGACCATGACGGATCGGGCAAGGCGGGCCGCTCCCACGGCGGACGCCCATGCCGTGTTCGATTGCGGCGCGGATCCGGGCTATGCCCTGTCGGCCATCCGCCACGGCAACCGGGGGATCCGCCTGGATCCGGCGGTGGCCGCCTATCCGCGTGTTGCCGCCATCGCCCGCAGCCGGGGCATCGCGCTGGACGACGACCCTTCGCCCGCCCTCGATCTGGCCGGCATGGTCGGGCCTGCCAATCACGCCGATCTGGTCGCCATGTGCCGAAACTGGCTCGCTGACGGCGGGAAATCGTGTCCCGAAGCCCCCGACCCGAGTTGCCAAGGTGGGGGGGCTCGTGTATCTGAATCGCATGGGACGGTATTTCACGGCTTTTCCACAACCGGGGAGAACGGGTTATGAAGGTCACCAAGACGGTCAAGAACATCCTTGCCAACTATGAGGCGGACACGCCGGGCACCAAGGCGAACATCGCCCGCATGCTCTGCACAGGCAAGCTCGGCGGGACCGGCAAGATGGTCATCCTGCCGGTGGATCAGGGGTTCGAGCATGGGCCCCACCGCAGCTTCGCCCCCAATCCGGCGGGCTATGATCCCGAGTATCATGTCAAGCTCGCCATCGATGCCGGCCTCAACGCCTATGCCACCCCGCTCGGCATGATGGAGGCAGTCGCCGACAGCTACGCCGGGCAGATTCCGCTGATCCTCAAGGTCAACAGCTCCAACAGCTTGGCCCGCAGCAAGGAAGCGCCGAGCCAAGCGATCACCGCCTCGGTGGACGATGCGGTCCGTCTCGGCTGTGCGGCCATCGGCTTCACCATCTATCCGAGCTCCGACGATGCGTTCGAGATGATGGAAGAAATCCGGGAGATGAGCCGGGAGGCCAAGTCCAAGGGCGTCGCTACCGTGATCTGGTCGTATCCGCGTGGCGGCAACCTCTCCAAGGACGGCGAACTCGCGGTCGACATCGCCGCCTACGCCGCCCACATGGCGGCTCTGCTCGGTGCCCACATCATCAAGATCAAGCTGCCGACAGACTTCCTCGAGCAGGCGGAAGCCAAGAAGGTGTACGAGTCCGAGGGCATCGACATCTCCACCCAGGCCGCCCGTGTCCGCCATTGCATGCAGGCGGCGTTCAACGGCCGTCGGCTGGTGGTGTTCTCCGGCGGCGCCAAGAAGGGGGCCGACCAAGTGTACCAGGACGCCCGCGACATTCGCGACGGTGGCGGCAACGGTTCGATCATCGGCCGCAACACCTTCCAGCGGCCGCGGGACGAAGCCATCGACATGCTGACCCGGATCATCAACATCTATCTGGGCAAGGAAGAATCCGCCGGGGTCGCCAAGGCTGCCGAGTGATCGCGCACGTCAGCCGCTGCCGGCTCTACCTGATCACGCCGCCGCGTCTCGACGCGGCGGCGTTTTCGTCGGTGCTGTCGGCCGCACTCGATGCTGGTGACGTCGCTGCGGTTCAGCTCCGCTTGAAGGAGGCAGCCGACGACGCCATCCGCCGGACCTGCGACGCCCTGAGGCCCGTCGTCCAGGACCGGGACGTCGCCTTCATCCTCAACGACCGGCCGGACCTCGCCGCCGAGCTCGGCTGCGACGGCGTCCACGTGGGGCAGCAGGACTCATCCTACCGGGACGCCCGCAAGGCGGTCGGTGATGACCGCTTCGTCGGCGTCACCTGCCACGACTCCCGCCATCTCGCCATCGTGGCCGCGGAAGCCGGCGCCGACTACGTTGCCTTTGGTGCGTTCTTCCCGACCGGGACGAAGGATGCGCCGACCCGCGCGGACCCCGACATCCTGTCGTGGTGGAGCGCCCTGATGACGGTGCCGTGTGTCGCCATCGGCGGCATCACGGTCGCCAACTGCCGCGTCCTGGTGGAAGCCGGCGCCGATTTCCTCGCCGTCTCGGCCGGGGTGTGGGACCACCCGGAAGGCCCAGCCGCCGCCGTCCGCGCCTTCAACGAGGTGCTGGAAGGTGCGGGCCATGGAACCGGCAGCGGCTGAGCGGCACGGTTAATTCGGCTCCGCTTCCCGGTCGGCCAGCCATTGCCGGAGGAACGCGATCTCCGCCTCCTGGGCTTCGATGATCTCCTCCGCCAACTGGCGGATGGCATCGTCGGTGCCGTGCTCCAGCACGATCCGGGCCATGTCGATGGCCCCCTGGTGGTGCGGAATCATGCCGCGGGCGAAGTCCACGTCGGCGTCGCCCGTGTAGTCGATGGCCATGCCCTGGTGCATGCGCTCGTTGGCCTCCATGAAGGCCTGCACCGCCGGATTGTCCGGGTGTTCCGCATTCATGTGGGCGTGGTGACCATGGCCATGGTCATGGCTGTGGCTGCCTGCCGTGGCCGGGAGCGCGCCGACGGTCGTTGCGCTCCCCAGCAGTGCCGCAACGGCCGTGGCACCGATTCGTTTTGCCAGTGTCATGTCACATGCTCCTTGTT
>REES01000006.1 GCA_007694935.1 Rhodospirillales bacterium
AAAGCCCGTGCCGGTATCCCAAACACGCACTGTCACGCCGGATGGCGGCGGCTCGATTCCCAAATCAGCAAATAACACACTGAACTGGAACGCGTTGCCAGCGGCAGTTAAGTCTTGACCCAAGAGACCCCCGGTATCGACAGAATTGGCGGCGCCATCTCCACCATCATAGGTCAGCGTCAACGATGCCAGAGAATTCGCGTTAACACTAAAGTCCGCAACTCCGGGAGGACCCGGGTCAATCTCAAATGTGGCCCCTCCTTGTAGGACACCATTAAACGGCAGAAGCTCCAAAACACTTTTCCGAGTCGTTCCAATAATCTGTTGCGGCAAGCCGACATCCTTATTCATTTGAATCGGAGCGCCTGGGACGACTTCGAGTCTGGCAAAGTCAGCTAGCACTGGCTGCGTGGGAATAAACGCGTCCCCCCCATTTGGGTCAAGGGCTACCGTGAAACTATCAATGATCAGGGCGGCCTGTGCCCCCCCGATGCTCCCCATCAGCAGCGCGGCGCCGCCGAGGGCTGCCATCATAACCTTACGCATCATGTGCCTCCTTCCCTATGGTTCTTAAGACGGTGAACCGAATCACCTGCCCCAAAATCTCGCAATCCCCGTGCCAAGCCATGGCTATCGTGAGTTTTCAATCAGTTAGCGGGAAATCCGGGGCGCCGCGCCGGGCAAAAGTGTAAAGCAGGCTTTACACCCGAACCGGCGGCGGCGGCCGCACGGACCGCACCCGACAAAAAAACAAACGCTAAATCATAGGGTTGGGCGCCCCGCCCCGGCCCGCGACCAAGTGTCAGTTTTCTTTACACCGGTGTCAGGATTTTTGACACTTGGGCCGCCGCAGCGGCCCTGACTCGGGGCCAAGCCACCGCCGGGAGGCGAAAAAAACTCAAAAAACCTGTTGACAGGGGCGGTCCGGGCGGTGGCGAGGCCGTCCCGGCACGCTTGGTACGCCCGCGCGTGCAACCGGATCGGTGCCTGCCGGGCTCGGGCGCGCCCGGCACCCTGGAAAAGCCCAGTGCCAATTGGGGAGTTTGCCGCCCCCTGCCCCCCAACGCGCCATTTTGCTGACGGAATTTTGTGGCTAACGTCCATAAGCAGGGGTGGGCCAAGCAAAACATCAGTCAAGTCAACGACATCTTGAGGGAATGCGCCAATCCCCCTGCGGCGAGGTCTATACACCCAACTGACAGGGAGAACACCATGTTGGCTCGTCCGGAGCTGTTTGATGCGCTGTATTCGGTGGTCGATGCGGACACGCCGGCGCTGATCGAGGAAATTCTGCATCTTCGTTACAAGGCCTACTGCCTGGAGCACCCGTGGCTTGACCCAAACGACTACCCCGACGGCTTGGAACGGGACGGGTTCGACGATGTCGCGATTCACATCGCCCTGATCCACCGCCGGTCCAGGGCGGTGGTCGGCGGCGTGCGGCTGGTGCTGCCCGAGGGCGACGGCGGCATCGATACCTTGCCGATTGTCGAGCTGGCGCCGCCGGCAACGCGTCCGCTGCTGTCCGGGCTGCCGGCGCGGCGCACGGCGGAAGTCTCGCGCTTCGCGGTCAGCAAGGCCTTCCGGGAGGCCGTGGTCAAGGACCGATCGCGATGCGGGGCGGCGGCCGGGGGGCGGCACCGCGAGGTGGAGCGGATGCTGATGCCTTACGCCACGCTCGGCCTGATGCGGGGGATCGAGCGTCATGCACGCCGGCATGGCATCACCCATCTGTGCGCGGTGATGGAGCCGGCGCTGATGCGGCTGCTGGCGCGAATCGGCTTGCGGTTCACCTCGCTGGGAGAGCCGATCGCGTTCTTCGGGGTTCGGCAGCCCTGCTTCATGGAGATCGCCCCGTGCCGGGCGGCGGTGCGCGAGGCCAGCGCGTTCGGGTACGCGGTGATCACCGCCGCCCCTAACCCGGCCGCGGCCATGGCCCTTCCCGCCGCGACGGCGCGCCAGAACACGCCTTACGAAACCGGGGTGGAAGCGGCGGCCTGACGAGGGGCCGACGCGCTTTCGTAGCGGCGCCGGAAAAGTCTCGGCGTCTCAACCGTCCATAAAGCCTGTTGTGCCATGGTGCCGGGGGATCGTGCGACAGAGGCCTCGGCATCATGGACTCGCCGGCAACGCTGTTCGACGACTACTTCGTCGTGGTGGAGGCGACCACGGCGGAGATGATCGCGGCCGTGTTCCGGCTGCGCTATCTCGTATTGTGCGTGGAGCACGCTTGGCTGGACCCCGCCGACTACCCCGACGACATGGAGCGGGACGCCTACGACGACCGGGCACTCTATTCGGTGCTGATCCATCGGCGCACCGGCGACGTGGTGGGCAGCGTGCGGCTGGTGCTGCCGGTCCCCGGCGAGGGGGTCGACAGCCTGCCGATCACCGAACTGGCCGACCCGGCGGCGCGGCCGCTGCTGCGCCGGCTGATCCCGGCCAGCGCGGCGGAGATCTCCCGCTATTCGGTGAGCAAGACCTTCCGCCGGCGGCTCGGCGAGGCCGTTTACGCGGACATGAGCCTGGTCACCCAGGCGGAGCGGGTGAACATGGAGCGCCGGGTGATGCCGCATGTGACGCTGGGGCTGCTGCGAGGGCTCTACAACCTCTCGGTCAGGCGCGGGGTGACGCATCTCTGCGCGGTGATGGAGCCGGCCTTGATCCGGCTGCTGGCGCGCATCGGAGTGCAGTTCGAGCCGATCGGACCGCCGGTGCAGTTCCATGGCGTGCGCCAGCCGTGCTACCTGGTCGTGGACGCGCAACACGACAAAGTGATGCGGACGAACGCCAGCTTCTATCGCGTGATCGTGTCTCCGGCGGTGGGGCAGAAGTAGGCCGCGTCCGCTCGCCCCCGGCCCCCTCCCCCACTTCGCCGTGCCTGGCCCGG
>REES01000005.1 GCA_007694935.1 Rhodospirillales bacterium
TCCACCTCCGCCGCCACGGCCTCCGCCCGCCGGGCGGCATCGGCCAGCGCCACGTGCAGCCGTTCCGCCGGATCGAACCGGGGGATCGGCAGGTTGAAGATCACCTTGTCGAAGTCTCGAGCCCCCCACTGGCCCCGCGACTGATACGCCTCCGCCCGGCTTCGTGCCGTCTCGCTGTTGAGAATGGCGGTCAAGTACAGACCCTCCACCTCGGTATCCACCGTCGCCCAGTAGAGCTTATGATCGATGATGGTGTGTGTGTTGCGCAGCAGGCACGCGGCTGGTCGCATTCCGGCCTTGGCGTAGACCACGCGCATGCGGGCAATCGGGAACTGAGCCGCGAGCTTGCCGTAATAGTCAAGTTGCTGAGTGAAGTTCATCGCTTCCTGACGGTCCCGGCGGTGTTCATTCCACACCGCTTCCGCCTTTTTCATCCAGGCGAACAGGTCCCCGTAGCCGAGGTTGGCGGCGGCTTCGGCGTCCAGCGGCTTCCCGTCCAGGGTCACCGGCACCACCGCCTCGAACACCCGGAACAGGCGGAAGGGCAGGATGCTCTCCCCCAGCAGGGTGGGGCGGAGGAACTCAGCCTCCACCCGGTTGACGATCGCCGGCAGGTCCTTCCACGGCCGTTTCTCCTGGGGGTTGCGTCGGCTTTCCACCAGCGGTGCCGACGGATCGGGTCCGAGCCGCCCCAGCGACTTGCGTTCGACGAAGCAGAGCATGCGCGGCACCAGGGTGGCCCCCTGCCGGAACGCCCTGCGGTAGGGGGAGCCGCCCTCGAACAATCCGGCCTCCCCCGCCGCCGCGCCCTCGGTCACCTTAAGGCAGGCGTCGGCGACGTCCGCCGGCGCGTCCCGCATCGGCAGCAGGCCGGAATAGGCGCGCACGGTTCCGGGTACTGGCCGGGCCGCCTTGCGCCGGCGGCCGAACAGCACGCAGGCCGGCACCGGGAACAGCGGCTGCACGCTGTCGTCCATGGTCCAGGCCGCATCCCAGGCGATCCGGAGCGAGGCGAAGGCACCGCCGCGCAGCCGTTCGAACTGGCCGCGGCTGAGTGCCGCCATGGGAAGGACCAGGGCGAGCCGGCCGCCGGAACGGAGGTAGAGGTGGGCCGCGCGAACCGCGAACAGCGCCGCCAGGTCGTTGTGGGTGCCGAAGCGCCCGCCGACGAACACCAGCTCGTCGGTCGCGAGCGTGCGAAACCGCTTCTGCATGTCCGCATTCATGTGCCGGAAGGCGACCCAGGGCGGGTTGCCCACAACCACCTGGGCCCAGCCGCCGCCGGCCGAAAGCGCCAGCGGGCGGGACAGGTTGCGCGCCACGTAGGCCCAGACGCTGTCCCGCCCCTCCCGCCGCAGCCGGTCGAAGGTGACGTAGGTCTTGCCGAGGTCCTTGATCGCCAGTTCCTGTTCGCGGGTCACGTCGGCGCGGTAGTGCTGCTCGGTGATGCGGTAGAGCGCGGTTTCGATCTGTGCCCGTGTCATCCCCGCCTGGGAGCCGGTGCGCATCCGCTCGATCGCCTTGTCGAACAGGGCGGGATCGCGGCAGAAGGTTTCCGGGAAATCCAGCTGTTCCTGGCCGTGGGCATCCGGTTCGCCGCTGCGGCCGTCGCCCGCCGGCGGCGGCGGCACCCGGATGGTGAGCTCCTTGCCGGCGAAGTACTGCGAGATCGAAAGCTGCAGCGCGTCGCCCAGGTAGACCGGGACGGAGATGGCGCCCGCCCGCACCGCCAGCACCGGCGCCAGCCCGAGGAGGTAGGTCACCCGGGCGATGATCACCGCTACGGGGTGGATGTCCATGCCGGCGACGTAATCGCACGCTTCGGCCGCGCGCCGGGCCTCGTCCAGGTCGGCGTCCTCCGCCTCCGCCAGGAAGTGGCGGAGGGCGTGGAACAGGAAAGTGCCGGATCCGCAGGCGGGATCGAGCACGTGCTGTTCCAGCGGCCGGTCCACCACTTCCCGGACCATCTTCGCGGCCACCCAGTCGGGGGTGTAGTATTCGCCGAGGCCGTGGCGTTCCGCCCGGTCGATCAGGGATTCGTACAGCACCTTGAGCACATCGGTGCTGACCTCGCGCAGGCGGAAGCGGCGCACATGCGCCATGATCCGGCGGACCAGCGCCTCCCCTTCCGGCACCGCCACCACCCAGTCGAAGAAATCGCTTTCCACCGCGCCGTTAATGCCGGCGTCCACGAAGGCATCGCCGGACAGCAGCTTCTTGGGATCGTCCTCGCGCAGGTCCATCACCGCCAGCGCGATGCACTTGGCGACGACCACCAGGAAGGTGTGCTGGAACCACAGCCCGTCGCTCTCCACCTCCCGGCCGTAGACGTGCTTCAGCAGTTCCGCCCACAGCGCCCGTTTCAGCGCCACGTCCGGGTTGTTGTGCAGCGTCTCCCACAGCGCCCTGAGGCGGGCATCCACCCGCCGGAACGCCACCGAGTCCCGGCCCAGCTCGGCGCGCACCGTGAGCGCGTCCGGCGGTAGCGAGGATTTGAGCGCCAGCGCCCCGTCCAGCCAGGCGAGGAATTCGGCGGGGCGGTCGGGATCCAGCGTGGTGCGCTTGACCACCGCGAGTTGGCCGGCATCCAGCTCGAACACCGCCCAGGCCAAGCCGTCAGACGCGATGCCGACGAAGCGCTCCCCTTCCTCCCGCTCTCGGTCGGCGAGATAGTCGGGCATCCGGCGCTCCACGTCCGGCCACTCCCGCTCCAGGTCGCTCTTGGCCTCGAAGACGGTGCGGCCGATCAGGGCATCCAGGCGGCCCCGCACCTCCGGCACCCGGCGCTCGAACTCCAGGGCGTCGCGGGTGGCGCCGAATTCCTGCACCAGCAGTTCGCGGAACCC
>REES01000121.1 GCA_007694935.1 Rhodospirillales bacterium
TCGCCCTGGTGGCGCTGCTGTTCGCGACGCTGGTGACCCTCGCCGGCAATTTCCTCGCCGATGTGCTTTACGTGGCGCTCGATCCCCGCATCAGCTATCGGGACATTGGGCGATGACCGGCGCCTCGCCGCTCGGCCTCGCCATGCGGCGGTTCGCCCGCCACCGCCTCGCCATCGCCAGCGGCGTGGTTCTGGCGATCCTGGTGGTCGCCACCCTGTCGGCGCCGTTGGTGGCCTGGCTGCTGGGGGTCGATCCGGAAGGCGTGGACCTGTTCAACCGCTTTGCCGCCCCGTCGCTGGCCCATCCCCTCGGCACTGATGAACTGGGTCGGGACGTGCTGGTGCGGCTGCTTTATGGTGGCCGAGTGTCGCTGGCGGTGGGCCTCGCCGCTGCGGTGGCCGCCGCCGCCATCGGCACGGTGATCGGCTTGGTTGCCGGCTTTTACGGCGGCCGGCTCGACGCCCTGCTGATGCGGGTGACCGACGGGGTGATTGCCCTGCCGTTCCTGCCACTGCTGATCGTGTTGGCCGCCATCGACCTCCGCGAACTGGGGTTGCCCGATCACCTGGCGGGATCGGAGCACGTCGGCCTGGTGCGGATCGTGGTGATCGTGGCCCTGGTGGGCTGGACCACGGTGGCCCGACTGGTGCGCGGCTCGGCCCTGGCCCTCCGCCAGCGGCCGTTCGTGGAGGCGGCGCGGGCGCAGGGGGCAGGCGCCGGGCGGCTCATGGGGGTGCACATCCTGCCCAACCTTGGTTCCCCCATCATCGTCGCCACCACGCTCGCGGCGGGCAACATGATCCTGCTGGAATCGGTGCTGAGCTTTCTCGGTCTCGGGATCCAGCCGCCGACGCCGAGCTGGGGTAACCTGCTGACCAATGCCCAGGAGCTGATCTGGTCGGCGCCCGCTCTTGCCTTTTATCCCGGCGCCCTTATTTTCGTGACCGTTATTGCCCTCAATTTCCTCGGCGACGGACTCCGCGACGCCCTTGATCCCAGAACCGTCCGGCGTTAACCCACGGGTGCCTCAGGTCGGGTCATAGTCATGGCAGCAAGGCCGATACCCTCCGGCTCGCACCGCATCCCTTCATTGAACCCGAACCCGAAAGGCGATTCATGAACGCGATTTCTCACGATGTGACCGATCTTGCCCTGGCCGACGAGGGGCTCCGGCGAATCGACTGGGCGTTGGCGGAGATGCCAGTGCTGCGGGCGTTGACCGAGCGGTTCGGCCGGGACAAGCCGCTTGCCGACACCCGCATCGCCGCCTGTCTGCACATCACCGCCGAAACCGCCAACCTGGCCCGGGTGTTGACGGCCGGCGGCGCGCAGGTCGCCCTCTGCGCCAGCAACCCCCTCAGCACCCAGGATGACGTCGCCGCTGCCCTGGCGGTTCATCTGGGCACCCCGGTGTTCGCCCGCCGCGGTGCCGACCACGACACCTATTACCGGCACCTGCGGAGCGCCCTGGATACCCGCCCGCACATCACCATCGACGACGGCGCCGACCTGGTCAGCGAGATCCACAAGAATCGCAACGACCTCCTGGACACCATCCTCGGCGGCACCGAGGAGACCACCACCGGCGTGATCCGGCTCCGCGCCATGGCCGCGGAAGGGGCCCTCAGGTACCCCATCGTCGCGGTCAATGACGCCGACACCAAGCACTTCTTCGACAACCGCTACGGCACCGGCCAGAGCACCATCGACGGCATCCTCCGCGCCACCAACTTTCTGCTCGCCGGCAAGGTGTTCACGGTGGTCGGCTACGGCTGGTGCGGGCGCGGCGTGGCCATGCGTGCCCGGGGCATGGGCGCCAAGGTGGTCGTCACCGAGGTCAATCCGCTCCGGGCGCTGGAGGCGGCGATGGACGGCTTCGAGGTGATGCCGGGGGTGGAGGCGGCCAGGACTTCCGACATCATCGTCACCGTCACCGGCGACAAGCACGTGGTCGACCAAGCCCACTTCGAGGTGATGAAGGACGGCTGCACCATCGCCAACTCTGGCCACTTCGACGTTGAGATCAATATTCCGGCGCTGCGTGCCATGGCCGAACGGGTGGTGCGGCCGCGGGAAGAGGTGGAGGAATTCCAACTCCGCGACGGCCGGCGCATCCGTCTGCTTTCCGAAGGCCGGCTGGTCAACCTGGCCGCCGCCGAAGGGCATCCGCCCTCGGTGATGGACATGAGCTTCGCCAACCAGGCGCTGGGGGCGGCGTTCATCCGTCAGAACCACAACGCCCTGGCCAAGGCGGTGCACCCGGTGCCCAAGGAGATCGACGAGGAGATCGCCCGGCTAAAGCTGGACGCCCTCGGCATCCGCATCGATACCCTGACGCCGGAGCAGGTGGCCTATCTCGCCTCCTGGCAGGAAGGCACCTGAGGCGAGGCCCGTTGGCCGGGCCCGAGGGGCCGCGAGAATGGGCAGCGATATCCATGGCCGGCGGCTGACGGCCGCGCTGGCGGCGGCGATGCTGCTGGTGCTCGGTGCCGGCGCTCCGCTCGCTGCGGACCAAGCGGTGGAGCGCCTGCCCCGGCTCGCAGTGGATCCGGCCGGGATCACCGTCTCCGGCATCTCCGCCGGCGGCTACATGGCGCTACATTTCCACGTCGCGCATGCGGCCCTGGTCTCGGGAGCCGCCGTCATCGCCGCCGGCCCCTACCACTGCGCCGGCGACGGCTATCCCCGAAACCTGCATCGCGCCCTCAACGTGTGCACGAACTACCTGGAGTGGGTGCCGTTCTTCGGTCCCCCCGACATCGGCCGCTCGCTGGCGGAGACACGAAAGCAGGCGGAGGCGGGGGCGATCGACGATCCCGCCCACCTCGGCGATGATCGCGTTTTTCTGTTTTCCGGCACCTTCGACCGGAAGGTTCCGTCGGCCGTGGTCACCGCTGCCGGCGAATATTACCGAACCTGGCTGGATGCCGACCGCATCCGGCTCGTCGACAGTGTGCCGGTGGGTCACGCCATGGCGACGGACGGTTTCGGCAACGTCTGCACGACGTCGGAGCATCCGTGGGTCAACGATTGCGGCTATGACACCGCGGGCGAGTTGCTCGACCACCTGTATCCGCCATTGGCTGATCCGGTGGTCGCGGATGGCACGCTGCTGGCGTTCGACCAGACCGAATTTGCCGAGGACGTGCGGGAGGCCAGCTTGAACCGGGTCGGCTTCGCCTACGTTCCGAACGCCTGCGCCGAGGGGGCGACGTGCCGCCTGCACATTGCCTTCCACGGTTGCCAACAGTACCACGACAACATTGGCGACGCGTTCTACCGAGGCGCCGGCTACAACGGCTGGGCCGAGGCCAACGGCATCATCGTCCTGTATCCGCAAGCAGCGCCGCTCGAACGCTCCATCCTCGGCATATCCCTGAAGTGGCCCAATCCGCTCGGCTGCTTCGACTGGTGGGGTTTCACCGGGCCCGACGTCCACCTTCAGTCGGGCGCCCAGATCCGCGCCGTCAAGGCGATGGTCGATCGCCTTGCCGGATGGGACTAGACCCGGGGCCGAAGACCCGTCCCTTCCCGCTCAGTGGCTCATCAGCACCGGTACGGTCATGTGCGCGAGGATATGCCGGGTGGCGCCGCCCAGCACCAGCTCGCGCCAGCGGGTATGGCCGTAGGCGCCCATCACCAGAAGGTCCGCCCCCTCCGCCGCCAGGGTGGACAGCAGCATGGAGCCGACGTCGACATCGTCGGCGTAGACGTGCTGGGCCTCCGCCTTGATGCCGTGGCGGGCGAGGTGCAGACAGATGTCGGCACTCGGGATGTCGCCGTGGCCGTCCTCGCCGCCCCGCGGGTTGACCGCCAGCACGCTCACGTGATCGGCATGGGTCAGGAGGGGCAGGGCGTCGTTGACCGCCCGGGTGGCGAGGCGGCTGGCATCCCAAGCCACCAGCACCCGCTTGCCGATCACCGGGTATTCGCCGACCTTGGGCACCACCAGCACCGGCCGCCCCAAGGTGAGGATCAGCCGGTCCGGCATCCCCGGGTCCATGGTGGCGTCCTCCCCCTCGGGGTCCCGCTGACCCACCACGCACAGGTCGCAATAGCGGGCGTGCAGGCTCAGCACCGGTTCCGGGTCGCCGTCGACGCAGCGCCATTCGCCCTTCACCCCGGCCTTGCGCACCGCCTCGTTGAAGTGCTCCTCCGCCGCGCGGGCCGAGGTCGCCAGCGCCTCCTCCTGGTGTTTCAGCAGCACCGGCGGGATCTGGGTGCGGATGAACCCGGGGATGTGGGGGTGCGACAGCACGTAGAGTCCGACCAGGTGGGCATCGTTGGCGGCGGCCAGCGCGATCGCCGCGTCGAGCCGGGCCGGCGAGGCACGGCCGTGGTCGATGTGCACCAGCAGATCCTTCACGGACATGGACATCCTCCTCGAGTTCCAGGGCCGCCCTGCCGTGGCTGCCTGTCGGCGGCGTTGTTCTTGTACGGCAACGGCCTGATGACCATAGCGGCGCCCGCCCGCCCCCTCAACGTCCGGTTTTGTCCGAGCGGTTGGACAGGCCCTCGGCATCGCCACCTCATTCCACCGGCAAACCTGACCCTTGCCAACCGGGGCATTCCATCACGGGTTGCCCCGGTTGCCGTTTGTGGGCCGAGTGCGTGTGGCTTCAGGCCTGCGTGGCCCCGCCGCCTTTGCGGGGCGACGGGCGCGGTGTCAGGCTCACTCACGGTCTTTGCCGACCCAGGGGGCGTCGAACTCCCGCCCGCCACCGCGCCTCGCAGCTTACACGATGACGCTCCGGTCAAGTTACAAGGGGCCTAAAGACAAATCCCGTGCGGGCGAGGGGCTCGCAGGAACTCCTCTCCCCCAACGGGGGAGAGGATGGGTGAGGGGCCGTAAAAAATGATCCCCCACGGGCCGGGGCTGCGCGGTCGCCCCCGAAATTCTGCCCGAAATCTCTCTCTCACGAACCCTCACCCTCCCGTCGCTCCTGGCGGAGCGCCGGGCCCCTCCCTCTCCCGCTGCGCGGGCGAGGGGCTGGCGGTGGCTCATGGCAAACGCTGCAGCCAGGAGACGATCTTGCGGGTGCGCGGGCCGAACAGGGTGTCGGTGTAGTAGCTGCCCGCCGCCCGCTTGGAGACCTCGCCCAAGGTCGGATAGGGCACGATCATGTTGGCCACCGACTTGATCTTGAGCCCGGCGCTCACCGCCAGCGCCCACGTCCCGATGATCTCTCCGGCGTGGCGCCCGACGACGGTGGCGCCCAGCACCTTGCCGCGGCGGCCGACGATCACCTTGATCCGGCCTTCGGTGGCCCGTTCCGTCTGGGCCCGATCGTTCTCGGCGAACGGCCAGGTGAGCACCCGCACCGCCTCGCCGTGCTTGTCCCGCGCAGCCCCCTCGTTCAGGCCCACTTGGGCCAGTTCGGGATCGGTGTAGGTGACCCAAGGCACGGCCGAGTAGTCGACCTTGGCCGGCAGGCGAAACACCGTGTTGCGGATGACGATGCCGGCGTGATAGGCGGCCATGTGGGTGAACTGGAATCCGCCGGCGACATCGCCGACGGCGAACACCTTCTTGTTGCTGGTGCGGAGGCGGGCATCGACGGTGATGCCGCGGGGGCCATACTCTATCCCGGCGGTTTCCAGGTTTAGCCCCTCGACGTTGGGTTTGCGTCCGGCCGCAACCAGGAGGTGGCTGCCGCCGACCCGCGTCTCCGTGTCGCCGTCGCGCAGCACCACCGCTGGCCCCTCATTGCCGGCCTCGATGCGTTCGATCTTGATCCCCTCCCGGATCGCCACACCCTCCCGGGTCAGCCGGTCGCGCACCACGGCCACCGCCTCCGGATCGTCCTTGGGCAGGATCTTGCCGAGATCGAGCACCGTCACCCGGGCGCCGAGGCGGCGGTGCGCCTGCGCCATCTCGCAGCCGATGGGGCCGCCGCCGATGATCACCAGGTGCTCCGGGCGCTCGGTCAGGTCGAAGATCGTCTCGTTGGTGAGGTAGGGAACGTCGGCCAGACCCGGGATCGGCGGGGCCGCGGCGCGGGAGCCGGTGGCCACCACGATGCGCTTGGCCCGCACCCGGGCATCGCCGGCCACCAGCTCGGTGGGGCCGGTAAAGCGGGCTTCCGCCTTGATCACCCGCACACCCAACCCCTCGAACCGCTCCACCGAGTCGTTGGGGGCGATCGCCGCGATCACCCCGTGGACATGGTCGTGCACGGCCTGAAACCGCACCTCCGGCGCATGGCCATTGACCCCGAACACGTCGCTCCGGCGCATCGTGTCCGCGGCATGGGCGGCGGCGATCAGGGATTTGGACGGGACGCAGCCGGTGTTCAGGCAGTCTCCCCCCATCTTCCCCTTTTCGATCAGCACCACCCGGGCGCCCATCTGCGACGCACCGGCGGCCACCGACAGGCCGCCCGATCCGGCCCCGATGACACAGAGATCGGTTTCGATCGTTTCGGCCATGACCTACGCTCCTTAACCTTGTCTCGCGAAAGCCTCGCACGCGGCTGCACGGGCCGCGCTGAAAGCTGAACCCTTCCGAGTGTGGGAGCGATCCCGCTCACAGGGAAATAACGATCCCGTGCGGGGGGCTTGGAACGCGCCGGCGTGCGGGCGACGGGCCGTCTGATGGCCGATACGGGAGCCGCGACCCACGCGGTTGGGGTAGGCTTCTATCCCCTTGGTTGCAATGGATTGCTGCGGCGCAACCACCTTCCCGCTTTCGCCACCAACTTCACAAAAGTGTCACGTCCCTGAAGTGAATCTGTCGCGGTTCCCGCGCTAGCGTCCGGTTGTTCGCGCATCGGGGGGTGCGGCCGGACGCCTGCGGAGTGCTGCCGCCCTGAAGGGTGGAGAGAGGGCGTTTGGATCGGCCGCCCGATGTACCGGCAACCGTGATCTTGCTTGTGGATGTTGGCGAAGGCCCTTTGCCCTTGACGTTTTCAAGACGCAGTCCTCCGGCAGTAACGGGGGCGGGGTGGAGGCCGGTGCAGCACCCGGCAGGACGCTTCAGGACAATCGGAGCTGAGACATGATCAGGAAGAGCATTTTGGCGGCTGCGGCCGTCGCCATCGCGCCGTCCATGGCGATGGCCCAGGCCCAGGTCGACCCGGACCTCCCCACCTACGAACCGGTTTCCGGCATCTCGGGCAACCTCACCAGCATTGGTTCGGACACGCTCAACAACCTGATGACGCTGTGGGCCGAGGCGTTCCAGGGCTTCTACCCCAACGTCAACATCCAGATACAGGGTGCGGGCAGCTCGACGGCGCCGCCGGCCTTGACGGAGGGCACCGCCAACTTCGGGCCGATGAGCCGCGCCATGCGCGAGGGCGAGATCCAGGCGTTCGAGGAGCGGCACGGCTACCCGCCGACCCAGGTGCGGGTGGCCATCGACACCATCGCTGTCTACGTGCACCGGGACAACCCCATCGAGGGGATGACCATCCCGCAGGTGGATGCGGTGTTCTCGGTCACGCGGCGCTGCGGCTATCCGGAAGACATCACCCGCTGGGGACAGCTCGGGCTGACCGGGCCGTGGGAAAACCGCGACTTCACCTTGTATTCGCGCAATGCCGTGTCCGGCACCTACGGGTACTTCCGCCAGTTCGCCCTGTGTGACGGCGACTTCAAGGACGCCATCAACGAGCAGCCGGGTTCCGCCTCGGTGGTGCAGGGCGTCGCCGAGTCCATCAATGGCATCGGCTATTCCGGCATCGGCTACATCACCTCGGGCGTTCGCGCCGTGCCGCTGGCTCGCGAGGAGGGTGCCCCGTTCGCCAATGCCGACGCCGAGGGCGCGGTCTCCGGTAACTACCCGTTGGCGCGCTTCCTCTACGTCTACGCCAATGCGCATCCCAATGATGGCCTGCCGCCGCTGGAGCGGGAGTTCTTCCGCATGGTGCTGTCCAAGCAGGGGCAGGAGGTGGTGGTGCGCGACGGCTACATCCCGATGCCGGAGTCGGCCGCCAGCGAGATGCGCCAAGCGATGGGTATGTAACGATCGCGTCGGGAAAGCCTAGACTTGGTTTTCTGAACGCAGACTCAGCGAAAGGTTCCGCCGGCTACAGGCCTGATCGAGAGGCAGAAGCCGGCGGAGCTGCTTCCATTTCTCTTTCGGGGGCGGCTTCGACTGAGGCATGAATGATCGCGCACTGTCATGGTCATCGCGTGACTCGCAAACGGTGATCGCTCCGCTTGGTCGGCCGCGCGGCACGATCCGAGCCTGAGGGTAGAGTTGGAATGAACGAAATCGGTACAGAAGTCACTCCCCAGGCAGGAAGCAACATCAAATCCCTTCTGCCGAAAGCAAAGCAGCGGGAACGGCTGCGCCGCTGGCGCGGCTTCAAAGACGGGACCTCCCGTAACGTGGTTTGGGCCGGCGGCGTCAGCGTCATCGTCGCCCTGGGCCTGATCTTTGTCTACCTGTTTTCGGAAATCGTGCCGATGTTCCTTCCGGCATCGATCGAACGGGCGTCGGAATACCGGCCACCGCTGCCGGAGGACGCGCGCATCGTGCACGTCTCGATGGAGCGGTATCGCGAAGTCGCCTTCGCTCTGGCGAAGGACGGCAGCTATGTCTTCTTCCGCCCCGCCACCGGCCTGCCGATTCTCGAGGGGCGCCTCGCCATCCCCGACGGGGTTGAGGTCACGGCATTCGGCCATGGTGAGCCGCGCACGCGTCTCAGTGTGCTCGGTCTGTCGGATGGACGGGCGCTGGCGGTGCGAGACGCCTACAGCCTGACCTACCCCGACGGCGTGCGCCTGGTGACGCCCAAGATCGAGTTTCCGCTGGGGGAAGAGCCGCTGCCGGTCGATCCGGAAGGGCGCCGCCTGATCGAGGTGGCCATCCAGGAGGGCGTTCGCGGTTTCGCCATGGCGGCCGCGACCGATGACGGCCGCCTGCTGCTCTCTCAGTTCACCGCCCGGCGGGACTTCATGACCGGTCGCACCACCCTTGACGTCGACACGGTCGAACTGCCTTCGCTCGATGCCGGGATCACCCGATTGCTGTTGAGCATCGACCTTCGGGATCTGCTGGTGGGCGATGCCGAGGGCCGGCTGACCTATTACGACGTCAGTGCGCCGGCCCGCGCCCGGCCCGTCGACAGCAGGCAGGTTCTGCCGGACGGCTTCGAAGTGTCGGCGCTGAGCTACCTGCTCGGCACCGTCTCCATCATCGTCGGCGGCTCCGACGGCTCGGTGACCCAGTGGTTCCTGGTCCGGGACGACCAGAACGTGCGCCACCTGACCCGGATCCGGGACTTCGATCCCCATCCCGCTGCGGTCACCAGCATCAATCCCGAGTACTCCCGCAAGGGCTTCATAACCGCCGATGCGAAAGGGAATGTCGCGCTGAAATTCGCGACCTCAAGCCGCTCGCTGATGATGCAGAACGTTGTCAATGAGCGGCCAATTTCCCACGCGATTCTTGCGCCCCGCAACGACGGGCTGTTCGCTCTCGATGCCGATGACCTGTTGCATTATTACGAAGTTGACAACCCGCACCCGCAGGTGTCGTTCCGCGCGCTCTGGCAGAAGGTGTGGTACGAGGGCCGCAGCCAGCCCGAGTACGTCTGGCAGTCGTCCTCCGCCACCGATGAGTTCGAGCCCAAGTTCAGCCTGGTCCCGATGACCTTAGGCACCATCAAGGCGGCGTTCTATGCCATGCTGTTCGCCATGCCGCTCGCGATCATGGGGGCGATCTACTCCGCCTACTTCATGACCCCGCGCATGCGCGGCATGACCAAGCCCACCATCGAGATCATGGAAGCCCTGCCGACCGTGATCCTGGGCTTCCTCGCCGGCCTTTGGTTCGCGCCGTTCGTGGAACGCCACCTGCCGGCGGTGTTCTCGGTGCTGATCCTGATGCCGCTGACCATGCTGGTGGTGTCGTTCATCTGGGCCAAGCTGCCGCGGGGCGTGCGCAAGGCGATCCCCGACGGCTGGGAAGCGGCGGTGCTGGTTCCGTTCATCATCCTCACCGGCTGGTTCTGCGTGGAGATGAGCCCACACCTCGAGATCTGGTTCTTCAACGGCGACATGCGCCAGTGGCTGACCGATCAGGGCATCACCTATGACCAGCGCAACGCCCTGGTGGTCGGCGTGGCCATGGGCTTCGCGGTCATCCCCACCATCTTCTCCATCGCCGAGGATGCCATCTTCAACGTGCCGAGGCACCTGACCCAGGGCTCCCTGGCGCTGGGGGCCACCACTTGGCAGACGGTGACCCGGGTGGTGCTGCTGACGGCCAGTCCCGGCATCTTCTCGGCCGTGATGATCGGCCTTGGCCGCGCGGTGGGGGAGACGATGATCGTGCTGATGGCCACGGGCAACAGCCCCATCGTCAACTTCAACATCTTCGAAGGGATGCGCACCCTGTCGGCCAACATCGCCGTCGAACTGCCGGAGGCCGAGTTCGGCGGAACGCATTACCGAATCCTGTTCCTCTCGGCCCTGGTGCTGTTCGTCCTCACTTTCTTCTTGAACACGGCGGCGGAGATTGTCCGACAGCGGCTCCGCAAGAAATATGCGTCGCTCTGACGCACCTTTGACGGCAACGGGCGACAACCTGGGAATGATTGTGCGATGAGAGACTGGTTCAAGAGCGGCGCTCCCTGGATCTGGCTCAATGCCGGTGCCGCCGCCATCAGCCTGATCATGGTGTTCGGCCTGATCGCCCTGATCGCGGTTCGCGGCCTCAGCCACTTCTGGCCGTCGCCGATCCTGGAGACCACCGTCCACCACACGGACGGCACCGAAGAACGGGTGCTGGGCGAGCTCCGCAACACCGAGGTCGTGCCCGTGGCGGTGGTGGCGGCGATGGGGATCGATTTCCCGGAAGATCAGGAACTGGTCACCCGCTACCTGATCCAGCTCGGCAACCGCGACCTGACGGGCCGGGATTTCGCCTGGTTCGTCGGCGACCTGATGGACGAATGGCAGTTCCCCGATGATGCTCTGGTGCTGGAACGCACCGAGTGGGGCAACTTCTACGGCTACCTGCTGCGGGTGAAGGAAGGCGACCAGGTGGTCGGCGAGGGCGAAGCGGCGTGGGAGGAACTGTTCCCGCGGGTGGCGCGCGCCGGAGACCTGCGCCGGCAGATCCACCGCATCGAGCGGTTCGACATCGGCGCGATCAATACGCAGATGGAACGCATCCGTCTGGACGAGCGCAGCCTGCGTGCCCGGGGAGAGACGGATCCGGCGGCGTTCGAACGCTTGCGCGAACGGCGCGCGGAGCTTGATCAGCAGTACGCCGTCCTCGAGGCCGAACGGGCCGAACTGTATGAACGGATCGCCCGCGACTTCCTGGTGGCCGAGAGCATGGACGGCCGGGAGGTCACCATCCCCATCGCCAATGTGGTCCGCGCCGCCCGCCCCAACACCATGAGCTTCTTCGAGAAGCTGGGACACTACTTCGACAAGTTCGGGGAGTTCGTCGGCGGCTTCCCGCGTGAGGCCAACACGGAAGGCGGCATCTTCCCGGCGATCTTCGGCACGGTGATGATGGTGCTGCTGATGTCGGTGGTGGTCACCCCGCTGGGCGTGCTGGCCGCCATCTACCTGCGGGAGTATGCCAAGCAGGGTCCGTTCGTCCAGACCATCCGCATCTCCGTCAACAACCTGGCGGGCGTGCCGTCCATCGTGTTCGGGGTGTTCGGTCTCGGCTTCTTCGTCTACTGGGTCGGCGGTTCCATCGACGACCTGTTCTATCCTGAACGCCTGCCGGCACCGACCTTCGGCACGCCGGGCTTGATGTGGGCGTCGCTCACTTTGGCACTGCTGACGCTCCCGGTGGTGATCGTGGCGACCGAGGAAGGGCTCACCCGCATCCCGCGGTCGGTGCGGGAGGGCAGCCTGGCCCTCGGGGCCACCAAGGCTGAGACGCTGTGGCGGGTGATCGTGCCGATGGCGGCCCCGGCGATGATGACCGGCCTGATCCTGGCGGTGGCGCGTGCCGCCGGCGAGGTGGCGCCGCTGATGCTGGTGGGCGTCGTCAAGCTCGCGCCCAACCTTCCGGTGGACGGCAACTTCCCATTCCTGCACCTGGAGCGGAAGTTCATGCACCTGGGCTTCCACATCTATGACGTGGGCTTCCAGAGCCCCAACGTCGAAGCCGCCCGCCCGCTGGTGTACGCCACCGCGCTGATGCTGGTGTTCATCATTATCGTCCTCAACCTGACCGCCATCGCCATCCGCAACCGGCTGCGGGAAAAGGCCAAGGCCGTGGCGGAATAGGGGAAAGACCCGATCGGGCGCTTGATTACACGCAGTTGCGCTGCGGTCCTCGGGACAGCAACGGGATACAAGACGGGATCAGAGCCATGAATGCCGACGTTTCGACCCACGCCATCGACCCCAGCACCATGAACAAGCGGCGCCCGGGTGACACCGTCCGCAGCCTGTCGCGGGAGACGCCGTGCTTCGAGGTCAAGAACCTAGACCTTTACTATGGCAAGGACGCCGCCCTCAAAAACATCACCATGATGGTACCGGCCAAGCGGGTCACCGCCTGCATCGGCCCGAGCGGCTGTGGCAAGTCGACCCTGCTCCGCTGCTTCAACCGCATGAACGACCTGGTGGACAGCTGCCGGATCGAGGGGCAGATCCTGCTCGACGGTGCCAACATTTACGACAAGGGCATCGACGTGCCGGAGTTGCGCCGGCGGGTCGGTATGGTGTTCCAGAAGCCGAACCCGTTTCCCAAGACGATCTACGAGAACGTCGCCTACGGCCTCCGTCTGCAGGGGGTGAACAACCGCGCCGTGCTGAACGAGGTGGTCGAACGCTCGCTCAAGCGCGCCGCCCTGTGGGACGAGGTCAAGGACCGGCTCAACGAACCCGCGTTCTCGCTCTCCGGCGGGCAGCAGCAGCGCCTGGTGATCGCCCGCGCCGTGGCCATCGAGCCGGAGGTGTTGCTGCTGGACGAGCCGTGCTCCGCCCTCGATCCCATCGCCACCGCCCGCATCGAGGAACTGATCGACGAGCTCACCTCCGAGTACACCATCGTCATCGTCACCCACAACATGCAGCAGGCGGCGCGCGTCTCCGACTACACCGCGTTCATGTACCTGGGCGAGCTGATCGAATACGACGACACGCAGCTGATCTTCACCAACCCCAAGCAGCAGCGCACCCAGGACTACGTGACCGGACGGTTCGGCTGACGATGCCGCCCACGTTTTTGGATTTGCACTTGTCGGCCACCCTTGCCAGGAGCGGGACATCGTGACCACCCAACACACCCTGAAGTCGTTCGATCGCGAGCTGGATGAGCTCGCCGCACTGGTGCGGGAACTGGGCCGGATGGTGGTCGACCAGTGCCGCGCAGCGGTGGAGGCGCTGATGCAGTCGAAGCCGGAAGCCGCCCGGCTGGCGATCGATGCCGATGCCGGCATCGATGCGCTGGAGTTTCGCATCCACGGCGAGGTGGTCAAGATCGTCGCCCGCTATCAGCCCATGGCCATCGACCTGCGCCATATCCTCGCGGCCGAGCGGATCGCCTCCAACCTGGAGCGCATCGGCGATCACGCGAAGAATATCGCCAAGCGGTCGCTGACCACCGACGGGCGCATGGGGGCGGCGCTGGACCAGATGACCCAGCGCCTCACCGACAGCGTGCTCGAGTTGCTGACCAACGTGCTGGACGCGTACCAGCGGGCCGACATCGACAAGGCGCGGGAGGTGTGGGTGGCCGACGAGAAGCTGGACGAGCTCCACGACGACCTGTTCCACCACATCCTGTCGGAAATGCAGGACGGCAAGGGCTCCATCAACATCGGCACCCAGCTCTTGTTCGTCGCCAAGAGCCTGGAGCGCATTGGCGACCACTGCACCAACATTGCCGAGGAGGTGCGGTTCATGGTGACCGGCGTCGCCGTCGAGCCGCGGGCGACCACCAGCCAGCCGGCATCGAAAGAGTGAGGACGCGCGCCGGACATGTGACGTTCGTGGGATGGGGCCGCGGGCATGCCACGATCGACGACGGGATCGCCTGATGCAGCGGGTGCGAAGGCCAGGGAGGAGACCCTGGTCTTTGCCGATGTGGTGATGCATCCGGCCGCCTATCGGGTGTTCCGGGCGGGACGGGAGGTCGCCCTCGGGCCCACCGAGTTCCGCCTGCTGCAGCTGTTCCTGCGGCAGCCGCGCCGCGGCTTCAGCCGAAGGGAGATCGTTCGGGCGGTGTGGCCGGCGGGCACCGCCATCGACGACCGCACCGTGGACGTGCACATCGCCCGGCTCCGGCGCGCCCTCAACGGCCACGGAGAAACCAACCTGATCCGCACCATCCGCAGCGTCGGCTACTCGCTGGACACACCGACATCCACCACACCTGACGACACCTAGGGAGAGGGGAGAGTTTCGGGCGTCGCCTCGCGCCGACGGGAGTCATGGTTCCCCCCCTCACCCAACCTCTCCCCCTTTGGGGGAGAGGGGCTCCTGGAGCACCTCGCCCGCCCCTGCCGACGAGGCGGCGAGGCGTGGATGCCCGGGACAGGCGCGGGCAGGTCACGGGGAGGGGCCGGGAAAGTCAAGGCGTGAGTGCCCGGAACAGGCCCGGGCAAGTCAGCGCAACTGGGCCGGGCACACGTGCGTCCCGACACACTATTGTCGGGAATAACGGGCATCCCGCGGAAAGCAAGCGAAAAATCTTGAATTATTTTCGCTCCGGCGGCCCGCCGGCCGGCGCCGCCGGGGCCCCGCGGCGCCAGAAGTGTAAAAAATTCTGACTCCGGTGTAAAAAAAACTGACACCCCGGCGCGGCCCGCGCCCGGCCCGGCGCGGTCCTCGCAACCCCCTGACAGGGGATGATTTTTTCCGGGCATTCCGGGCGGTGGCGCGATCGGCTCCGGCGTTGGCGCCGAACCAGGTGTCAGGATTCGTTACACTTGCCCGCCGGCGGCCGGCC
>REES01000051.1 GCA_007694935.1 Rhodospirillales bacterium
CCCGGGCAGCGCCAACGGCGTGGTGTTCATCACCCTGGAGGATGAGACCGGGCACGCCAACCTGGTAATCTGGCCGGACGTGTTCGAACGCTTCCGCCGGGTGGTGCTGGGGGGCACCATGATCGGGGTCTCAGGTCGGCTGCAACGCCAGGATACGGTGATCCACGTTGTCGCTGAAAAGCTGTGGGACCTGAGCCCGCTGCTGGGCACTCTCGCCCGCGACGCCCGCCCCGATCGCGCCGACGAGGCCCGCTTCGACGTCACCTCACGGGATTTCCATTGAGATGCCGGAAGTTGCCGGAGGTCACCTTCAACCATGAACCCTATCGGCCAGGATGATTGCGTTCGAAAAGAGCGCCACAACTTCGCCGCCACCAGGGGCCGATGCCCCGATCCGCCTCCAGGCCAGCGCCTTCATCCACAGCCGGATCGGGGCAGCGCCTCCCTGCAACCCCGCCTTGGCAGGCGGGTTCCTTCGTTCGGCGCAGATCGCCGGGGTCCGGATCGCTGAACCAGCGTTGATACGGTTTGCTTGCTTGTGCCGTCTCTCCGGGGCACCCTGCCTTTCAACGCCCTTCGCCGCTCCCCCTGATCATCGAGCGATCCATGGTATCGAAACTGACGCACCATCTTGGGCGGTCCTTCTGCACGGTGGGGCTGCTTCTGGGTACGCTGCTGTTCGCGGTATCGCTGAGCCCGAGCCTGCTGCCGCGCCCACCGCTGATTCAGGGTGTGGTCTCCGGCGTGGCCTTCGCGGCCGGTTACGCGATCGGTTCTTGGGCGCGCTGGCTGTGGCAGTACCTGGAACTGCCGGTTTTGCATGGGTGGGCGAATACGCTGGTGCGGATTGTCGCCTCGCTGTTCTGTGTGGCGGTCGCCGCCTACTTCCTGTGGCGCATGGGGGCTTGGCAGGATTCGGTTCGTGACCTGATGGGCATGGCCCCGACGGACGGTGCGCATCGCATCCAGGTGGCGCTGGTGGCTGCGGCGGTGTTCGCCGTGCTGCTGATCCTGGCGCGGCTTTTCATGCTGACCTCCGACGTGGCCACGCGCAGCATCAGGCGTCACATCCCGCGCCGGGTGTCGCACGTGCTGGGCCTTGTCGTCGCTGTGCTGGCGTTCTGGTCGGTCGTCGACGGCGTGATCTTCCGGCTCGGCCTGCGAATGGCGGATTCTTTCTACCAGCAGCTGGATGCCGTCCTCGACGACGCCATCCAGCAGCCAACCGACCCGCTCCAGACCGGAAGCCCGGCCTCGCTCGTCTCCTGGCGGGATCTGGGCCGCATGGGCCGGCGGTTCATTGCCGAAACGCCATCGGCGGAGACGCTGAGTGCGACGACGGGCAACGCGGCGATAGCACCACTCCGGGTCTACGTCGGGCTCAACGCCGCCGACACGGTGGAGGCGCGCGCCGATCTCGCTTTGGCGGAACTCAAGCGCGTCGGGGCGTTCGCGCGTTCGGTCCTGATTCTGGCCACGCCAACGGGCACCGGCATGATTGACCGGGCGGCGATTGCGCCGGTCGAACACCTCCTCGGCGGTGATGTGGCCACGGTCGCGGTCCAGTATTCCTACCTGTCCAGCTGGCTTGCCCTGCTGACCGAGCCGGGATACGGCGCCGAAACGGCGCAAGTCCTGTTCGACCGGGTGTATGGCCATTGGACCGGCCTGCCCGAGGATGCGCGCCCCAGGCTTTACCTGCACGGGCTCAGCCTGGGAGCGTTGAACTCCGACCTGTCGTTCGACCTGTTCGATGTGATCGGGGACCCGCTGGATGGCGCGGTCTGGAGCGGCCCGCCTTTTGCCACGCCCACATGGCGTTCTGCGACGCTGGGGCGCGAGCCCGAGTCGCCAGCCTGGTTGCCGCGGTTCCGCGACGGTTCCGTCATCCGTTTCGCCAATCAGCATGGTTTGGCAGAGAGGGAGGCCGATTGGGGGCCGATGCGGATCGTCTATCTGCAGTATGCCTCCGATCCGATCACCTTCTTCGAGTCGCGGATGTTCTATCGTCGGCCGGAATGGCTCGAGCCGCCGCGCGGACCCGATGTATCGCCTGATCTGCGCTGGTATCCGGTGGTGACCTTCCTGCAGCTCATCGCCGACATGCCCGTGTCGATGGCCGCCCCGGTGGGCTATGGCCATGTGTATGCGCCCGGGCACTACCTCGACGTGTGGCGGGCGGTGCTCGACGTCCCCGAATGGGATGACGACGCCATCGAACGCCTGGCAGCCCGGCTCTCCGCTCACCCGTGACCCGGACGGACGCCTGTATCCACACATGTCGGTGGGCGGGTACCTCGCAGCCGCGGCGTACGATCCCGAAGCCTGCTGCGTCTATGCGACCGCGCTGCGCGCCGAGCTCCGCAAGAGCGACAAAGTCAACGTCCTGAAGTGACGGGCGCCGCGGCGCCCGCGCAGGACCCTACCGTGGACTGCCTGGACTGCTCGTGGCTCGTAGGATGGCGTCGCGCAGGGACAAGTAGATGCCTCGGATTGCGCTTCGCTTCAATTCGACCTACGGGCTACGGGCTTACAATCGGCGAGCGATCCGCCGCTTTCCTCTCGTCCCTGGCGGCCATCGTGGCGCACGGCAGCCTCTGCCCCCAAAGATCTCAGGGATATTTCTGCGGTTTCTCCAGCGCGTTGCGGATGGCGCGCAGGCTCTCGTTCATTTCCAACTGAATGAACAGGATCCCGAAAAACAGGACTGCAATAAGGAACGCGAAAACCAAGCCGACGATGGCGCCACCCACGCCACCTGCTTGATAGCCGGCGATGAGCCCGACCAGGAACAGTACCCCGACGAGGGCGATACTGAACTTCTCCAGCGCCCCAACAATCATTCGCTTCATGGTCGACGCCCCTCCCTCCCCGATGTGCCGACAGGCCTTTAGAACAAAGCAAGCTTTGCCCGAAATCTCCCACCTGGACTTCAATCGACGGTCATTGTAGGTAAATTCGGTCTGAGGTCAAGCAGTTCGTCGCGGTTTTGTCGATAACACGGAAAATATGGCCGGGGTAAGTAACACGTGATCTGTCCGGTTTAGAACGGAGCCCTGGAGGAGGGCTTCGATGCGATGGACGGACATGTTGCAAGCTTCGAAGCATTCAGCCAGGAACGCGAACACGTCGAAAACGGTTGATTTGCCGCTGCCATTCGCGCCCAGCAGCACCGTGAGCGGCGTGAGCCGATCAAACTGAATAGTGCGAAGGGCGCGGTAGTTCTCGACCTTCAGGCTCTCGATCCGGGGGGGCGCAGTGTCATTCATGGCCGCGATCATGTCACAACACGAACGAAACTCCCTCGGAATAATCAACCCCGATCATGGCCACGCGCGCGGTCGGGCACCCCCCTCAACCGTCAGCGGTCTCGGCGACGCGTGGGTTCACATGCCCGAAGCCACCATCACGGCTCGGCAGCGGCGGGTGTAGTCTCCAGCGGATAGTCGGCCAGCGCCTCGTAATGGGGCCCCTGGCGGCCGAGAAAGCTCCGGTACAAGGTGAAACGGTCCGCCACGAACGGCGACAGGGCGAGCCGGTTGTTGCGCTCGATGAAGCTGCCGATGCGCGGGCTGTCGCCATTGCGGAAGCGCGCCAGGGTGACATGCGCCTTGAACTTGCGCCGCTCCGGCTCGAGCCCGGTGCGCACCACCGCGGATTCGATCTTTTCCTGAAGGTGCAGAAGGTGTGGCTCCCGCTCGACGCCGACCCACAAGGTATGCACCTTGCGCCCGGACTCGAAACAGCCCAGCCCGGACAGGGTCAAGCGGAACGCCGGCGCCTGGATCCGGCCGAGGACCTCGTGCACGTCCTCGGCTTCGGCGCCGCCCACCTCGCCGATGAACCGCAGCGTGACATGCATCGCTTCCGGCGCCACCCAGCGGGCACCGGGAAGGCCGGAACACAGGCTGGCCAGGTGCGCGCGCACGTCGTCGGGGAGGGGCAGGGCAACGAACAGTCGGAACATGACGCACCTCCTTGGCGGCAATGGGGGGTCCCGGCGGTGACGCGGTCGGCGGACCTGCCGGCGGGCCGATCAGGGAGCGGGGTTGGGATTGCCTTCATGGATCGCCTCGATCGCATCCACTACCTCCGGCGCCAGGGCAAGGTCCTCCGCGGTCAGGTTGCTCCGGAGTTGCGCTTCCGTGGTCGCCCCGATGATCGCGCTGGTGAGGAACGGCCGGGACAGCACGAAGGCCAGGGCCATCTGCGCCGGGTCCAGGCCGAACCGGCGGGCGACGTCGACATAGGCCGCGGTCGCCCGGGCGGCGTTCGGCCCGATGTAGCGGGTATAGGTCGGGAACAGGGTGAGCCGGGCACCGGGCGGCTGCATCCCGTCCAGGTACTTGCCGCTGAGGGTGCCGAAGGCCAGTGGTGAATAGGCCAGCAGGCCGCAGCGTTCCCGGATCGCGACCTCCGCCAGCCCCACCTCGAACAGCCGATTGAGCAGGCTGTAGGGGTTCTGGATGGCGGCGACCCGCGGCAGGCCCGATCCATCGGCCAGCCGGAGGAACGCCATCGCGCCCCATGCGGTCTCGTTGGAGATGCCGATCGCGCGGATGGTGCCGGCCCGCACGTGCTCGGCCAGGACCTCCAGCACCTCGTCCAGCGGGGTGAAGGTGTCGGTCCCGTCATCCTGGTAGCCGCGCCGGCCGAAGCAGTTGGTCTGCCGCTCCGGCCAATGGAGTTGATAGAGATCGATGGTGTCGGTGCCGAGGCGGCGGAGGCTTCCAGCCAGGGCGGCGCCGATCTGCGCCCGCCGGTAGCCGAGATCGCCGCCGCGCACGTGGCGGACCAGCGCGCCGGGGCCGGTGATCTTGGTGGCGAGGACGATGCGGTCCCGCTTACCGCTGCGGCGGAGCCAGGCGCCGATGATCTCCTCGGTGCGACCCGCTGTCTGCTGCCGCGGCGGAATCGGATACATTTCCGCCGCGTCGACGAAGTTCACCCCGGCATCCAAAGCGATGTCCAGTTGGCGGAAGGCCTCCGACTCGGTGTTCTGCTCACCGAAGGTCATGGTGCCGAGGCAGATCCGGCTGACCTGCATGCCGGTGCTGCCGAGAGCGCGATACTGCATGGCAACCTGACTTTAGGAGCGTCGGACCGGGCGTCAACCGAAGACCGCGAGGACGCCGGTATATCCGTACAGCCGGCCGTTGGAAATCTCGCCGGCACAGGAAACCCCGATCACCGGCAGGTCGCCCAGGACCTCCCGCAGGATTGCCAGCTCCACCCCGGGAGCGCCGAACATGTTGGCGCCACGGGCCACGCAGGAGAAGTAGATGCCGCCCCGGGACGATTCGCCGAGGCGGCCCCTGAGGTTGCCCAGCATCGCGCGGAGATCGTCCCGCGCCGCCAGCGGGTCCCGGCGCACGAACACCACCCGGTCGCCGGGTGCCACCCGCTCGCCGATGGCGAGCCAGCCGTGCACCGGGTCGATTGCCATCAGGTTGCGGACCATGTAGTCGCCGGTATCGCAGCCAGGCAGCGGCAGTGCCGCATGGATGTAACCCGCCACCCGGCTGAGGTCCCGGGCCAGCAGTTCGCCGACGTCCTCCTTGAAAACGTCCAGCGCGCGCCGGCCATCCAGCCCGATCAGGACGTTCTCGACGCAGTCGGAAATCAGATGGCTCGGCCCGACCGGTGTGCAGCCCTGGCTCAACCCGGTCTGCACCGCCACCGAAGGCGCGAACAGCACGCCGGACACACCGCCGCCGGTCACCCGGCCGGCCAACTGATGGCAGGCGCCGCGCGACGAGGTGAGCCCACCCACCAGGAACCCCGCGGTGTGCCGTGCCAACTCACTGACCAGCCGGGGCGTTTCCGGGTTGCCGGGATCGCCGTGGACGATCCCGAAGCCGGGCGAAACGGACGTGATCCAGGCCCGGTTGGCGGCCGAGAGCTGCGTGGGGTCACGGCTGATCGCCGGGAACACCCGGAAGCTGCCATCGGCAAAAGATGCTGCCATCACCGCCAGCGCCGTCCTGTCGGTGTATTCGCAGTCTCCCGCCGAGATCCCGGTGCCGACCGTACCGATCCAGGTGGTGAGCCCGGTGTGCTGCTTCAGGTAGTTGACGATCTTCGCCAGATCCCCGGCAAACTGGTCGGACGCGTAGAGGAAGCCGAGATTGCACTCCCCCTCCAGCGGTCCGAGCTGGTCGGCGCAGGCCTGGGCCGCGTGCGCCCAGTCGTCGGCCGCGGCATGAGCGATCCGGAAGGGCCGGCTTGCTGCCGCTGTCTTGCCGGAGGAGACCGGATCGGCGGTGTGCTTGTGATCCTCGGTCATCGGACACCACGGGCATGATCTGCCGCTTTCTGGCCCGGAACCCGCTCCAGCAGCGCCCGAACCGATGGCCGCATGCGCTCGACCATGACCGCAACGCCGGCGGCATTGGGATGGATGCCGTCGGCCTGGTTGAGCTCCGGTCGGGCCGCGACGCCATCAAGCAGGAACGGATATAGAATTACGTCATGGCGCTCGGCGAGTCGCCGGAACACCGCCTCGAACGCGTCACCGTAGTCGCGGCCCAGGTTGGGTGGCGCCAACATGCCGGCCAGCAGCACCGGGATGCCGCGACGGTCCAGCACACTCAGGATCGCGTCCAGATTGTCGAAGGTTTGATCCGGATCGAGCCCGCGCAGTCCGTCGTTGGCGCCGAGGGCGACGATGGCCGCCTCGGGCCCACTCCCCTCGACGCTGCCGAGCGCCCACTCCAGGCGGGCGAGGCCGCCTGCGGTGGTATCGCCGGACACCCCGGCATCGATCACGGCAACGTCGAAGCTCTCATCCCTGAGGGCGCGCTGGAGCTGGGCCGGAAGGGCCTGATCGGCTGCCAGGCCGTAGCCGGCGACCAGGCTGTCGCCCAGTGCGAGGATGCGCACCGCGGCTTCCCCGGCCGCGGCTGCCGCCGGCAGGCCGAGCAGACCGAGCATCAGCCCTATTGCCGCGCTTCGCAGCAGCGTGGCCATCGCGTTGACAACCCAACCCCTCCCTCCATATCGGGGATGGGCCGGACGGCAAGGAGTGGAGGGTGAGTGAACCATCAAGAACCCAGCTTCGCGAAAGGTCGCCACAGCGCGGCGCCGCCGTTATCGTCGATGATGTCCATCTAAGGCTGACGAGTACCGCCGGCGAGGTCAATATTCTTCGAGGCATTGACCTTCGCGTCGATGCCGGGGAGGCCGTCGGCCTGATCGGTCCTTCGGGGTCGGGCAAGACGTCCCTGCTGATGCTGATTGCCGGGCTGGAGCGGGCTACCGCCGGCCACATCCGCGTCGCCGACACCACGCTGACCGGACTGGACGAAGACGCGCTGGCAAGCTTTCGCGGCCGTCATATCGGTATCGTGTTCCAGAGCTTTCACCTGGTGCCGACCATGACTGCGCTGGAGAACGTGGCCCTGCCGCTCGAGTTCGCCGGGCGTCGCGACGCCTTCGGCCGGGCCCGGTCGCAGTTGGAGGCGGTGGGCCTCGGCCACCGGTTGGACCACTATCCGTCCCAGCTCTCCGGGGGCGAGCAGCAGCGTGTCGCCCTCGCTCGGGCGTTCGTGGTCGAACCGGCACTGCTGCTGGCGGACGAGCCCACCGGCAATCTCGATCAGGCCACCGGCGAAGCGGTGATAGACGTCTTGTTCCGGATGCACCACGAACACGGAACCACCCTCATCCTGGTGACTCACGAGACCGCGCTGGCCAGCCGTTGCCGGCGTATCGTACGCATGGCCGACGGTCGCATTGCCGACGACGACGCGAGGCCCGAGCCGGGTCGTCCACAAGCGTTGTTCGCGGGGTGACAGAGCGGTGAACCGCGCCGCACCGGCGCTGGCTTGGCGGCTGGCGCGCCGCGATCTCCGTGACGGGCTCGGCCGCTTTCGCATCCTCCTCGCCTGCCTGATGATCGGCGTCGCCGCCATTGCCGCGGTTGGCTCGGTTGACAGCGCGGTGGTGGCCGGGCTTCGCGCCGATGCCCGGGAACTCCTTGGTGGCGACGTGGACATCAGCCGGATTCATGAGCCGCTGTCGGCGGATCAGCGACGGCTGATCGCCGAGCGCGCCGTTGACACGTCGGACGTGGTGGAGATGCGGGCAATGGCCCGCCCGGTGGCCGGCGACGTGATCCGGGCGCTGGTGGAACTGAAGGCGGTTGATGGGGCCTATCCGCTGGTGGGCCAAGTTCGGCTTCGCCCGGACATGCCGCTCGCCGATGCCTTGGCACACCACGACGGGACTTGGGGCGCGGTCGCCGAAGCAGGGGTGCTGGACCGTCTCGGCATTGATTTGGGCGAACGCATCCGGGTCGGCGAGTCGACGTTGCAGGTGCGCGCGGTGATCGAGCGCGAACCGGACCGGGTTGCCAGCGTCGCCGGCTTCGGGCCAAGGCTGATGATCTCCGCAGACGCCCTGCCGGATACCGGCCTGATCCAGCCCGGCAGCCTGGTGCGCTTTCACACCCGCGCCGTGCTGCCGCCGGGGACCGATGTGACGCGATGGGGTGGCGCGTTGGCGTCTATGCTGCCCGATGCCGGTATCCGGATTCGCGACGTATCCGGTGCTGCCCCTGGGGTCGAGCGATTCGTCCAGCGGATGAGCCTGTTCCTGACCTTCGTCGGCCTCAGCGCGCTGCTGGTGGGCGGCCTTGGCATCGCCAACGGCGTCCGCGCCCATCTCGACAGCCGCACCGCAACCATTGCCACCCTGAAATGCCTCGGGGCGCCGGCGCGGCTGGTGTTCCGGATGTATCTGCTTCAGGTGCTGTTGTTGGCGGTCCTGGGGATCGGGGCCGGCCTCGTCCTCGGAGCGCTGCTGCCCGTCATCGGTCTGATCGCCTTGGAAGGGGTGCTGCCGCTCCGGGCACAAGTGGGCATCTACGGGGCGCCGCTGGCCCTCGCCGCCCTGTTCGGGCTGTTGACGGCGGTGGCGTTCGCGCTCTGGCCGTTGGCGCGGGCGCGGCAGGTGCCGGCGGCCAACCTGTTCCGGTCGGCGGTCGCGCCGGTGTTGGCGCGGCCCCGGGGGCGCGACCTCCTGGCGGTCACCCTGGCGGCCGGGGCGCTGGCGGCGCTGACGGTGGCGACCGCCGCGGAGCCCCGATTTGCCGCGGCCTTCGTGGCCGGCGCGGTCGCTTCGCTGCTGTTGCTCCGGGCCAGCGCCGCCTTGATAACGGCCGTAGCCAGGCGGTTGCCACCGGTCGGTGCCGCCACCTGGCGGCTGGCCGTGGCCAACCTGCACCGGCCGTCGGCACCAACCCCGGCGGTGGTGGTGTCCCTCGGCATCGGGGTGGCGGCGCTGGTGGCGATCGGACTGATCGAAGGCTCCATCCGCGCACAGATTCGGGACCGCCTGCCCGACAGTGCCCCGGCCTGGTTCTTCATCGATATCCAGGAGGCCCAGGCGTCGGCATTCGATCGGGCGGTGCTGTCGGTCGACGGGGTCGAGCGGGTGGAGCGGGTGCCGTCGCTGCGCGGGCGGATCACCCGGGTCAACGGGGTGCCGGCGGCGGAAGCGGAGGTGGCCCCGGAAGCGGCCTGGGCGCTCCGCGGTGACCGCGGCGTCACCACCGCAGCGGTGCCACCGGCGAACGCGCGGCTGGTGGCGGGTTCCTGGTGGCCGCCGGACTACGCCGGACCGCCGCTGGTCTCGTTCGATGCGGGGATTGCTGAGGGGTTCGGTGTCGGTGTCGGCGATACCCTGACGGTCAACGTTCTCGGCCGCAACATCGAGGTCACCATCGCCTCGCTTCGCGCCATCGACTGGCAGTCGGTGCCGTTTGATTTTGTCCTGGTGCTGTCGCCGGGCGCCCTGGCCGGCGCGCCGATGACCCACATCGCCGCCGTGTTCGCTTCGCCGGAGAGCGAGGCCGAACTCGACCGCAAGGTGGCGGCCGCGTTTCCCAACGTCACCGGGGTGCGGGTGCGGGAGGCTTTGGAAGCGGTCAACCGCCTGGTCGGGGCCATCGGCTCCGGGGTGCGGGCCGCCGGTGCGGTGACCCTGGCGGCGGGGTTGCTGGTTTTGTTGGGGGCAATGGCGGCCGATCGCCAGCGGCGGACTTACGATGCCGTGGTGTTCAAGGTGCTCGGCGCCACCCGCCCGCGCATCGCCCGCCTGTACTTCGCGGAATACGGCCTGCTGGGGTTGGTGACCGGTGTCGTCGCTGCCGTCATCGGCGGCGCTGCGGCCTGGGCGGTCACGGTGCTGGTGATGGGAAGCCCCTGGGTGTTCCTGCCCGGGACGGCCGCGGCGATCGTTCTCCTCGCCGTCTCCGCCACGGTGGTAGCCGGCTTTGTCGGCACGTGGCAGGCCCTCGGCCGGAAGGCCGCACCGCTGCTTCGCAATGACTGATGGCACGTGGCCAGCCATGATGCCGAGGGGATGATAGCGTAGCCGAACTGGCTTGATTGGATTTCGCACTGTGCCATATTAGCCGCAGGTTCAACCCGTCCGGGAGTGAGGTTCAAAATGGCCCTAGGACCTGACAGACGGTTCCAGTTGCGCACCGACACCATGACGCGGTCGCAGGCTGAGGCCGCAATGATTGATGTCGGCCTGCGGAAGTACATGCTGCAGGTTTACAATTACATGGCACTCGGGGTGGCCTTCACCGGCGTCGTCGCCATGCTGATCGCCATGAACCCGCCGGTGATGCAGGCGATCGTCGGCGGACCGATGATCTGGGTGCTGTTCGGCGGCATCCTCGGCCTCGGCTTCTTCGCCCCAAGAATCATGACGAGCCAAAGCGTCGGTGTCGCCCAGCTCTGCTTCTGGGTCTACGCCGCGCTGTGGGGTGCCCTGGTGGCGCCCTTCTTCTTCATGTACACCCAGGACAGCATCGCCCGGGTGTTCTTCATCACGGCCGCGGCGTTCGCCGGGATGAGCCTCTACGGCTACACCACCAAGCGCGACCTGACCGCCATGGGCCGCTTCCTGATCATGGCCACGATCGGACTTCTGGTTGCCGTGGTGGTGAACATCTTCATGCAGTCGAGCGGGCTGCACCTGCTGTTGTCGATCATCGTTCCGATCATTTTTGCTGGCCTGACGGCGTTCGAGACCCAGCAGATCAAGAGCTGGTACTTCGAAGGTGACGTCGGGGATGTGACCCACAAGAAGGCCATCTTCGGCGCCTTCCTGCTGTACGGCAGCTTCGTCACCATGTTCATCTGGCTGTTGCAGCTGTTCGGGGTCGCCCGGGAGTAGACCCGCCCAGGAACCGTCATCGACCCGACGAGCACCCCCGGAAGCCCCTCCTTCCGGGGGTTTGCTCATCCTGGCCTCTTGCCCGTCCGCCGTCTTGATGGTTCAGGTGGACGTCTCGCCGGCGAATTGATCGTACGCCTCCAGCGCGTAGGCGCCATACACCGTGCCGGGTCCACCGTTCATCATGATGGCGACAGCAATGGTGTCCAGCATCTCCGCCCGCGTGGCGCCCAGCTTGACCGCGCCCCGTACGTGAAAGCCGATGCATCCGTCACAGCGCAGCGCGATGGAGATGGCGACCGCCATCAGCTCTTTGGTCTTGGCGTCCAGCGCCCCCGCGGCCTTGGCGGTATCGGCCAGCTTGGCGAACCCCTGCATCGTGCCGGGAATGCCCTTGTGCATGTCGCGCATGACCCCGGTCAGGTCGCGCACGATCTGTTGGTAGTCCTTGTCGCTCATCATCCCCTTCCTGTTCCGGTGGTCGCCGGCCGCCAAGTCCGTGCATGGCCGTGGTCGGCAGCGGCGACGGCACAATACGGCTTTCCTATGTGATTCGGGCCGGGCCGTCCATGCGGCTGTCAACTGGGACATCGTCCGGCACACCTCGGTTGCTGGAGGGCGGTTCTGCGGCGAGCCAGGTGTTGCACGTTAAACATGCGTAAATCCTGCCCTGGTTATGCTTGGGGTTGTGGAGAGTGTCAACGCCCGCCGGGGCCGGCCTCGGGACGTGTCAGCCGCCATGACCACGATCGCCCGCTTGCAACTGCTCGATCTCGCCCGCAGCCGCAGTCCGGAAGGTCGTCGGGCTATCGCCGAGACCATCTCGGCGTTGTTCGGAGAAGAGGACGCGACCCTGTCCGAGCGGGAGCGGACGCTGATGTTCGACATCCTGCACCGCATCGTCGCCGACCTGGAGGCTACGGTATGCGAGACGCTGAGCGCCAAGCTCGCCGACATGCCGGATGCGCCGCGGGAGCTGATTCGGTTTCTCGCCAACGACCGGCCGGAGGTGGCCTACCCGGTGCTGAGCCGGAGCCGAGTCCTGGAGGACCAGGACCTGATCGAGGTGGTGCGAGCGCGGGCCATGGAGCATCAGCTCGCCGTCGCCAGGCGCTATGAGGTCAGCGAGCAGGTCAGCGCTGCCCTCGCCGAAACCCGCAACGAGAACGTGATCGAGGCCCTGCTGCGCAATACCGGCGCACACATCTCCCGGCGGACGATGGCGTTCCTGGTGGAGGAGTCACAGCGCTACGATTCGTACCAGAAGCCGCTGCTGCATCGTCGCGAACTCGAGCCCGCTCTCGCCAAGCGGATGTTCCTCTGGGTTTCAGCTGCGCTGCGCAGCCACATCATCGACCGCTTCGGGCTCGACGATGAGACCGTAGATTCGCTCCTGGAGGCGGCCGCCTACGAGCAGATATCCGAAGCGGCCGCGCCGCCCGGCTCCACCGGGGTGGAGGCCCTGGCCGAGGAGCTGGCCCCGCACGGCGAGGTCGATCCTCAGCTGCTGGTGCGGGCCATCGCCCAAGGGGAGATCAGCCTGTTCGTCGGCATGCTGGCGCAAGCCCTCAGGCTGAAGCCCGGTCTGGTGAGGCGGTTCCTGTTCGAATCCGGTGGACACGGCTTGGCCGTGGCGTGCCGAGCGGCGGGACTGGACCGGCCCACGGTGTTTCGGATCCTGACCCTCAGCCGCGCAGCGAAGCCGCGGCCCACCGACGTTCGCGCCGAGACGCAACGGGCGCTTGGCGTGTTCGATGCCGTCTCCCCCGAGGAGGCGCTCAAGGCGGTGGCGCGGTGGCGGCTGGACCCCGATTACGCGGCGGCGATCGCCGCTATCGAGACGGCAGACACCGGCACTCTCGGCCCGTCGCATTGAGCCGCTGCCGGCACCGGCGGCGGCTCCGGCCTCCGTCCGTCCGGTTCAGCGTCCGCGCATCTTGTGCAGCGGCTGGTGCGGCGTCACGGAAAAGCGCGGGCGGTCCGCCTCCACCGCCGTCAGCGCCTCGGTCTCGGTCATGGTGGCGAGGCTCCGCTTGGCGATGCGCTGGTACTCCTCGGTGCCCCGGCGCTTCCAGGCAATCTCCGCGTCGGTAAGCGGCCGCTTCACGGTGGCGGGTACGCCGGCGACCAGGGTGCGTGCCGGAACCTCGAAGCCGGCAGACACAAAGGAGAGGGCGGCGACGAATGCCGCCTCGCCGATCACCGAGCCATCCATCAACACCGCGTTCATGCCCACCAGCGCGTGACGGCGCACCGTAGCGCCGTGCAGGATGGCGCCATGACCGATGTGTCCCCACTCTTCGACGATGCAATCCGCGTCCGGAAAGCAGTGCATCAGGCAGTTGTCCTGGACGTTGGCGCCGGCCCCGATCACGATCCGGCCGATATCGCCGCGCAGGGACGCGCAGGGTCCGATGTAGCAGCCCGGCCCGACGATGACGTCGCCGATCAGCACCGCCGTCGGATGGACGAAAGCCTCGGGGTCGACGACCGGAATGACGCCATCGATGGCATAGACCCTGACCATGGCCAGAGACCTTTCGTGACTGGGAGTGACGGCCTTCGGATCGATGGCCGGGGAGGGGATCAAGCCGCGGCGCCACCGGTTTCTTCGGCAACATCGTCGATGTCACCGATCGCCCGCAGGCGGGCCCTGAGCGTCTCGGCATCCAGCGTGTTCAGTGGCAAGGCCAGGAACCGCTCGATCCGCCGGCTCAACCGCTGTGTGGCGTCGAGGAAGGCCTGCCGCTTGTCGTCGTCGGAGCCGTCCACCGCCGCCGGATCGGCTATTCCCCAGTGTGCCGTGGTGGGGTGCCCCGGCCAGATCGGGCAGACCTCGCTGGCGGCGCTGTCGCAGACGGTGAAGATGAAATCGATCGTCGGCGCGTCCGGACCGCTGAATGCGTCCCAGCTCTTGGAGCGAAGGTTGGCAGTGGGGTAGCCCTCCCGTTCCAGCAGCTCGAGGGCGAAGGGGTTGACCCGCCCGGTCGGCTGGCTGCCGGCGCTGAAGGCGACGAACCGCCCGTCGCCGAGACGGTTGAGGATGGATTCGGCCAGAACGCTGCGCGCCGAATTGCCGGTGCAGAGAAACAGCACATTGAAGGGTCGGTCAGCCATCGCGGCGCTCCCTCGGTCGGGGTCGATCTGCGGACACCGGCGACCATAGGCGGCGACGGCCGATCGGGTCAACGGGATCAGGGTAATACGCCCACTCTTGATTGGACATTGAGTCGCTCGGCGAATTAGTGTATTGTTATACATAAGAGAAATATGTACCAACAAAAAGTTGCAGGGAGGCACCAAAAAAAGCCAGATCCGCGCAAGGGTGCGGGTCTTGTCAAATCGGCGTTGTTGGTTGAATAGCATTTGAGTGCAGAGGGTGCGGGAAAACGTCAAGTTTTTTTCCGAAAAGTGTTCCCGTTGACTCAAAGAAAGCGGACGGTTCGCGCTCGTCTGTGCCGATACGTGTGTCATGTGGCGCAAAGCCAGATGAGCCTGCAGCATCAATCTTCGCTGCCTGCTTATGCTGGTTCAGTAAGTATGTATTGATATTGTGTTACGACTGGGTGGAGTTGTCATGAAAAGGCTCATCCCGTTGCTTCCGGTGCGATCAACATTTTGTAGGTGACGGGTCTTGT
>REES01000007.1 GCA_007694935.1 Rhodospirillales bacterium
TCAAAGTCCGTACACGGCTCCGTCCTGACACTCGGCCACGGTGAAGGACCGCAGCGTGTCGGCCGTCTGCGCGATGGTCGCCATCGCCATTGGGCCTCAATCCGTCGACCCGGCGCCGTCAGCGTCGTTCCCGGGGTTGAGGAACAGTTCAAGCAGCGTGCGCTGGTCCGGCAGGCCGGTGACGGCGAGCCCGCGCTGCTGCTGGAACGCCTCCAGCGCCAGCGCGGTGTCGCGAGTGTAGACGTCATCGCCGGCGCTGACCGGGAACCCCTCCTGATTCAGTCGTCCTTCGACGGCACGGAGAACGTCATGGTAGATGATCATGGCGCGATCGCCGTGTCGGATGGCGCCCACATCGGACCGGGCGGCAAGCCGGAGCGGAGCCAAGTCCCGCATCAGCGCAACGAACCGATCGATGAAGCGGGTTTCGCCATGCTCCTCGCCACAGTATAACCGCATCATCCCCAGCAAGGTGTCGGTGGTTTGCCAGGGAATCAGATCGTAGGTGTTTTCCGTGTGCTGATTGAGGCCGGTGGCGTAACCCTCGATCCATCCGGCATACAGCGCCATGTTTTGGCCGGCCGCGTCCCAGTCGGCCAGAAACTTGCTGCAGGTCTGCACGCCCGCACCCTTGATGGCGAAGTTGCCGTCGGCATCGGCCGACAAGGCGGGCAGCCCGGCAAGGCCGAGGCCGGCGGCCACGAATGCCGCGGAACCGATCCGCGATAGACTGCGACGGGGCATGGGCACCTCCGGGTTGAGGCTTTGGAACACGGGCCGGGCGTGCTGTCAGCACGCCCCGGTCAAATTGGCGGCGGCGGCCGGCGGTGCCGGCTTAATCACACCGATCTTTGGCGCCGATACGCGAGAGCGCCGAGAAACGCGAGGGCGCCGAGGTAAAGCGCGAAAGCGGGGGGCAGCGGCACCACCGACGGCGTCACCAGGATGGTGGTCCCGGACGAGTCGGCGGTCAGGCTGATGCCGATGGGGAAGGCATCGGGATCATCCGGATCCAATCCGAGCTTCGGATCGATGCCGCTCAGAATGAACAGGATCGGCGTGAGGCCGAAGGTCTCCAGGAAGTTCAGGGTCGCGCCCGGCCCAAGCGGCGCCGTCGCGGCCCCGACGGTGATGAAGTAGCCGTCGAGATCCGGGATGGTCGCAAGCGACGGCGCGGTCACCGTCAGGAACTCCGGACCGCCGAGCACCGCGTACTCGAACCCCACCGTGATCAGCGGATCGATCCAGACCGTGGTGCCCGCCGGCACGTCCGGGATCTGAATGTCCCAGGTGCCTGTCACTGGATCCGCCGGGTTGGCGGGCAGAACCGGATCGAACTCCGACCCGCCCAAGCCATTGCCGATGCCGTTCGGTGAAAAGAAACTGCTGAGATACACCGTGGTATCCAGGGAGGAGTCACCCGCATCGGCCAGGATGATGCGAAACGAGTTCATTTCCGCCGGATTGATCGGCACGTCGAAGCGGAGCACCGGGTTGCCGTTGGGGGCGAGAACCGCATTGATCTCGGTACCGGTGATCGGCGACATGTCCGGATGGCCGATGTTGACCGGCAGCAGCGGATCGCCGGCAACACCCCCGGTCGGCAGCACCCCCGCCACGTTCACGCCGTTGACAAAAAGGCCCACGCCGTCATTGAAGTCGGTGCCGACGTAGGCGGGCCATTCCTCGGATCCGAAGGTGGCGAAGAAGATCACCCGGGTGGCATTGGGGCCGGCGAAGAACTCGATATCGAACTGCACCACGTCGAAGTGGTCCAGTTGGCCGGTAATCGGTGTCAGGAGCGCATTCTGGGCGTCGCTTGCCGGCACCCCGAAGTCGGTGGAGAAACCCACATCCGTGTTCGGCCCGGTTGCATAGTCAGTGACGTTGCCGGTGCTGAGGGCAATCCCGGACAGCGGCAGCCCGTAGGTTCCGGTCAGGTTGGTGTAGGTCCCTGCCTGGAAGCTCGCCGATCGGATGTCCTGGGCGGCGGAACTGAGCGACGCATTGTTCACCGTGAGCCCCGGCAGATCGAGGAACAGCGTGTTGGCAAGGCCGAACGCATCGTTGGTCGGAACGATCGCAATCGCACCGGCAGGCGCCGCCCCGACCCCGACAAGAAAGGCCGCGATCGCCATGCCGCGGCCGACCCGTAGACACATCATCGTGCCCCCATCAAGAATACTACATGGCTCCCCCACAGGTTACTTTAGCGCCCCGCCGCTTCATAGACAACCATCTCCAAGCCTTGAAGCGCCACAGTCCTGCCCTGAGGCCGTCTTCCAGCCATGTTTGGGTGCGCTTGGCGCCCATTTGAGCCGAGTTGTGCGCTCGACCGGCCATGCTTGGCCCCGTGGCGAGATCGTGTCCCATTGAATGGCGTAGCTGGCGGGTAGCGCCGCCGCGCGCACGGCTTGCGGCGTGTTCGTAACCGACGGGGTAAAGAGGAGGTTTCGGCAGTCCGCGATCTCCACCGGCACGGCCTCACCGAGGGCCAGGGGATCACGGCCTTCAAACAGGTCCCACTTCTCGTCGTGCCGGCCGGAGGTCAGGTCCTGGTACAGGCAGCCGGACGTGACCCCTGCCGCGAGGAGCGCATCCCGTTGCAGATCGAGCACCTGCGAGCCGTCAGCCTTGGAGACGCGCATGTAACCGAGGAGCATGGTGCACAACAAACGTTCGTTCAGGAGACACGGCAATCAGGCCGCTGCAGCAGCCGTAGCACGGTCACATGACCCGTCACATGATCAGCATCACTCAAACGGCGCTTTGCACTGATTATGTGACCACCGCTTTTCGACAGCCCGTTCCGGCCAGATAGCGCTCAAA
>REES01000034.1 GCA_007694935.1 Rhodospirillales bacterium
GGGAGACGGCGCGCGATGACCGGGAAGCACTCGCGATGCAAAGCTGAGCATCCATGACCGCCCTCACCGGCTTCATCGTGACCGCCTGGCTGGGGCTGGTCATCCTGGCCGCCTTGGCCGACGTCGATGACCTGCGCATCCCCAACCGCATCTCCGCCCTGATCGCGGTGCTGTGGCCGATACACGCCCTGGCCACCGCGCCCGCCGCCGGGACCGGCTGGCTCGCCGATGCCGGCCTCGCCATTGCCGTCGCCGCCGGGGTGTTCGCCGTCGGCACGGGGCTGTTCGTGCTCCGCTGGATGGGCGGCGGCGACGTCAAACTGATGGCGGGCCTCGCCCTCTGGGCCGGTCCGACCCTCATCCTCCCGTTCCTGGTGGTGACGACATTAGCCGGCGGCGCCCTGGCGGTGGTGATGGCCACCCGCCTCCGCTTCGTCGTCGCCGGCCTGAGCGAGTGGGCCGGGGCCGCCGACATCCGCGACCGGGTGCTGGGCGGCCGCATCCCCTATGGCGTCGCCATTGCCACCGGCGCGGTCGTCATCATCGCCCCGCATCTGTTCACCCATTGACTGCAGGACACCTCGGATGTCTCTCAGAACAATCGTTCTTGTGCTGCTGGCCCTCGGTGCCGCCGGGCTCACCGCCATGGTCGCCCGGGGCTGGCTCGCCGACCAGCAGGCGGCGCTCCCACCGCCTGCCGTCGAGCAGGCGCCGGCACCGGCGGTCGCCATGGCCGAGGTGCTGGTGGCGGCCGAGGACATCGCCACCGGCAGCTTCATCCGCAGCGACCACCTGAGCTGGCAGCGCTGGCCGAAGGAGGCGGTGGCCGCCGGCTTCATCGTCCGTGACCCGGCGTCCATGGCCGATGTCGAGGGCGCGGTTGCCCGCAGCCGGATCAACC
Organism: Rhodospirillales bacterium; assembly: GCA_007694935.1. Classification (GTDB taxonomy): domain Bacteria; phylum Pseudomonadota; class Alphaproteobacteria; order Rhodospirillales; family Defluviicoccaceae; genus REEP01. The sequence goes on from REES01000034.1 coordinate 902, forward strand.
GGGGCGAGCCGATCACCGCCGGCCGGGTGGTGCAACCCGGGGAGCGCGGCTTCCTTGCCGCGGTGCTGGAACCCGGCTCGCGGGCGGTGGCGGTGCCGGTGGATGCCACCACCGGCATTGCCGGCTTCGTCTTTCCCGGCGACGTGGTCGATGTCCTGCTGACCTTCCGCCACACGGTTAACGATTCGGAAAGCGGCGGTGCCCAGAATCGGAACTTCAGTGAAACCCTGCTCGAGGCGGTACGCGTCCTCGCCATCGACCAGCGGGTGGACCACGAGGACGGGTCCGCCCGGCTGGCCAAGACCGCGACCCTGGAGGTGACGCCGAAGCAGGCGGAGAAGGTGGCCCTGGCGCTGAGCCTCGGCAGCTTGTCCCTGAGCCTGCGCAGCCTCGCGCGGGTTGAGGACGGGGCGGAGGCCGAGAGCGCCGAAGGTAGCCGCGGCGACGATGACGGTGCCGGTGGCGGGCGGAGCTACACCATGGATTACGACGTCTACTACATGCTGGGCGACCCGCTGGCGATGCCGATGCCGGGCAGGCGGGCTGCCCAAGTGACCGTGCTGAGGGGCAGCAACGCGGAAACCGTCAGTTTCTGATCGAAGGCGAGGCGGAATGAAGGCCAGAATGGTTTTCACGAAGGGACGGGCAGCGGCGGCGCGGGTACTGGGGATCGGGATACCGGCGCTGGTGCTGGCGGGTGTGCTGCTGGCACCGGTGCAAGGCTGGTCCACGCCGGCGCCGCCCGGCGGTGCCCAGGTGGTGCCGGCCAACGGTCCGGCGGTGGTGCTGCAGGTCAACAAGGGCGCGCTGATCCGGCTCGACCGGCCGGCGGCGACGGTGTTCGTGGCGGAGCCCGAGATCTGCGACATCCAGGTGAAGTCGCCGACCCTCGTCTATCTGATCGGCAGGCAGGCCGGGGAGACCACCCTCTATGCCGTGGACAGCGACGAACAAGTGCTGGCCGGCATGCCGGTCCAGGTCGTGCACGACCTGACCCGCCTGAGCAATGCCGTCCGCCGGCTGCATCCCGGTGTCGACCTCGGCTTCAACAGCGTCGGCGGCGCAGTCGTGGTGGAAGGAAAGGTGCCCAATGCCGCGATCGCCGAGGATGTCCGTCGCCTCGCCTCCCACTTCATCGACCGCCAGGCGGGCGAGGTGATCAATCGCCTGGCGGTGACGGCGCCGTCCCAGGTCAACCTCCGGGTCCGGGTCGCCGAAGTGTCCCGCGACATCCAGAAGCAGCTCGGCTTCAACTGGGACGTGCTGGGCAGCGTCGGCAGTTTCACGCTCGGTCTCGGAACGTTCAACCCGTTCGCCGCCAATGTCGTCACCGATGCGGTGAGCGGGGCCTTCAGCGCCGGAAGCTGGGATGTCAACGTGCTGATCGATGCGCTCGACCAGGAAGGGCTGATCAGCGTGCTGGCCGAGCCCAACCTGACCGCGCTGACCGGCGAGACCGCGAGCTTTCTCGCCGGCGGCGAATTTCCCATCCTGGTGCCGGGGTCCAATGGCCAAGTCACCATCGAGTTCAAGAAGTTCGGCGTGTCGCTGGCGTTCACCCCGACGCTGCTGAGCGAAAGCCGGATCAGCCTCCGCGTCCGCCCGGAGGTGAGCGAGCTCTCCACCGAGGGCGCGGTCAGCATTCCGGTGTTCGGTTCCGTCCTGTCCGTGCCCTCGCTCACCGTGCGCCGGGCGGAGACCACGGTGGAACTGGGCAGCGGCCAGAGCTTCGCCATCGCCGGGCTGCTCCGCAACAGCGTCTCCCACTCGGTCAAGAAGTTCCCCGGCCTGGGTGACATCCCGATCCTGGGTGCGCTGTTCCGCTCCGACCGGTTTCTCCGCAACGAGAGCGAGTTGGTGATCATCATCACCCCCTACGTGGTACGCCCGGCCACCGCCACCGCCTTTGCCGCACCGACCGACGGTTTCTCCCCACCCCATGATGCGGAGCGGGTGATGCTGGGCGGCACCTACCGACGCCAGCCGGAGCCTGGTCAGGCATCGGTGGTGGCGCCGGACGGAACCCGGCTGATCGGGCCCGCCGGCTTCATCCTGGACTGAAGGGAATGCGCGCCATGCCGGGAGGATGGTTCCATCACTGTCGTGGCCGAGGCGTCGCTGTCGCCGTGGTCCTCGCGTTGGTTCTGCCGTCGGCCGGCTGTCACCGGGTCGAGGACTGGTCCAAGGTGCAGCCGCAGCCGCAGCCGCAGGTCGAACTCACCACCCTCCGCCACATCGTCGGCTTCCCGCCGGCGAGCCATCGCCTGACCGCGGCGGAGCACGGACGGCTCGACACCTTCATCGGCCGCGTCCAACCGGCCACGGCCGAGAGCATCATTGTTGCCCCCGGCGCTCCAGCCCCACGAGACACTTGGCAGGCCCAGCGGCAGCGCGCGGAGGCGGTGGCCGCAGTGCTCCGACGTGCCGGCGCGCCGATGGTCACGGTCGAGGCCGCCGCCGTGCCGGCCCTGGGCGACTTGCCGGCCGGATCGGTGATGGTGGCGGTACGCCGCTACCTGGTGACCCTGCCGGCCTGCCCGAACTGGAGCCGCAACCCGCGGGCCACCTACAACAACCAGCCGTCGTCCAACTGGGGCTGCGCCACCGCCATCAACTTCGGGCTGATGCTGCACGATCCACGGGACTTGGTCCGAGGCCGCGATCTCGCCCCGGCCGACGGCGAGCATCAGGCCCGGGCGATCCAGCGCTACCGTGACGACGAGATCAGGCCGCTGATGGGCGAGAGCGCCAGCGATATGCACAGCTTGCCATCGGCGCAGTGAAAACGGTCGCTGGAGACGGTAACAACCATGTCCGCTGCTACTGGTTCCGGAACGGGCGGGCGCAAGCCGCTGGCCGCGTTTGTCGCCGATGCCGCGACCGAGGCACATGTGCGTCGTGTCACTGCGGCGCTGGCGTGGGCCGATGCTGATGTGATTTCGGCGACACCGGCGGAGGCCGTGAAGCGCCTGGCCAGTTCGCCGACGCCGGCACGGCTTCTGATCGATCTGTCGGGGAGCGTCGATCCCCTGGCCGATCTCGAGCTGATCGCTGACGTGTGCGACCAGGAAACGCCGTTGATCGCCATCGGCACGGTCAACGACGTCGACCTGTACCGCAAGCTGCTCGCCGCCGGAGTCGACGACTACCTGGTCAAGCCGGTGGCGTCCGAGACGCTGGCCGCGGCGCTGACTGCCCTGGGTGCGGCGGGCGCCGACAAGGAGGACAAGGCGTCTCGGGAGCCGCTGGGACGTCTGGTGGCCGTGATCGGTGCCCGTGGCGGGGTTGGATCCACGACTGTCGCGGTCAATACCGCATGGCTGCTTGCCCATGACCTGAATCTGAAGACCGCGCTGGTCGATCTCGACCTCTATTTCGGCACCTGCGCCCTGGCACTGGACGTGGAGCCGGGGCGCGGCTTTCGCCTTGCGCTGGAAAGCCCGGGCCGGATCGACAACCTGTTCCTGGAACGGGTCATGGTGCGGATCAGCGACCTGTTCTATCTGCTCGCGGCCGAGAACGACCTCGAATTCTACCATACCGTCGACCGCGACACCCTGCGCGAGGCCCTGCATGTCCTGGTGCAGACCATCCGCCGCAACTTCAAGATCACCGTGTTCGACCTGCCGCGCCACGCCGCGCGCACCCAGGTGTCGTTACTGACGCCGCCTGCTTCGCTGGTGCTGGTTTCGGATCCGTCGCTCGCCGGGCTGCGCGACACCATCCGGCTGGCCAAGATGCTGAAGCACCTGGCGCCCGAAGCCGAACTCAGTGTCGTCCTGGACCGATGTGGCGAGATCAAAGGCGCCGAGCTCGCGCAAAAGGAGTTCGAACAGGATGGCACGATCAAGGTAAGCAGCGTGATCCCGTTCGAAGCCAAGCCCACTGTTGCCAGCACGGCCGCGGGCAAGCCATTGGTGTGCGTCGCCACCCGGTCCCGGACGGCGCGGGTGCTCAAAGACTTGGCGGTCCGGCTGTCCGGAACCGACGAAGCGGTCGCCCGCCCGTCTTCACTTGTCCGCTTGATGCGCTGGGGGTCCTGAGATGATCGGCCGGCGCGGTGCCGGTTCGTCGGCTCCGGTCAAGCCGGTCCCGCCGCCGCCTCATAACGTCGCGCCGGCGGCCAGCGAACATGCGGCTCCCGCTGCCGGCCCGTGTGCGGCCAAAGATGGCACCGGGGACTCTGCGCCTGCGCTGGCCGGACTGGCAGCGTCCGGGTCAAACCCGACCGCGGCGATGCCGGCCTCGTACCCCGAGCTGCGGCCGCAGATGATTTCTCCCGCCGCCAGCCGGGACGGCATGTCCCCCGGCATCTCCGCCGACATCGTTTCCCAGGCGCGTCAGCATGTGCAGCCACTGCTGCTGGACCGCATCGACCTGGCCAGGGCAGCGGAACTGGCGCGACCCGAGCTGGAAGCGCAGATCACCGAGGTGGTCGCGGAGTTGCTCGTCGAAGAGAAGCTGCAGCTCAACCACGCCGAACAGCGCCGGCTGGTCACCCTGCTGCTGGACGAGATGCTTGGCCTCGGTCCGCTGGAAACGCTGCTGGCCGATGACAGCGTCACCGACATCATGGTCAACGGCGCCAAGCAGGTCTACGTGGAACGCCGCGGCAAGCTGGAACTTACCGATGTGGTGTTCCGTGACGACGCCCATGTCATGCATGTGGCCACCCGCATCGTCACGGCGATAGGGCGCCGGGTCGATGAGAGCGTGCCGCTGGCGGATGCCCGCTTGGCCGACGGCTCGCGGGTGAACATCATCATTGCGCCACTGGCCCTCGACGGCCCCAGCATCTCCATCCGCAAGTTCTCCAAGCGGAAGATCACCCTGGAGATGATGGCGCGGCAGGGCAACCTGTCGCCGGAGATGGCGCGGGTGCTGATGATCGCCGGTCGCTGCCGGCTGAATATCCTGATCTCCGGCGGCACCGGTTCTGGCAAGACCACCCTGCTCAACGCCATGTCACAGATGATCGATCCCGGAGAGCGGATCGTCACCATCGAGGATGCCGCCGAGCTTCAGCTGCAGCAGCCGCACGTGGTCCGGCTGGAAACCCGCCCGGCCAACCTGGAAGGGGAAGGGGAGATCACCCAGCGGGACCTGGTCCGCAACACCCTCCGGATGCGGCCGGACCGGATCATCCTCGGCGAGATCCGTGCCGGCGAGGCGCTGGACATGCTGCAGGCGATGAACACCGGCCACGACGGGTCGATGTGCACCGTTCACGCCAACCGTCCCCGGGAGGCGCTGACCCGGCTGGAAAACATGGTGGCGATGACCGGCATCAAGCTGCCGACGGAAGCGGTGCGGGCGCAGATCGCCGGCGCGGTCCATCTGATCCTTCAGATCGCCCGCATGCGCGACGGGGTACGCCGCATCACCCACGTGACCGAGATCGTCGGCATGGAGGGGGAGGTGGTGATTACGCAGGACCTGTTCACCTTCGAATACTCCGGCGAGGATGCCAATGGCCGGCTGATCGGCCACTTCAAGCCCTCCGGACTCCGTCCGCATTTCCTGCCCCGTGCCCAGTACTACGGATTGGATCGGGCACTGATGGAGGCGGTCACCGGGCCGACCGAGCCGTTGCCGGCATGACGGACAGCACTCTCGTGCTTTTGATCGCCGGCCTGCTGGTGGCAGCCGCGGCGATGGTGCTCGTTTCCGGCGACGGCGCGCGCCGGAAGCTGGAGCGCCGTGCGGCACGGCTGCGGGCCGGCCGCCGGGATCGGCCTGGCGCTGCCGATACCGCGGACACCCGCGGCATCCGCCTGGAGGATCCATCGGCGCTTAAGGGGCTGGAAGGGCTGGCCCGGCGCTATCTGCCCCGGCAGTCGATGCTGCGCGACCGCTTGGCGCGGACCGGACGCACCATCAGTCTTGGTACCTACCTCTCCGTCAACGTCGGGGTCGGTGCCGTGGTGGCGCTGCTGGTCTGGGTGCTCGGGGGTCTGCCGGTGGCGGTGGCGGTATTGGCCGGGTTGGGTGCCGGCATCGGGCTGCCCCACGCCGTTGTCGGCATGCTTGGCGCCCGCCGTCGCAAGCGGTTCCTGGCATTGTTTCCGGATGCCATCGACCTGATCGTTCGGGGCCTGAAATCTGGCTTGCCGGTAACGGAATCCATGGCTGCAGTGGGGCGGGAGATGGCTGATCCGGTCGGCAGCGAGTTCCGCCACGTGATGGAAAGCGTCCGGTTCGGGCGCGACCTGAATGAAGTCCTGTGGCAGACCGCCAAGCGGCTGGATGTCGCCGAGTTCAATTTCTTCGTCATCAGCCTGTCGATCCAGCAGGAGACCGGCGGCAATCTGGCGGAGACCCTTGCCAACCTCTCCGACATCGTCCGGCGCCGCAAGCAGATGCGGCTCAAGATCAAGGCGCTCACCGGCGAGGCCAAGGCCAGCGCCTATATCCTGGGCTCCCTGCCGTTTGTCATGTTCCTGATCGTGTCGCTGATGAACCCGGCCTACGCCGGCGAACTGATCAGCGACCCCCGGGGGGTGATCATGCTCGGGGTCGGCCTCGGCAGCATGGGCATCGGCGTGGTGGTGATGGCGAAGATGGTGCGCTTCGAGATATGATCGCGGAAGCGCTCGCCATGTTCGGGATCGCGGTGGAGGACGCCATCACCGTCATGGCCGCTCTGGCCGCGGCGGTCACCGTTTACGCGGTGTGGAACGCGCTGCTCTGGCGCGATCCGGTGTCGGCCCGGGCGGCCCGGCTGCACCGCCGCCAGACCGAGCTGCATAAATCGCTGCTGGCCCCCACCCGGAGAACAAATCGTACCGACACGGCGATGGGCTTGACGCGTACCATCGCCAAGCGTCTCAATCTCTTCAAGAGCAGCACCGCGGGCCGGGCCGGTGAACTGCTGACCCGCGCCGGCTATCGGTCCAAGGACGCGCTGACCACCTATCTGGTGGCGAAGCTGGTGGCGCCGTTCGTTGGCGGCGCGGGCTCATTCCTGCTGGTCGATGGCTTGGCGAACCTCGATCTGCCGCCGCTGGTGGTCAACCTGGCACCGATGGCAGGAGTGCTGGCCGGTTTCTATGCCCCCGGCATCTACCTGACCAACACCATCCAGAAGCGTGAGCAGGCGGTACGCAAGGGCATTCCCGACGCGATGGACTTGCTGGTGATCTGCGCCGAGGCCGGCTTGTCGCTGGATGCGGCACTGAAGCGGGTCGCCCGCGAAATGTCCCGCGCCGCGCCGGAGGTTGCCGAGGAGTTCGCGCTCACCGCGATCGAGCTCGGGTTCCTGCCGGATCGCCGCAAGGCCCTGACCAACCTGGCGCAACGGTGCCAGATCGAGCCGGTGCGAAGCCTCATCAACACCCTGATCCAGACCGAACGCTATGGCACGCCGCTCGCCCACGCGCTCCGGGTGCTGGCGGCGGAGTACCGCAACGAGCGGATGATGCGGGCGGAGGAGAAGGCGGCGAAGCTGCCGGCGGTGCTGACGGTGCCCCTGATCCTGTTCATCATGCCGGCCCTGCTGATCGTGCTGATCGGGCCCGGCATCCTCAGAGTGCTGGACGCGTTGACTCAGATGTAGTCGGGGGCCGGGGCACCGGCGCGGCGCGGCCGAGATCAGCGTGGAACACCGCTTCCGCCAAAGCCCGACCACTCAGGTCCTGAAGTGACAGGAAGAAGGCGCGGTTGCTCGCGACCTCCTGGGGCGACAGCCCCGGTGCGGTCAATGCCGTCGCTTGGTCGATGCGGCCGGCAAGCGCGTACACCAGGGCGGTGTTGAGGCGGAGGCGCGGATCTGCCGGTGCCTGGGCCGAAAGCCGGCCCAGCCGGCCCAGCGCCTGGTCGAACTGGCCGGTCAAGGCTTCGGACAGGGCCAGATTGTTGGCGAGGCCGAGGTGGTCGGGCAGCACGGCCAAGCCGTCCCGATACGCCTGTTGCGCCATCTGGTGCCGTCCGGCCAGATCGAGGGCCACCCCGAAACCATTGTGATGACGGCCGTCGGTCGGATCGAGGCGGATTGCTTCCTCGAACTGGGCGGCTGCCGATTCCGGCATCCCCTGGCGCAGCAGAGCCTGGGCGTAGCCGGCGCGCAAGCCGGCGTTGTCGGGCTCGGCGTGCACTGCCCGAAGCATTGCATCGGCGGCGACGGCATGGTGGCCCAGGGCCGACGCCACGTTGGCAAGCCCGATCAGCGGCTCGATCCGCTCCGGCTCGAGCGCATGCGCGCGTTCGTAGAAGGTTGCCGCCGATGCCAAGTCGCCGCCCCGGTAAGTGGCGTCAGCCAGCCGCAGGACCTGGCCATATTCACCCACCGCCACCCCGGCACCGGGTGCGCCGGGAGAGGCGCAGGCACTCACGATCAAGGTCAGCGCCACCATCGCGGCGACGACGGCGCTCCACTGCGGACTGCTGAAAAAACCGGCCTGAGACGGCATGGCGGGGCCTTCGCTTAACCCGAATGCAACACCTTTGATGTTGTATAGCGTGAGAATCCGGGTGCTCAACCGATTCTCGCTCAAACGCGATCCAGCCTTGAAGGAAGCCCAAAACCGTGAACCACGATTATCAGGAACTGAAGCGGCTGATCGAACGGCTTCACCGGCGTTTCCTCGACGTGCTGCGCACGGAATTGACGCGTCTCGGTGTCCGCGACATCAGCAGCGTTCAAGCCCTTCTCCTTACCAACATCGGCGAGGAGGAGATGACCATCCGAGACCTGGTGGAGCGCGGCTACTACCAAGGCTCCAACGTGTCCTACAACGTCAAGAAGCTGCAGGACATGGGATACCTGGAGCACGAACGCTCGCAGCACGACAAGCGGTCGGTGACCATTCGCCTGACCAAGAAGGCGTTGACCGTCTTGGAAAAGCTGCGTGATCTCGATCAGCGCCTGGGGGCCCACTGGGAGCAGGAGCACCCCAGCGACGACCAGGCGGTGATGGCAGCGGAAGCCCTGCGCCGGCTCGAGCAGACGTGGAGCAATTATATCCGCTACGGCCGCAAGTAGCGGCTGATCCGCCGACGTCACCGACGGAGATCGGCGCTTCCTGGCGTCCAGCCGAGGCCACCGGCTCCGTCTCGATCCAGATCGGTGCGGGGATTGCGTCGGTGGGCGCCGGCTTGACTGTCGCTGCCTGGACGTCGCGCAGGCCCGCGGGCAGGATGTCAACGCGGCCGAGCACGACTTTTCCGTTGTGCAACAGCGGCTTGTTTGGTGAGGCTCGAGCGGCGCTTAATCCCGCCGACTTCATCGGGCTGAAGCCGGGCTGGAATGTCGACGGCTTGTCGGTGGCGGGAGCTTCGGTCGGGACAACCGTACCCAAGACGGACGGCTTCGCCGAGGCCAGGGTCACATTGACAACCGGTTTCTCGATCCGCGGGCCTCGGGCAGCATAGGGAGCACCCGCGGGTGCGCGGCGCGTGCCGGCCTCGAACACCGCGTGTGCCAGCGCGATCCCGCCCTGGCCCTGCAAGGACCGGTAGAAGCTCAGGTTGCTGGCGGCATCGCGCTCCGGCAGGTCCTCCACGGCGACGGCCAGGCTCAGATCGATGTCGCCGGCCAGCGCGTAGACCAAAGCCAGGTTGCTGCGCACGCGGGAGCCGTCGATCGCGATGATCGCGGCGGTGCCCAGGGTCAGGATGGCGTCCTCGTGCCGTCCTGCGAACGCCAGCGACAAGCCGAGATTGTTGCGAAGTGCCACGTTGGCCGGATCACGCTCGATCCCTTCCCGGTAGGCCCGCTCCGCCTCATGATGGCGACCCAGCAGGTCGAGGCTCACCCCGAGTGCGTTCAGTGCCGCGGTGTCGCCGGGACCCCGGCGCAACGCCTCCCGGAGATGTGAGGCTGCCTCTGCCGGCTCGCCCTGCTCGAGGAGAGTTCGGCCGCGGGCCGCCAGCTCGGCGGAAGGCATCGGCTTGCCGGTCGCGGCTGTGCGCACCGGCAGTGTCACGGGCGTAGGCGACGCCTTGATGCCATGGGACGTATGGGCGCCCCCGCCCTCCGCCGCATCGGCGTCGTGTGGGGCCGATGTCGCGTCAAGTGGGGTCCAGCGATCCGGCAGCGCGTGACCGGTGCAGCCGCCGGCGGCAAGGCCGATAATGGCCACCACCGCGACCAGCAACAGCGTGCCCCGATGACAGGAGGGGCGCAGCGGATGTCGTGGGAGGCGAACCGCGGTCATGGTTTCGCTTGGCCCTGGGCAAGAGGAACTCCCGCCGGAGCAGCGTCGAGAGCCGGTGGCGGGAACGCCTGACCCTACCTTATCAGGGTAAACGACTGGTTGCCGTTGCCCTGTATGGGGGTGTCTTTTCGTTGCGGAGAAGCCGCGATGACGGTCAACCGGCACTCCGCGGATGGGCGCTGAGGAATGACACGGTGGCGTCGACATCGAGGGGACGCGAGAAGTAGTAGCCTTGCGCCAGGTTGCATCCGTGCAGACGCAGGAACTGCAGTTCCGCTTCCTGTTCAACGCCTTCGGCAATGACCTTGATGTTGAGTCGCTGCGCCATGGCAATCATGGCCTGGACCAGCGCCACGTTGCCGGAATCACCGGGAAGGGCCTTGATCAGGCTTGCGTCGATCTTGATGGCGTCGACCGGCAAGCGGCTCAGGTGACTCAGCGTCGCGCCACCAGTTCCGAAATTGTCGATGGCAAGGCGCACGCCGAACCGCTTCAACCGATCCATGGTGTCCCTGGTGTGTCGGCTGTCCGCCACCAAAAGGCTCTCGGTGATGTCAAGCTGGACCATCGCGCCCGGAATGTCCGCCGCGCTCAACGCCCGGCACAGTTTGTCGGCGAACGACGGTTCCCGGAACTGGCGGGGGGTGACATTGAGCGAAACCGGGATCATGCCGAGCCCTTCCGACTGCCACAGCCTCACGTGCTGGAGAACCGCGGTTTCCACCCAGTGCCCGAGGGGGACAATCAGGCCGGTGGTCTCGGCCACATCGATGAAGCGGGACGGTGGAACGTCGCCAAGGGTGGGGCTTCGCCAGCGAAGCAGGGCCTCCATACCGGCGACCGCGCCCAGGACCAGGTCCATGACCGGCTGGTAGGCGACGCTCAGTTCGTTGTTGATCAGGGCCCGCTCCAGGTGCTGGCGCATCCGCTGGCGTTCCACCGCCTCGCGGTTGAGTTCGCTAGTGAAGAAGGTGACGGTGTTGCGTCCGTCGTCCTTGGCCCGGTACATGGCCGCGTCGGCGCTGTGCAGCAACGCTTGGGAGTCGGCGCCGTCGTCCGGCCAGATGGCGCAGCCGATGCTGGTCGACGTGAAAATCTCCCGGTCTTCCACCAGCAGCGGTCGGTGGAAGGCTTGCAGGATCTTTCGGGCGACCGCCTCGGCGTTTGCGGGATCGCCGATGCCCGGCAGAATGACGGCGAACTCGTCGCCACCCAGCCGGGCCACGGTGTCCTGCTCGCGCACCGACGCGCGCAGTCTGGCGGCGATCTGCGACAGCACGCGATCACCCGTGACGTGACCGAGGCTGTCGTTGACCTGTTTGAACTCGTCGACATCGATGAACAGAACGGCCAGGGACTGGCCGGTGCGTCGGGCATGGATGATGGCGCGATGCAGCCGCTCCAACGCCAAGTTGCGGTTGGGAAGGTGGGTCACCGGGTCGTAGTTCGCCTGCCGATGCAGCCTTTCCGCATTCTCCTTCTGCAGCGTGATGTCCACCACGGTGGATTGGACCGCCGGCTGGCCATGCCAGCTGATCTGCCGCACATGGGTGCGCACCCAGATCCGCGTGCCGTTGCGGCAGATCCCGCGGTATTCGTATTCCGTCGGCGCGTTGAGGCCGGCCTGGCGGGCCCGGCGGTAGCGCCGAACCATGTCCTGATCGGTCCCGGCATAAAGCAGGTCCAGGCTTTCCAGCGCCAGGATGTCGCCCGGGGAGTCGTAGCCGAACATCTCGGCGAAGCGGGCATTGGCGAACACTGGCTTGCCCCCTCGGTCGATCACGATCCCCAGCAACGAGCCTTCCACCAGACCACGGAACCGCTCCTCGCTGTTGCGCAGCCGCTCCTCGGCGAGGCGCTTTTCGGTGATGTCATCCTCGATGCTGACCACATGGGTGACGGTGCCGTCGGCAGCCCGAACCGGAGACATCACCGTGCTCGCCCAGAACAGGCTTCCGTCCTTGCGCCGGTTCTCGAACACGCCGCGAAAGACCGCTCCCGAGATCACGTCCTGCCACAGCGCCCGGTAGTGCGCCGGATCCGTTGTCGCCGATTTGAACGTGATCAACGACCTGCCGATGGCCTCTTCGGCCGCGAAGCCGGTGAGGGCGGCAAAGGCGGGATTGACGTACTCGATGACGCCATCGCCATCGGTGATGGCAATGGCGGTGGCACCTTGCTCCACCGCCTCCGACAGCTTGCGAAGCTGCTGTTCCGCTTGCTTGAGGTCGGTGATGTCCTGGATCGTGCCGGTCATCCGTGCCGGGAACCCCTCGGGGGCGAACCCGACCTCGCCTTGCTGGCGCACGAGGCGCTCTGTGCCATCGGGGCGGATGATGCGATGCTCGATCTGGTAGCGTCCCCGACGGAACAAGGCGCCGGAGACGGTCTCGGCAACCCGGTCGCGGTCGTCGGGATGGACGGTATCCATCAGGTCGTCGTAAGCCGGGGCCGCATCACCGCGAGCCTGCCCCAAGATTCGGTATGTCTCGTCGGACCAGGTGAAGGCGTTGGCGGTGACGTCGAGATCCCAGCTTCCCAGGTGGGCGATCCGCTGTGCCGCGGCGAGGTTGCCCTCGCTGGTTTCCAGCGCCTGCTCGATGTGCGTGCGTCGGCTCACATCGGTGATGACGACGGCCACGACACCATCGGCAAGGTCGACGCGGCGCAACTCCAGCGCGCGTCCTTCGGGTGCGCCCGGGCATTCTCGGCATGACAGCACGCCGGTGCCATCGGGCAGTCCTGATGCGAGCTCATCGAGGCAGCGGCAACAGGCGTCGGGGGAACGGTCCCATCGGGCTTCCACCATGTCGGCCAGCGATGTACCGGGGCGGGCCAGCGCCGGAGGCAGTCCCAGGAGGTTGGCAAAGGCCGGGTTGGCCATGACCAGCCGTCGTCCTTGATCGAACACGGCAAGGCCATGATCCAGCCTGTCCACCAGTTCCTGCGCCAGTGCGGTTGTCGCGGCCGGGGGTGACATTTCAGCCCCCGGTCGTCCACTGTATCCGACGTCACGCGTGCTCATGGTGCTTGCGCTCTTGAGCCTTCCCGTGAGCGTTCCCGTCTCCGGAAGCGCCAGCTTACTTCGAAGGAGTGACTCGTATACCCGGGTGAGGTGCCGCCTGCTTGTGATCCCGGTCACAGCCGGCTGTCGGACCGCTCCAGACCGAGCTCGGAGCGTTCGCGTTGCCGGCTGTCGCCGTCACAATGGCGGGGCAGACCTGAACACGGCCTTAATGGAGGCAGTGGGGTGGGGCTGTGATCAATTCCAACCGGTCAAAGGTCGGATCACAACGCTCCCGGACGGATCACCGGTCCGTTCACAGGCATTCGAGAAAGCGCACCGCTTCGCCGGCAGGATCACCGAGCAGGGCGCCCTCCCGCATCACGATCCGGCCCCGGACCAGGGTCATCACCGGCCAGCCGGTGACGGTGAGGCCGTCGAACGGGGTCCAGCCGCACCGGCTGGCCATGGCGAGATGGGTGATCATCCGGCGGTGCTTCAGATCCACCACGGTGAGGTTGGCCGGATAGCCGAGAGCGATCCGCCCGGCGCCGGCAATACCGAAGATCCGCGCCGGTCCCGTACTGGTCAGGTCGACGAAGCGCTCCAGGCTGAGGCGGCCCTCGGCCACGTGATTCAGCAGAACCGGCACCAGGGTCTGCACGCCCGGCATGCCGGAGGGGCTGCCGGGATAGGGCTGGTTCTTCTCGTCCCGGGTATGCGGCGCATGGTCGGACCCGATGCAGTCGACCAGGCCGTTGGCGACCGCTGCCCATAAGGCGGCGCGATGGCGACCCTCCCGGATGGGCGGGTTCATCTGGGCAAAGCCGTCCAGTTCCCGGTAGCACTCGGGGGCGGCCAGGGTGAGGTGCTGCGGCGTCACCTCCACCGTTGCCAGGGTTCGATGTTCGGCCAGCAGCGGCAGCTCTTCGGCGGTGGTGACGTGCAGGACGTGCACCCGGCGTCGGGTTGCTTGGGCCAGCGCCAGGAGGCGGCGCGTCGCGGCCAGGGCCGTCTCCACATCGCGCCATTCCGGATGCATGCCCACGTCCGCCCCGCCTTCGACGATGGTATAGCGTTCCTTGAGGCGGCGTTCGTCCTCGGCATGAACGGCCACCCGCCGGTTACCATTGGCGAGGACTTGGGCAATGGTCGCGTCGTCGGGGACCAGCAGGTCGCCGGTGGAACTGCCCATGAACAGCTTGATCCCGGCACACCCGGGCAGCCGCTCCAGTGTGGCCAGCTCAACGACGTTTTCGGCGCTGGCGCCGACGAAAAAGGCCATGTCGACCCAAGCCCGCCCCTTGGCCCGCCGGCACTTGTCCGCCAACAGCGCTGCCGTCGTCGTCGCCGGCCGGGTGTTCGGCATCTCGAACACGGCGGTGACGCCGCCCAAGGCCGCCGCCGCGGTCCCGGTCGCGATGTCTTCCTTGTGTTCCAGACCGGGCTCGCGGAAATGCACCTGGCTGTCGATGACGCCCGGCAGGACGTGCAGGCCACGGCAGTCGATCACCTCGGCCGCGGCCGTCCCGATGGTACCGATGGCCGCGATCCGGCCGTCCACGATGCCGATGTCGGCAACGGCGGTGCCCGAGGGCGTGACGCAGGTTCCATTCTTGAGCAGAAGGTTCATCGAAGCGCTCTCACTCAGCGACACCCCGAATCCGGTATGCTTCACCGAATTCACCGGCATGGTATGCTGGCGCTTATACGTGGGAGGCAGGGCGCCTCCAAGTGGTTATCCGGGCCGGGCGGAGGAGTTCCGGTCAGTGCGCGAATCCCGAAACGTTGTTGTTGGCAGATCGGCACCGATTCGGTCCGTCGTCACGAAGCGCCGATGGCAAGCCGGTTGCGCGGGAGGCAAACCACCGCCCGTGCGAATCCTGAAATCGTTTACATGCCTGTCGCCGAACCCCCGACGAATTCTGAAAACGTTTACATGTCCCGCGCCAAGCCGCCGGCGACTTCTGAAAACGGTTACAGTTCTGTCACCAAACCGTCACCGGTCCGGCGGTAAGGTTTGCTGCAAGGAGTCAAGGACGTGGTGATGAGACGCCCCGCAACCATCCGCCAAGTTGCCGAACGGGCCCGCGTGTCCGTCGCAACCGTGTCGCGGGTGATCAACCGCAGTGCCCACGTGAGCCCTGCTGCGGCGGATTCCGTCCGGGCCGCCATGCGCGAGCTCGGCTTCCGCCCCAATGTGATCGGTCGGCAACTCAAGACCGCCGCCTCGCGGACCATCGGGGTGATGATCCCGTCGCTCGCCAACCCGGTGTTTGCCGATACGCTCCAGGGCATCGAGGACGCGGCGCGGAAGGTCGGGTACTCCCTGGTCGTCGCTTCGACCGATTACCAGGCCGCCAGTGAGGAGGCGATTGTCGAGTCCCTGCTGTCGCATCGGGTGGAGGGTCTGCTGTTGACCGTCGCCGATGCCGGGAGCAGCGGACTTCTCGACCTGTTGGACGCGGAGGGGGTGCCTTACGTCCTTCTGTTCAACCAGCCCGAAGGCGAGGGCAGGCCCGCGGTGACGGTCGACAATCGACGGGCGATAGCGGACATGGTGCGGCATCTGATCGGCCTGGGCCATCGCCGGCTGGCCATGGTGGCAGGGGCGTTCCACGCCTCAGACCGGTCGCGCCAGCGGTTTGATGGGTTCAACCTTGCCCTGGATGCGGCGGGGTTGCCCAACCGCACCCTGGTCGAGATCAGTTTCGAGGTCGCGCCGCTGACCAGCCGGCTTGCCGGGCTGTTCGCTGCGACCGATGCGCCGAGCGCGCTCGTCTGTTCCAACGACATGCTGGCCATCGCCGCGATCCGCAGTCTGCGCGACCTCGGTCTTCGCGTCCCCGAGGACGTCTCCGTCGTGGGTTTCGACGGCATCGCCGTTGGCGCACTGATGGTGCCGCGCCTGACCACCATCGACCAGCCGCGCCGGGACATCGGGGCCCGAGGCTTCAGTCTGCTGATGGACAGCATTGCCGGTGCTGCCGTCAGCCACACCGTTCTGCTGCCTTACCGGCTATGCCCGGGCGAATCGGCAGCTGCGCCGTGCCCTTCCGGTGTACGGAGGGGTGGTCTTTGTGAACCGCAAGGAGAGCTTCCATGCGTCTGAGTACGCTGCTGTCGGCGATCGTGGTGGCTGCCGCATTGGCCGTACTGCCGTCGGTGGTGCACGCCTCCGGCTACGCCATCTGCTACAATTGCCCGCCGCAATGGGCGGATTGGGCCTCACAACTTCGGGCCATCGAGGAGCACACCGGAATACGAGTTCCGCACGACAACAAGAACTCCGGCCAGACGCTGTCGCAGTTGATCGCCGAGAAGAACAACCCGGTGGCCGATGTCGCCTATTACGGTGTGAGCTTCGGCATTGCCGCGCGGAAGGCCGGGGTCGTTGCGCCCTACCGACCGGCGCACTGGGACGAGATCCCGGACGGACTGAAGGACCCCGATGGCTACTGGTTCACGATCCATTCCGGCACCCTGGGGCTGTTCGTCAATGTCGACGCGCTGGGTGGCCTGCCGGTGCCGCAAAGCTGGGCCGATCTGCTCAAGCCGGAGTATCGCGGCATGGTCGGCTATCTGGACCCGTCCAGCGCCTTCGTCGGCTACGTTGGTGCGGTCGCCATCAACGAGGCGATGGGCGGCAGCCTCGATGATTTCAGCCCGGCGATCACGTTCTTCCGGGAGCTTGCCAAGAACCACCCCATCGTGCCCAAGCAGACCTCCTATGCGCGGGTGCTGTCCGGGGAAATCCCGATCCTGATCGATTATGACTTCAATGCCTACCGCGCCCGCTACCAGGACATGGCCAACGCCGCGTTCGTCATTCCGGCGGAAGGCTCGGTGGTGGTGCCCTATGTGATGAGCTTGGTCCATGGTGGGCAGAACGCCGAAAATGGCAAGCGAGTGCTGGATTTCGTCCTGTCCGACCAGGGGCAGGCACTGTGGGCGAACGCCTTCCTGCGGCCGGTCCGGGCCGGCGCCATGTCGGAAGAGGCTGCTGCCAAGTTCCTGCCGGCGAGTGAGTACGCCCGGGTCAGGACCGTCGACTTCTCCCGCATGGCCGAGGTCCAGGAAGCTTTTCAGGCCCGCTACCTCGCGGAGGTGCGGTAAGGTCTCCGTCGGCGATGCCGCGGCCAGACGGCTGGTGCCGGACGGCTGCGGCGGTCGCCGACGTGCTGATTCGTTCGCGCCCCGATCATGGACCGACGTGACACACCGTTTCTGATCCTCCTGGCCTTGCCCGCTGTCATCGTCTTCAGTGCGTTCTTTCTGTTGCCGCTTGCGCGGCTGGTCATGGTGGTGGGGGAGGGGCGTGATGGTCTCGCCACCTATGCCGTCGTCCTTACCCACCCGCGCTACCTGGAGAGCCTGGTCGCGACCATGGTCCTGTCGGCAGGAGTGACGGCGGTCACTCTGGCACTCTGCGGTGTCGTCGGAGTGTTCCTGACCCGCAACCGCTTCTTCGGCCAGCGGCTGGTGGTGGCGATGCTGACCCTGCCGCTGTCCTTCCCCGGCGTGGTGGTCGGCTTCATGATCATCATGCTGGCGGGTCGCCAGGGTCTGATCGGCGACCTGACCCAAGCGCTGACCGGCAACCGGCTGGTGTTCGCGTATTCCATGGCGGGTCTGTTCGTCGCCTACGTCTACTTCTCCATCCCGCGGGTCATCCTCACGGTGATGGCGGCGGCGGAAAAGCTGGATCGGCGGGTGGAGGAGGCAGCCCGGTCCCTCGGCGCTTCAACTTGGCGGGTCACGCGGGACGTTATCATCCCTGGCCTGGCCCCCGCCCTGGTGTCGTCCGGCGCCATCTGCTTCGCGACAGCCATGGGGGCGTTCGGCACTGCCTTCACCCTGGCGACCCGGATCGACGTGCTGCCGATGGTGATCTACACCGAGTTCACCTTGAACGCGAACATCGCGGTTGCCGCCAGCCTTAGCATCGTTCTTGGCATCATCACCTGGGTGGCCTTGGCGATCGCCCGCTCGCTCGCCGGCACCACCGTCTCGGCAGCGGCATGAAGGGTATTTTTTCGTGAACTGGCGTTTCATCGTTCCGCTGTTTCTGACACTTTTGTTATGTGCCTTCCTGATGATTCCGGTGGGGCTGTCGGTGACCGCCGGGCTCACCGTCAATTTTTTCCAGGGTGTGGAAAGCGGGCTCACCCTGCGCTGGGTGGCAGAGGTATGGCGGCTGTACGAGGGGACGATCTACCTCTCCCTGTTGATCGCAGTCAGCTGCCTGGGGGTGACCCTGGTCCTGGGCGTGCCGATGGCCTACGTGCTGGCCAAGCGGCGGAGCCGTCTCACCCGGCTGCTGGAGGAGCTTCTGGTGATGCCGGTGGCGGTGCCAGGACTCGCCATTGCCTTGGCGTTGCTGATCACCTTCGGCGGGTTTCGCGAGTTCCGGATGAGCTGGGCGTTCATCCTGGTCGGGCATGTGCTGTTCACGCTGCCGTTCATGGTGCGCGCGGTGCTGGCGGTGCTCTCGTCCATCGACCTGAAGGGGCTGGAGGAGGGCGCGCGCAGCCTCGGTGCCGGATTCTTCCGCCGGTTCTTCCAGGTGGTGCTGCCCAACTGCAAGTCCGGCATCGTCGCCGGGTCGCTGATGGTGGTGACGCTGTCGGTGGGCGAGTTCAACCTCACCTGGATGCTGCACACGCCGCTCACCAAAACCCTGCCGGTGGGTCTCGCCGACAGCTACGCCTCCATGCGGCTGGAGATCGGCAGCGCCTACACGCTGGTGTTTTTTCTGATGCTGGTCCCGCTGCTGGTCGCCTTGCAGTGGCTGGGTGGCCCGACGTCGCCGCGGCGGCGTTCATCCATCGATCCGAACCGGCGCCGTCGACCATGACCGGGCCGGGGCTCGACATCCGCCTCGTCGCCTGCGCCAAGACCTTCACCGACGGCACCCGGGCGCTCGAGCCGCTCGACCTCGACATCGCTGCCGGGGAGACGGTGGTCTTTCTCGGCCCCTCAGGCTGCGGCAAGACCACGACGCTTCGAATCATCGCCGGGTTGGAACGGCCCGATCCGGGCGGGCGGGTGGTCTTTGCCGGTCGGGATGTCACGCCGCTGCCGGTGGAGAAACGGGACATCGGCATGGTTTTCCAGTCCTATGCACTGTTCCCCAACATGGACGTGGCCGGCAACGTCGGCTACGGGCTGAAGGTGCGACGGATTCCGGCGGTGGATCGGCGACGGCGAGTCGCTGAAATGCTGGAGATGATGCATATCACGGAACTGGCCGCCCGGTCCGTCGACCAGCTCTCCGGGGGCCAGAAGCAACGCGTGGCACTGGCCAGGGCGCTGGCGGTTCGGCCCCGGGTCCTGCTGCTGGATGAACCGCTGACCGCGCTGGATGCGAAGCTGCGAGAGGAACTGCGGATCGAGATCGACCGGCTGCTCCGCAACCTTGGCATCACCGCCGTCTACGTCACCCATGACCAAGCGGAGGCGATGGCCCTCGGCGACCGCATCGTGGTCATGGAGCGCGGCCGGGTCGCCCAGGTGGGCACGCCCCGCGAGGTGTACCTCTCGCCAGCCAATCCGTTCGTGGCCCGGTTCATCGGCACCCTCAATGTGGTCTCGGGCGAGGCGGCGGATGGCCATCTGCACCTGCCGGGGGGTCGGCTGGCGCTGAACGGCGCCGGCTCGATACCGGCGTCCGGCCGGCTCAGTGTTGCGTTCCGGCCCGAAGCGGTTGCGGTGATTCCGCTGATCAATCCCGGTGACCAGCCGCACCCTGACGGCGGCCTCATCGGCACGGTCACCGCGGCCTTCTTCCTCGGCGATCATATCCGGTTGGTGATCGACGGGGCAGGGGAGTCGGCAATCGTCGCCCTTGCCCCCAACCACCATCGGTTCACCCCGGGCGACCGGGTTCACCTCGCCGTAGATGGCGGCGCCATGCCGTTCGCCGAGGGCTGAACGCGACTGGAATGAAGATGGCTGGCCGATGCTGATCGCACAAATTTCCGACCTTCACGTAACCGCCAATGGCCGACTTGCCTACCAGCGGGTGGACACGGTCGCGGCCGTGGAGGCTTGCGTCCGTCATCTCAACGGGCTGAAGCCACAGCCCGATGTGATCGTGGCGACCGGCGACCTGGTGGATTGCGGCCTGGATGCGGAATACCAGGTGCTGAAGGCGCTTCTGGCGCCGCTCGGCCGGCCGGTCCTGGTGATCCCCGGCAACCACGACGACCGCGCCGCCCTGTCACGCGCCTTCCGCGACGCCCCTTACCTGCCCGGCACTGATGGCTTCCTGCATTATGTCGTGGAGGATTGGCCAGTGCGGCTGATCGGCATCGACACCGTGGTCCCGGGCGCGGGGCATGGTGCATTGTGCGCCGACCGGCTGCGGTGGCTCGCCGACGTCCTGGCCAAAGCACCGGACACGCCGACGGTGGTGATGATGCATCATCCGCCCTTTCGCACCGGTATCGTGCACATGGACGAGATCGGACTGCTGGAAGGAACGCTGGATCTGTCGGCCATCATCGCCGGGCATCCGAACGTGGAGCGCATCCTGTGCGGTCATGTCCACCGGGCGGTGGAGCGGCGCTTCGCCGGGACGATCGCCAGCATCTGCCCCAGCACGAGTCATCAGGTCGCACTGGACCTGCGGCCGGGAGCGGAGGCCACCTTCGCCCTGGAGCCGCCGGCGGTGCAACTGCACCTCTGGACCGGTGACGGCATCGTCAGCCATACCAGCATCATCGGCGGCTTTCCGGGTCCTTACCCCTTTTTTGCCGATGGGACCCTGATCACGTGACGACGGCTAACGCCGTTCAAACCGCCGGATCCGTCGGGCGCAGCTTCAGCGACACCGAATTGATGCAGTAGCGTTCCCCGGTCGGGGCCGGTCCATCCGGAAACACGTGGCCAAGATGGGCGCCGCACCGGCTGCAATGCACCTCAGTCCGGGTCATGCCGAAGCTGCGGTCGACCTCGGTTCCAATACGGGCAGGGTCGACAGGCTTCCAGAAGCTGGGCCAGCCGCTGCCGGAATCGTACTTGGCGTCGGAGCCGAACAGCTCCTCCCCGCAGCAGGCACACAGATAGGTCCCCTGCGTCTTGGTGTTCCAGTAGGCGCCGGTGAAGGCCGGCTCTGTCCCCTTCTGCCGGCACACGGCGAACTGCTCCGGGGTCAGCTCGGCGCGCCACTCCGCTTCGGATTTATCGAGTCTGTCGTTCATGGTTCCATCCTCGCCCAAGCTGGCCTCTGCCTGACCTTCGAAATGTCGCGCCGACCGGGCACTTTCAAGCGCCGCCACCGGTGCTTCGCCGGTCACGGTGAGATGCCGTGCGACCCCGTGCGACCCCTCGAGGGGAGTGCGCCCCGTCGGTAGCGGCGAGCGGAGGGGCCCGCGCCTCGTCAGGGCGTCGTCCGCAGCTTTCGCGTCAGGCCCGCCGGTGCTAGCATCAAAAGTTACAATGACGGACATGTCCTTCGTCGCCGGCCGAGATGGAGTAAATACAATGATGAGTCGCATCAAGCGGTTCGCGCGTCCTGTTCCAACCCTGACCGCCGCCGCCCTGGCAGCCGCCTTGCTGCCGGGTTCCGTTGCGCAAGCCGCGGAACAGGTGAGTTTCGCGCTGGACGTGCGGCCGATCCTGGAGAGCCGTTGCGTCTCCTGCCACCAGCCGGGTAGTGCCGGCTACGAGGAAAGTGGCCTCGACCTCACCAGCTACGAGGGCCTGATGGCCGGCACCAGGCACGGGCCCATCGTGGTGCCGGGAGATCCGGTCACCAGTAACCTCAACGTGCTGATCGAGGGCAGGGCGGCACCGGAACTGCTGATGCCCCACGACGAGCGGCCCCTTCTGCGGCACCAGCAATTGATCATCCGCGACTGGGTTCGACAGGGCGCACGGCCCAACTGACGGTTCGAGAGTGCCAAGCTGCGCGTGATCGGAAATGGCGGCGATGGCCGCGTGCCCACCGGCACAGCGGCTCGCCGTCACCCGGATCAACGAGGCTCGGAAAACGCGCTGCGGAGCGCCGCCATGTGCGGCCGCACGGCATCGGTATCGCTTGGCGGCGCCTGGAAGCGATCGAGGACGGCGGCGCTCGCGGTCAACTCGCCAAGCAAGGCCTCCCGGTCCTCGGGGGTCAGCCGCGGGTTGTTTTCCACCGCGCGGCGGGCCCGTTCGATGCGTCGGGCCAGGGCCTCCGGCTGATCACGAAAGTGCACGGTCGCGTACGCTCTCGCCACCCGGTCGGCGACCACTGCCCAGGCCTCCGGGCTGGAGAAACCACCTTCAGCGACCGCCCGACTCAGGGCATCGTACGCCGGCGAGGGTCGCAAGCGATCGACAGCGGCGGAGAAGGGCTGGCGCGACTTCGATTGGAGTGGTCGACCGATCACGGCAAAGACCGGTTCAAGCTCCCGCGGGTGTGCCGAGGCGAGCGACCTGAATGGCGTGATCGTGGCGATGAACCGCTCGACGTCGCTTGGCGTCAGATCGGCGCGCACACCGGGCGCAAATGCGGCAAGTGCCAGCGCCACGGCGACGAGGGAAAACAGCGTTCTCGACATGATCTCCCGGCCAGTGACGGAGGTGAGGACGTCTCGGCAATGCGCCGCACATCCCCGGTTCGCCGAGGCGTCGTCGCGAGCCTCGGCTGACCGGTGTTCTCCCCATAGCTAGTGTACGTCCGACCAGATCTTCTTCTTCAGCGCGAACAGCAGCCCGGTCAGGACGATCACGAACAGGACGACCTTGACCCCAAGACGGTTCCGCTCTTCCAGTTCGGGTTCGGCGGTCCAAGCCAGGAAGGTCACCAGATCCCTGGCGTATTGCTCCACCGTCTCGGGCGACCCGTCTTCGTACGTGATGGCGCCCTCGAACAGCGGCGGCGCCATGGCGATCTGCTGACCGGGAAACCATTCGTTGAAGTACATGCCGGGCATCAACTCGACATCCTCCGGCGGCTCGTCACGGTAGCCGGTGAGCAGGGCATACACGTAATCGTGCCCGAAAAAGCGCGCCCGTGTCATCAGGGAGAGCTCGGGCGGGTACGCGCCGTTGTTGGCCGCCCGCGCCGCCTGCTCGTTGGGGAAAGGCGGCGGAATGCGATCGGCCGGCCGGGCCGCGCGCATGAACATGTCACCCAGGTCGTCCGGCCCGTCCTCCACCTGGTAACCCTCGGCGATGGCCTCCACCTCCTCGGGGCTCAGCCCGATGCCAGTGAGGTTGCGGAAGTGGATGAACTCCAAAGCATGGCAGCTCTGGCAGGCTTGCTGAAACACCTGGAAGCCGCGCTGCTGGGCGCCGCGGTCGAAGGTGCCGAACAGGCCGCTGAAGCCCCACTCCTGGGCGGGAGGTCTCGGTGCTTCGGCGGCAAACGCAGTGGTCGTGACAGTGACGACGGCGAGCGCGGTCGCCGCGAGGGTGGTGAACTTGGTCAACATTACTCGGCGGCCTCCGGAACAGGGCTGTGCCCCTTGCTGACGACGGCTTCGCTGATGCTGGACGGCAAGGCCAGCGGCTTCTCGAATATCCCCAGCAGCGGCAGGATCACCAGGAAGTACCCGAAGTAGTAGGCGGTGGAGGCCTGGCTCAAGGGGATCCAGAAGCCTTCGGCCGGGTTGCCGCCGACCACGCCCAAAACAAAGCAGTTCAGGACGAAAAGCCAGAAGAACACCTTGAACACCGGGCGGAACCGACCGCTGCGTACCGGTGACCGATCGAGCCACGGCAGGAAGAGCAGAATCAGGATGGACCCGAACATGGCGATCACGCCCAGCAGCTTGGCCGACAGGAACCAGATGTCGAACGTGAATGCCCGCAGGATGGCGTAGAAGGGCAGGAAGTACCATTCCGGGACGATGTGTGCGGGCGTCTGCAGCGGGTCTGCCTTCATGTAGTTGTCCGGCTCACCGAAGAAATCCGGAGCAAAGAACGAGAAACCCAGGAAAAAGATCAGCAAGACCCCGAGGCCGAACAGGTCCTTGATGGTGTAGTACGGCGAAAACGGGATGGTGTCCTGCGGACCCTTGATGTCGATGCCGAGCGGATTGTTGGACTTCTTGGTGTGCAGCGCCCACAGGTGCAGGAACACCAGAGCGAAGATGATGAACGGCATCAGGTAATGCAGGGCAAAGAAACGGTTCAACGTGGGGTTGTCGACCGAAAAGCCGCCCCACAGCCACACCACGATGTCATCGCCGACCAGCGGAATCGCCGAGAACAGGCTGGTGATCACGGTGGCGCCCCAGAAGCTCATCTGCCCCCACGGCAGCACGTAGCCGGTGAACGCGGTCGCCATCATCACGAGCAGGATGATCACCCCGATCATCCAGAGGAGTTCCCGGGGCGGCTTGTAGGACCCGTAGTAGAGCCCGCGAAAGATGTGGATGTAGACCACGATGAAGAAGAACGAGGCTCCGTTCATGTGGATGTAGCGTACCAGCCAGCCGTAGTTGACATCACGCATGATGCGCTGGACGCTTTCGAACGCATGGTCCACGTGCGCGGTGTAGTGCAT
This sequence comes from Rhodospirillales bacterium, assembly GCA_007694935.1. GTDB lineage: Bacteria > Pseudomonadota > Alphaproteobacteria > Rhodospirillales > Defluviicoccaceae > REEP01. The sequence goes on from REES01000034.1 coordinate 25,560, forward strand.
CGCCAGAAAAATGCCGGTAACGATCATGATCACCAAGACGATGCCGGCGAGGGATCCGAAATTCCACCAGTAGTTCAAGTTCTTCGGCGATGGGTAATCGACCAGGTGCTCCCGCATCAGGGTGAACACCGGCATCCGCTCGTCCACCCAACGGACGGTGGGACTCTTCCATGTGTACTCAGCCATCGTCGTCCCTCTCAGCCGATCTGGATGGTGGTGTCGTCGACGAATTCGTAGGGCGGCACCTCCAGGTTGGTCGGTGCCGGCCCGCGGCGGATGCGGCCGGAGGTGTCGTAGTGCGATCCGTGGCAGGGGCAGAACCACCCCTGGTATTCCCCTCGCGGATCGCCAGACCGCTGGCCGAGCGGGATGCAGCCGAGGTGGGTGCAAACGCCCACGACAACCAGCCACTGAGGCTCGACGACCCTGGCATCATCCGGTTCCGGGTGCATCAGATCGCCCAGTGCTGCGGCCCGGGCGGCCTCGATCTCGGCCTCCGTGCGATGGCTGATGAACACCGGTTTACCCCGCCACATCACGGTGATTCGTTGTCCGGGATCGATCGGGGCCAAGTCGACGCCGGTGGTGGCGACGGCAAGCGTGTCGGCGGCCGGGTTCATGCTGTGGATGAACGGCCAAGCTGCCAGCGCGACACCCACCACACCCACCGTGGCCGTGGTGACCAATAGAAAGTCCCGGCGCGTTTCCCCCTCATCCTGTTGGCCGGAAGGCGACGATACCGAATCTGCCATGGAACTGCCCTCATTATTGCCCCGCACGTGGGGAGGTAGAGCTGTCGGATGGTCAGCGGGGGAACCATCCCGACCGCGTCACGGACCATCGTTAACGGACCATAGCCGGATCGACCGGCTGATATCAACGATTGCCGCGGGGTCTTTCGCATCTGCGAGCAGCCGCGACTGCCCCCGGGAATGCGGAAAGCAGCCGGCACAAGTGGCGCGCTTCCTATCCTCACATGGAGCCGGCAAGGTGGTCGGCAAGATGGCGCGGGGGCGTGATGCTGGCCGGGTGGCCGTGGGTTTGCTAACTCTTCGCCATGCGCCTCGCTCTGTATCAGCCGGACATTCCTCAGAATGCCGGCACCTTGATTCGTACGGCCGCATGCCTCGGCCTGCCTGTCGACATTGTCGAGCCGTGCGGCTTTCTGCTCGGCGATCGGCACTTCCGTCGCGCCGGGCTCGACTACATGGAGCGGGCCGTGGTCATGAGGCACCGCTCCTGGCCGTCATTTGAGGCATTTCGGCTTGCCGGCCCCGGTCGCCGCCTGATTTTGCTGACCACCGCCGGCACCACAACCTACACGCGATTCCGATTTCGTGCCGACGATATCGTGATGGTCGGCCGGGAAACCGGCGGCGTGCCGCCGGAGGTGCACGCGGCCGCGGATGCCCGGCTTCGCATTCCCATGGTGCCGGCGGAACGGTCGCTCAATGTCGCGGTGGCCGCAGCCATGGTCCTGGGCGAAGCACTGCGCCAGACCGCCTGGGCCGAAGAAACCGCGGCTTTTGGGCCCGGCATGCAGGACGACGTGCGGGAACACCATGACACCTGAGCGGAAGGCGAGGGTGGCGGCATGGTTCGCTCAGCTGCGCGATCGCCTGATCGAGGCCCTCGAGACGATCGAGGATGCGGGCAGCCGGCCGGGCGCGACATCCGCACGGTTCGACCGCCGGCCGTGGCAGCGTCCCGGCGGCGGGGGCGGCACCATGGCGCTGCTGCGTGGCCAGGTTCTGGAGAAGGCAGGCGTCAACGTCTCGACGGTCGAGGGTGAGTTTTCGGAGGCGTTTCGGGGTCAGGTCCCCGGTGCCGACCAGGACCCCCGCTTCTGGGCGTCCGGCATCTCGGTGGTGGTCCACCCGCGGTCGCCCCACGTTCCGGCCGCCCACATGAACACACGGATGATCGTCACCACCCGCGGCTGGTTCGGCGGCGGCGCCGATCTCACCCCGGTCACGGTCAATGCCACGGATACGGCGGCGTTTCATGCGGCACTGAAGGCCGCCTGCGATGCGCACGATCCGACGTACTACCCGCGGTTCAAGGCGTGGTGTGACGGGTACTTTTATCTGCCCCACCGGGGCGAGGCGCGGGGGGTCGGCGGCATCTTCTTTGACGACTTGGCCGGACCCGACTGGGACGCGGACTTCGCGTTCGTCCGGGACGTCGGCACCGCTTTTCTGGAGATCTATCCCCGCTTGATCCGCCGTCACATGGCCAAGCCCTGGACCGAGGCGGAACGCCGCGCCCAACTGACCAAGCGGGGCCGCTATGTGGAGTTCAACCTGCTCTATGACCGCGGCACCCGCTTCGGGCTGATGACCGGAGGCAACCCGGAGGCGGTGCTGATGTCGCTGCCGCCGGAGGCGGCCTGGCCATAGGCTCAGTGCGGCAAATCGGGGGACGACCGCGGCCGACCGTCCCCCGACGATGGCTGTCCGTGCTGCCGGCTTACTGGATGCCCAGCAGAGCCATGGCTTCCGCCAGCACCTTGACCGAATCGGCGTGATTGCCTTCGTCGTGCAGCTTTTCACCCTCCGCGCGCAGTTCCTTCACCTTGGCCATATCTTCATCGGACAGTTGCGGGGCCTCGGCCAGGGCGGCATCGATCTTGGCCATATCGGCCGGACACTGATATGCGGCCGCCGGGCTTGCCAACAGGGCCGCGGACATCAGCGCAAGAGTCAGAGAGGCGGCGAGCAGGGTCGGCTTGATCATGAAACGTCTCCCAGGTTGGAACGCCCGTACACTGTGTCTCAGGCTTCGATAAAGTGGGCACGCGGAGCCGCCACTGCCAAGGGCGGCGCGCACCCGATTGATGGCCGTTCAGCTTCGCCAGCGGAGCGTGTGCGCCCGCACCGGATTCCCGGAACGCTCGGCCTTCGGCCTGGGCCTGCAGGTACTCCCGTTTGCAGCGGGCAACGCCCTTGGCCAAGCGGACCCCGCACCAGCTTGGGAGCGGCCGGCGCGGATGCTATGTAAATGGCGCTCAGGCCGTGGTCGAAAGCGAAGGCCAATGCCAGGGTTCATGAGGAATGCACCCGGAAACGCGTGAATGCTGACTTCGATTTTTGTCCGCCGGCTGGACCAGAGGCAACCGGGAAGACGGTCGCAGCCGAAGGTGATCGGGGCGGTTGGTTCGGATCAACCGGGGGGCCGCTGGTGAAAGGGCCGCGCCTTTCGGTGCTGCGGCGCTGGTTGATCCGCATTGTCGTCGTGTTGATGGTGGCCCCCACCGTGCTGGTGGTCGCGTATCGCTGGATCAACCCGCCGATCACCCCGCTGATGCTGGTCCGCCTGGTCGAAGGCGAGGGGCTGGATTACCAGTGGGTGCCGTTGCACCGGATATCGCCACACCTGCCGAAGGCGGTGATCGCCGCCGAGGACAATACGTACTGTCGGCATAACGGGTTCGATACACAGGCGCTGCGTCAGGAGGTTGCGGTCTGGCGTGCCGGCGGCCGGCCGCGCGGTGCCAGCACCATCAGCATGCAGACCGCCAAGAACATCCTGCTGTGGCCGGGACGGGGGCCGGTGCGCAAAGTCCTTGAGGCCTGGATTACGCCGCAGTTGGAGCTGTTCTGGAGCAAGCAGCGCATCCTCGAGGTCTATCTCAACATCGCTGAGATGGGACCTGGCCTGTATGGCGCCGAGGCGGCGGCCCGTGCCTACTTCCGCAAGCCCGCGGCCGACCTGACCCAGCGCGAAGCGGCGATCCTGGCCGCGATCCTGCCGAGTCCCCGCATCTGGTCCGCGGCCCCGCCTGGACCCTATGTCCAGCGGCGCGCTGCGGTCCTGGCCAAGCGCATCACTCAGCTCGGACCGTTGCTGGACTGTGTACCGGCCTCCACCACCGCCTTCAGCCGCTCCAGGCAAGCGTTGTAGTCGGGGCAATAGTCCTCTTCCTCCCACCAAGTCTCGACCGCCTTGAGGGCCGCGCCCACGGCCGGGCCGGCAGGGACCCCCAGGGCCAATGCGTCCCGACCCCGTAAAGGAAATGGCACGGGCTGCCAAGCGTCGACGGCGTGCAACTGGTCGATCCACTCGGCGGTCCGCCCCGCTCCCAGCCGGGGATTGATCGCCCGCTCGCCCGACCACTGCAGCAGCAAGAGGTCCCGGACACCGTCGCGGCCCAGGCGATGCAGCGCCCGGCGCAGCGCCCGGCCGCCGGCATCCGGGCTGACGTCCCAGGCGGCGGCGGCCATGGTCTCGAGGCGCGCCGACTGCGCGCAGGACAGCCGCAGCCGCTCGGCGATGGCGGCGGCACCGGCGGCGTCGGTCTCGATCAGCGCGGCGAGCCGGCGAACCGGCTCCGGCTTGACCGATTCGAGCCGGATCGCCCGGCTGTCCAGCCAGCTCATGATCCGCAGACGGCCCACCGAACGCGCTTCCGGCAGGACGTGCGCCAGTACGCCGAGACCCTGCATGAGCTGGAACACATCGGCCGGATCGGGTGCCATCAGGGTGCGGAAGATCTCCACCCGTACGCGCTCGCCGGACAGGACGTTCAGTCCCCGGGCATGCTCCCGGCAGGCGGCCAAGGCCTCCTCGTCCGGTGGGGGGCGGCCGTAATGGGCATAGAAGCGGAAGAATCGCAGCAGGCGGAGGCGATCCTCCTGAATGCGCGCACCGGGGCTGCCGACGAACCGGACGCGGCCGTGGCTGAGATCCTCGAGCCCGCCGAAATAATCGTAGACGGTGCCGTCGGGTGTCGCCGACAGGGCGTTGATGGTGAAGTCCCGGCGAGCGGCGTCCGCCTGCCAGTCGTCGGTGAAGGCAACCCGGGCGTGCCGGCCGTAGGTCTCGACATCGACGCGAAGCGAGGTGATCTCGAACACGCCGGGACCGACAACCGCGGTGACCGTGCCGTGCTCGATGCCGGTGGGGATGACTTTGATTCCGGCGCCGGTCAGGAGCTGCATCACCCGGTCCGGCGGCAATGGTACGGCGATATCGATGTCGCGCACCGGCCGCTTGATAATGGCATCGCGCACACAGCCGCCAATGAACCGGACTTCCGTGCCGCCGACGGCGAGGGCAGTCACCACCGCTCGGCTCTCGCGGGCGGTCATCCACGGCTGAGCGGCGATGCTGCCGACGGGACCCAGGGGGGGTGCTGCCCGCTCCTGCCGGCGCTCCTCCGTCACCGGCAACCCGAGCCGCGGCGCGCCGACGCGGTCTGCGACGTCACCGAATTTCCGCCGGCACGACCCGGCCATCCTCGAAACGGGGTGGGATGTACTCGCTGCCAGCGATGCCGCCACCGGTGAGTGCGGTAAACGCGAGGCCCGCCGCCATCAGCACGAAGCCCGCGAGGATCAGCCAGAACCACGGGGCTCGCTGCGCCTGGGCCGCGGCGCCCTGATCGCCCTGCCGAGGGCCGCTTATCCAGGTGTACAGGAAGAAGAGCACCGTCGGCAGAACCAACGGCAACAGGTACTGGAGTAGGATCCGACTCATGTTTCGCGCAGGAACTCGTACAGGTTCATCAGCATGCCAGCCGTAGCCCCCCATATATAGTGTCGGCCATACGGCATGGCATAAAAGAAGCGGACAACCCCGTCGAACTCGCTGGTGCAGCGCTGGTGGTTGCGGGGGTCCAGCAGGAATGACAGCGGCACCTCGAACACCTCTGCCACTTCGTGCGGATCGGGGGTGACGGCCAACGGGGGGCGCACCACCCCCACCACCGGCGTGACCATGAAACCTGTGCGGGTGACGTACGGATCGAGACGCCCGATCAGCCGGACACGGCGCGGCTCCAGGCCGATTTCCTCCTCCGTCTCCCGCAACGCCGTGGCCTCCGGGCTCTCATCCCCCGGCTCTATTCGTCCCCCGGGGAAACAGACCTGGCCCGGATGATGCGGCAGATGGTTGGTGCGATGAGTGAGCACGACGGTCAGTCCGTCGGGCCGGTCGATCAGCGGCACCAGAACGGCCGCGGGCTTGATCGGCAGAATCGGTTCCAATCCGGGATTGAGGTCGTGGTCGCCGCGCTCCCGGTCCGGATGCTCCGGGACCGCCGGCATCTTGGCCGCGGTCCCGTGCGGCCGCCGGGAAAAGCGGCCCGCGACCCAGGTCGAGGTCGGTTCGGCGATCACCGGTCGACGTCCAGGCTGTCGAGCGGAAAGAAGGTGCCCATGCTCCATACGCCGAGTGTAGGTCGACCGGCGCCGGATCCCTCCACGGCCAGCGCGGCCAGTTCATAGAACACCGCGCGGCTCAGCCGCGCCTCGATGCCGGGCCGAACGGTAACATAGGGTGATGGCTCGCCGGTACCGGGATCGGTCAGCACCGTGATCGGATGGTCGGAATCCGCCGTGATGATCTCGTCCACGTTGGTGCGGAAACTGATGGCTTGCCCGGAGCCGGCACCGGCGACATAGAGCTCGACTGCGAGGAATGGGGCGTCGTCGACCACCACGCGTCCCATCTCGGTCGGGGTCACCAGCCAGAACACCCCCGCGGTGTCCCGTTCCAGCACCGATGCGAACAGGCACACCATCTCCTTTCGGTTGATGGGCGAGCCCTGGTAGTGCCAGACTCCGTTGCGATCGATCCTTATATTAAGGTCACCCTGATCGCTTCGCCCGCCTGGGGCGGGGGACGCGACCTGCCGGAGAAAGCACGGACGATCGGGTCCTATCGGGGGTTTCGGTCGGGGGTGCTGCGTGGGGTTTGGAATGTTTTTCGCCATGAGCCTTTCTGGAACGATGGGGCGCGAACCGGCATGAGCGGCTTTGCCAGTCCCGCGGCCGGCCCGGTCACGCCGGTCACTGCCGGCGACACGGAAGATAGTGCGCTGATCGACGCGCTGGATCAACTGGCGCACCGGATGGTGGCGGTGCGCGAGGCGATCGGCCGGGTCATTTTCGGGCAGCAGACGGTGGTCGAGGAGACCCTCGTGACGCTGCTGGCGGGCGGTCACCTCTTGCTCGTGGGGGTGCCCGGCCTCGGCAAGACCAGGCTGGTGGAAACACTCGGCACCGTGTTGGGGTTGGAGGAGCGGCGTGTACAGTTCACGCCGGACCTGATGCCAGCCGACATCCTCGGTTCGGAGGTGCTGGAGGAAGCGGATTCGGGACGGCGTGCATTCCGGTTCATCCGCGGCCCGGTGTTCTGCCAGCTTCTGATGGCGGACGAGATCAACCGTGCCAGCCCGCGGACCCAATCGGCCCTGCTGCAGGCAATGCAGGAGCATCGGGTTTCCGTGGCGGGTCATAGCTATCCGTTGCCAAGCCCGTTCCATGTCCTGGCCACCCAGAATCCGCTCGAGCAGGAGGGCACCTATCCGCTGCCGGAAGCGCAGCTCGACCGCTTCCTCATGCAGGTGAACGTCGATTACCCGGACCTGCAGACGGAACGGCAGATTCTACTTTCCACCACCGGCCCGGTCCAGGAACCCGCCGTCGGCATCCTGAGTGCGGCCGAACTCGTGCGGGCTCAGCAACTGGTCCGCCACGTGCCGGTCGGAGAGAGTGTGGTCGCGGCGATCCTCGAACTGGTCCGTTCGGGAAGGCCGGAATCCACGGTGATGCCGGAGGTGCGCGAGGGGATCGCCTGGGGCCCGGGCCCCCGGGCATCCCAGGCGCTGATGCGGGCGGTGCGGGCCCGGGCGGTTCTGGACGGCCGATTGGCGCCATCAATCGATGATGTTTTTGCACTGGCCCACCCGGTTCTTCGCCACCGCATGGCACTCACGTTCGCAGCCCAGGCCGATGGGGTCGTCATGGACACGGTAATCGACACGCTGTGCCGTCGCATCGGGTGACATCGGGCCTGTTCCACCGCGCCGAGGCGGTGGGCGCGCAACTGCCACCGCTCCTGGTGGCGGCGGAACGGGTGGCGGCCACCGTCTCGCAAGGGGTCCACGGCCGTCGCCGTGTGGGGCCTGGAGAGACCTTCTGGCAGTACCGCCGCTACCAGCCGGGGGACTCGACGCAGCGGATCGATTGGCGGCTGTCCGCGCGGTCCCGGCACGTGTTCCTGCGCCAGACCGAGTGGGAAGCCGCCCAGAGTGTCTGGCTGTGGCGGGATGCCTCCTCTTCCATGGACTACCGCTCGCGAACCAGTTGGCCGACCAAGGGCGATCGCGCCGACCTTCTGCTGCTGGCCCTTGCCTCACTGCTGGCACGCGGCGGAGAGCACATCGCCCTGCTGGGTGACGACCGGGGCCCGGCGCCGGGACGAACGGCGCTGAAGCGGATGGCGGCGAGCCTGGAACGTGGTTCGGTCTCGGACGAGAGCCTGCCGCGGCCGGCACCCCTGCCGCGCTTCGCGACCCTGGTCATCATCGGCGACCTGCTGGCGCCGCTGGAGGACTTGGCCGCCACCGTCGCCGCTTTTGCGCGGCAAGGGGTATCCGGGCATATCCTGCAGGTGCTGGATCCGGCGGAGGAAACCCTTCCCTTCGCCGGCCGGGTTCGGTTCCTCGGTACCGAAGGCGAGGGAGAAGCCTTGATCGGACGGGTCGAAAATGTCCGCCCGGCCTATGTGGCCGCAATGGCGGCGCACCGTGCCGGGGTGGCCAGGATCGCACGGGCCGCCGGCTGGAGCTTCGCCCAGCACCACACCGCCCGCCCGGCCGAGGCGGCGCTGCTGGCCCTTTACCTTGCCCTGAGTATCCCCCGTTGAGGTGGCGGTGATCGGCCTGGGTCCCCTCTCTTTTGCGGTGCCGCTGGCCCTCGCCGGCTTGCTGGCCCTGCCGGCCTTGTGGTGGTTGCTCCGGGCGGTACCGCCGCGGCCGAGACAGGTTCGGTTCCCGCCGCTACGCGTGCTTCTCGGCCTGTCATCGCCGGATCACAGCGTGGAGCGGACGCCGCCTTGGTTGCTCGCCCTCCGGCTTGTCGCCGTACTCTGTCTGGTTCTGGGTGCGGCCCACCCGCTTTGGAATGCCGGCGGTCCCCTGCCCGGCACAGGTCCGATTGTGCTGGTAGTGGACGACGGCTGGGCTGCGGGTGCGGATTGGCCGTCACGCCAGCGCATGATGGCCGAACTGACGGGTCGGGCCGAGCGGGAGGGGCGGCGCGTGGTCCTGGTCAGCACGGCGCCCGCTCCTGGCCGGAGCGATCCACCGCCGCCGCGACTGATGGATGCCTCGGAAGCCCGTGACCGGATCACCCAACTCGCGCCGAAGCCATGGGAGACACGCCGGGACGCGGCGGTGGAGGCGCTGAGGGGGTTTCCCGGCTTGGCGGCAGCCCCGCCCGCAGCGATCTACTGGCTGAGCGACGGCCTTGGCCAAGCCGAGGGACGGTCGGTCGGGGCACTGGCGCAGACCCTGCGGCCGCTCGGTTCGATCGAGGTGCGGGTCCCCGAGCCAAGCGCGAGCGCCACGATCGTGCGACCGCCCGAGGTGGCGGGCGATACCCTGCATGTCATCGTCCAGCAGGCGAGCCCCGTTGCCGCGGAACCGATCATCCACGCCATCGGGGAGGATGGCCGCATCGTCGGCCATGCGCTGGCTCGCCCGATCACGGGTGAACGGACGGCCCAGGCGGCATTGACCCTGCCGGCCGAGCTTCGCAACCGACTGGCCCGGATCGAGCTGGCGTCCTCGGACCGGACCGCCGGTTCCGTGGTGCTGCTGGACCATCGATGGCAGCGCCGGCCGGTCGGCATCGCGGCGCCGCGTGCCGTCGGCGGCGAGGTGCCTTTACTGAGCGAAATCCATTACTTGGAACGGGCACTCGAGGGCGAGCGTGAAGTCCGGCGGGGCGAGGTCGCCGATCTGCTCGGCCGGGAGCTGGCGGCTCTGGTGTTGACGGACGAGAGCCCGGTGGATGGCGATGTGCGCCAGCGGATCGAGCGATGGGTCACCGAAGGGGGAATTCTGGTGCGCTTCGCGGGCCCCCGGCTGGCCGCCGCCGGCGGGCGGGACGATGCCCTGCTGCCCGTGCCGTTGCGGCCGGGAGACCGGGTTCTCGGCGGGGCGCTGGCTTGGCGGGAGCCGGCGAAGTTCGCCCCGTTCCCGACCTGGAGCCCGTTCGTTGGACTGGAGTTGCCGGCGGATGTGGAGGTCTACCGACAGGTGCTGGCCGAGCCCGGCATGAACGGGCAAGCCCAAACCTGGGCTGAACTCGATGACGGCACACCGCTGGTGACGGCGCGTGGACAGGGTGACGGCTGGTTGGTGCTGTTTCACGTCAGTGCCGGCCCGGACGGATCGTCGTTGCCGCTGTCGGGGCTGTTCATGCAGATGCTGGAGCGGATCGTCGGCCTCGGCCGCGGCGTCTCTGAGGTCAGGACCGACGCACCACCGCTGGCGCCGATCCGGGTGCTGGACGGATTCGGCAATCTGGGTCCCGCGCCGTCGACGGCGCGCCCGATACCGGCCGAGGTGTTCGGGCAGAATGTGGCCGGACCGTTGCATCCGCCGGGCCTTTACGGATCGGAAGGCCATGTCCGGGCGCTCAATCTTTCCGAAACGCTGCCGCATCCAGAACCGATCGGCCCCATGCCCGGCGGAATCTCGGTGGCCGGCTACGGGCCGACGCCGGAGATCGATTTCCGGCCCTGGCTGCTGGGGCTGGCTCTGGCCCTGGTCCTGATCGACCTGGCCGCCAGCTTGGCCCTCCGCGGCCTGCTGCCACGCGGCATGATCGCCAGGCCGCGCCGGATTGCCGGCGCCATGGTTGCCGCTGCGTTGACGTTGGCGACCGTCCCCGCTTGGGCGCAGCAGGTGGTGGCCGACGGCTCGGCGATGCCGCAAACCCTGGTCACCAGCTTGGCCTATCTGCGAACCGGCAATGCCGAACTGGACGCGGTAAGCCGGGTTGGCTTGCGCGGTCTGTCGCTGGTCGTCAACCGGCGAACCGCGGTCGAGTTGGCTGACCCGGTCGGCGTCGATCCGGCAACCGACGAGCTCGCTTTCTTTCCGTTGGTCTATTGGCCGGCTGGCCCGACCGCGCCGATGCCGTCGGAAGCGGCCATGCGCAACCTGCGGGCCTACATGGCGGGCGGCGGCACGGTGGTCATCGACACCGGCGCGGCGGGCGGTGGTGCCGGACAAGGGCTCGACTTGAGGCAGCTTGCGCAGGCGCTGGACCTGCCGCCGCTGGTGCCGGTTTATGAGGACCACGTGCTAGGCCGGGCCTACTACCTGCTCGCACGGTTTCCGGGGCGCTTCGCGGACGGCACGGTGTGGGTGGAGCGCACCGGGGAGCACGTTCACGATGGGGTTTCCAGGATCATTGCCGGCAGCAACGACTGGGCCTCGGCCTGGGCCCTCGACGATGAGTTGCGGCCCCTGTTTCCCGTGATCCCCGGAGGGGAACGGCAGCGGGAGCTGGCCTATCGCTTCGGTATCAATTTGGTGATGTACGTCCTGACCGGCAGCTACAAGTCGGATCAGGTGCACTTGCCGGCCATCATGGAGAGGCTGCGTCGATGATGGCCGACTTGGACATCACCCTGGCGCCGCTGGTACCATGGCCGTTGCTGATCCTGGCCGGCGTGATCGCGGCAATCCTGGTCGGGATCGCTGCCACGCGCCGGGGGCGTGGCGTGTGGCTCCGCGCCGGTGCTCTCGGCCTGTTGATCGCGAGCCTGGTCAACCCGAGCGTGGTTCGCAAGGACACCGTCTCGCAACCTGACGTCGCGGTGGTGATCGTCGACGAGTCGCCGAGCCAGGGACTGGGTAATCGTCGGGCACAGACCCTCGCGGCACGTCGTCACCTCGAAGACCGCCTGGGCCATCTCGACGACTTGGAGGTGAAGGTCGCCGAGGTGGGGGCCGACCCTGCCGGAGCGGAGGGGACGCGGCTGTTCACCGGCCTTGAACGCGCCTTGACGCCGGATGTGGCGGAACGCTTGGCCGGGGTGGTGATGATCACGGACGGCCAGGTTCACGACGTGCCGGATGGTCCCTTGCGGCTGCCGGCAGGAGCACCGTTGCACGTTCTGCTGACCGGGGACCGCAACGAACGCGACCGCCGGCTGGTGGTGGAACACGCCCCCGCCTACGGCTTGATCGGTGCGCCCGTGGACGTGACCTTCCGGGTGGAGGATGTGCCTGCACCTGGCGAGCCACGATCGGCGCGGGTGCGGATCAGCGTCGACGGGATGGAGGATACGGTGCTTCCGGTGCCGGTCGGCACCTCCGTGACCCACGCCATCATGATCGACCACGCCGGGTCGACGGTGCTGGAACTGGAAGCAGAAGCGCTTCCGGGCGAAATCTCCCCCGTGAACAATCGTGCCTTGGTCACGGTCCACGGCGTCCGGGACCGACTGCGGGTCCTGCTGGTGTCCGGCCAGCCCCACATGGGGGAACGAACATGGCGCAATCTTCTCAAGTCGGATCCGGCGGTTGATTTGGTACATTTCACGATCTTGCGCCCCCCGGAAAAGGATGATCCGGCACCGATCCACGAGCTGTCGTTGATCGCTTTTCCGGTTCGCGAGCTGTTCGAGGAACAGCTTGACAACTTCGACCTTGTCGTCTTCGATCGCTACGTCGTGCGTAATGTCCTTCCATGGCATTACCTCGAACGCACGGTGGAATACGTGCGTGATGGCGGCGCCATCCTGCTGGCGAACGGACCGGAATTTGCCGGCTTCAACAGCCTCTACAGAACGCCACTCGGTCGGGTGATGCCGGCTTTGCCATCGGGGCGCCTGATCGAACAGGCTTACCGCCCGCGCGTGACCGGCCTGGGCCGGCGCCATCCCGTCACCGCGGCGCTGCCCGGGGAGGAGGTTGTCGGCGACGCCGATGACCACGTTCGGCGCAGCGACCGGCCGGAGTGGGGGCCCTGGTTCCGGATCGTTGAGACCGAGGTGCGCGGGGGGCATGTCCTGATGGAGGGTGCGGACCAGCGGCCGCTCCTGGTCGTGGATCGTGTCGGCGACGGCCGGATCGCCCAGCTGCTGAGCGATCATGTCTGGCTGTGGGCCCGCGGCTACGATGGCGGCGGGCCGCATGCCGAGCTGATCCGTCGCCTTGCGCACTGGCTGATGAAGGAACCGGAGCTGGAGGAAGAGCGATTGACCGCCCGGATCGAAGACGGTCGGCTGCTGGTGACGCGCCGGAGCCTCGGCCGGGACCCCCTCGATTTGACGGTCACCGCTCCGGACGGGACGGAGCAACGCCTGCAGGTGGTGCCGGCTGGCGACGGGGTTGCCCGCGCAGAGGCGATTGCCGAAGCCTTTGGGCTTTACCGGGTGAGCGACGATCGGCAGACCGTGGTGGTCGCGGCAGGGCCGTCGGACCCGCTGGAGTTCCGGGACCTGGTGGCGACGTCGGAACACCTTGCCGGCAGCGTGCGCTCCGCCGGTGGCGGCTTGGTCTGGCTTGAAGACGGCCTGCCGGAACTCAGGCGCGTATCGCCGGAACGCACCGCCGCCGGCCGTGGCTGGTTGGGGTTTCAGCGCACCGAAGCCACCGTGGTGACCGGGATCAAGACCGTTTCGCTGCTGCCACCGCTGCTGGCGCTTACGCTCGCCCTCGCCGCACTGGCCGGCGCCTGGTGGCGAGAGGGGCGCTAGCACGGCCGCGAACGGTTGCGCGTCGCTTGACCGCATCACGGTGCGGGATTATGTGACGGGACCGGTGGCGGGAGTAGCTCAGTTGGTCAGAGCACCTGGTTGTGGTCCAGGGGGTCGTGGGTTCAAGTCCCATCTCTCGCCCCACTTGTAACTTGACCGGAGCGTCGTCGTGTAAGCTGCGAGGCGTGGTGGAGCTTGCGGCTGCGTTACCGGCCTGGGCTGAAGCGTTGGTGCATCGCGCGCCGCCTGCACGCGATGACGATTCGCCGTAGCGGACGGTGGGAGACTGCCATCCGCCTCGGGCTTGGGTCGGGTCCGTATCATTGGGCCTTGGGGTTGTTACCGGTTTGCCGGTCTTTCCGGGCTTACCCCCGGCGAGGGTTTTCAAAATCCCGTTCAGCCTGTATTGATGTCATCAAGAGTAGACGCCGCGTTGCGCAACCGGTTCACCTGCCCGCCACGGTGGTGGAAAGCGGGCTGGCCCCGACAAAGCCGCAGGCGTTGCCGCGTGCCGTACGGGCAGGCTGAGCCGCCCACGGAGCGGAGACCGGAACGAACATGGATCACGTGGTAAGCCAAGGCATCCGGCCGGTGATCATTGGACTCGTCGGCGACTCCGGAGCCGGCAAGACCACCATGGCGGCCGGACTGGCGGATGCCTTGGGCCGGGAGCGCACCCTGGTCATCTGCACCGACGACTATCATCGGCAGTCCCGGGTCGAACGCGCCCGACTCGGGGTCACCCCCCATGATCCCGCCCACAACTACATGGACATCCTGGAACAGCACCTCGATCTGCTGCGCTCGGGGGAGCCGGTGTTGAAGCCGGTCTACAACCATCGGGGCGGCGTTCTGGACCCGCCGGAATACGTGGTGCCGAAGCCGTTCATCATTCTTGAGGGCCTGTTGGGCTACTCTACGGCCCGGCTGCGCGACGCCTACGATATCAAGCTGTATCTGGAGCCTCGGGAATCCCTGCGCACGCGCTGGAAGTTCCAGCGCGACATCACTCTTGGCGCCTACACGGTGGAGCAGGTGATGGCAGCGCTGGAGCGGCTGAATGCCGACAGCCGGCGCTTCGTCATCCCGCAGCGGAGCTATGCCGACATGGTGGTGAGCTTCTATCCGCCGGACGAGGTGCCGGAGGAAAGCGGAGCCCGCCTCAATGTGGTGCATATCCTGCGCCCGACGCTTCCCTACCTCGACCTGACGCCGGTGATCGAGGCAGGCCAGGGACACTTCGTCCTCGAACTCGCACGGGATGTCGACCGCCGGCCGGTGGACGCGCTGCACATCATGGGGGCGTTGGACGAGCCCGAAGCGACGGCGATGGAGGCGGCCTTGCAGCGGCTTATTCCGGCGCCGGGCCCGTCCGCGGGTGGCCTTGGCATGTATATGGATGGGGACGGCAGGCCCTGCAGGAGTCATCCGCTGGCCCTGTCGCAGCTTCTCATCACCCACTACCTGTTGAATGCCGCGGTGTCGCACCTGGTTCCGGCCGGCTTGACTGCCGGACACAATGTCCGGTGATCAGACGCCGGAGGAGACGGCGCTGGAAAAGGAGACACAGCCGATGACGTTTGCGCCGGGCAAAGCCGCAGTGGGGTCGGCCCTGCCGGCGGCCCTCAGCGAGGAATCCGAAGCCACCCACAAGGAAATGGTGGATGCGATCCGGATGCTGGCGGCCGACGCGGTGGAGAAGGCGAAGTCGGGACATCCCGGCCTGCCGATGGGCATGGCCAACGTCGCCGCTGTCCTCTGGACCCGGTTTCTCAAGTTTGATCCGTCGGCCACCGAGTGGGAGGACCGGGACCGGTTCATCCTGTCGGCCGGCCACGGTTCCATGCTGCTGTATGCGCTGCTGTACCTCACCGGCTATGAGGACGTCACGATCGACGAGATCCGCAACTTTCGGCAGCTCAACTCCAAGACCCCCGGCCATCCCGAATACGGCGTGACCCGGGGCGTGGAAACCACCACCGGCCCACTCGCGCAGGGACTCGGCAACGCCGTCGGGATGGCTTTGGCGGAACGGCTGCGCAATGCCCGCTGGGGCGACGAGGTGGTCGACCACTTCACCTATTGCATTGTCGGCGACGGCTGCCTGATGGAGGGGCTGAGCCAGGAGGCGATCTCCCTCGCGGGCTTTCTCAGGCTTGCCCGGCTGATCGTGCTGTGGGACGACAACCGCATTTCGATCGACGGACCGACTTCGCTGACGACGGGGGAGAACCATCTCGCCCGGTTCGAGGCGTGCGGCTGGGACGCAGTCACCGTCGATGGCGAGGATGCGGAGGCGGTGGCCGCCGCCATCGCCAAGGCCAAGCTTTCGGACAAGCCGTCGCTGATCGCCTGCCGCACCACCATCGGGATGGGCGCCCCCAACAAGGGCGGCACCGCGGCCACCCATGGCGCGCCCCTGGGCAGCGACGAGGTCAACGCCACGCGCCGCAATCTTGGCTGGCCCTATCCGCCCTTCATGGTGCCGCCGCACATCCTCAACGCTTGGCGGCGCGCCGGTCAGCGCTCGGTCCCGGAGCGAGAGGCCTGGGAATCGCGCTTCGCCGCCATGGCCGAGGACAAGCGGGCGGAATTCCTCCGTACCAGCCGAGGCCGTCTCGCTCCCGGCTGGCAGACACCGCTGAACGAGTTCAAACAGAAGCTGGCCAAGGATCAGCCGACCTGGGCGACGCGCAAGGCTTCCGGCCAAGCCCTGGAGATCCTCACCGCCAGCTTCCCGGAACTCATCGGCGGCTCCGCCGACCTTTCCGAATCGGTGTTCACCCAGACCTCGCACACTGCGGACATCGGCCCCGGGGACTATACCGGTCGCTACATCCATTACGGCGTGCGCGAGCACGCGATGGCCGCCATCATGAACGGGATGGCGCTGCATGGTGGCTTCATCCCCTACGGCGGCACCTTCCTGGTGTTCGCCGACTACATGCGCGGTGCCATGCGCATGTCAGCGCTGATGAAGCAGCGGGTGATCTACGTGCTCACCCACGATTCCATCGGCGTCGGCGAGGATGGGCCCACCCATCATCCGTCGGAGACGCTGGCTGGCCTTCGGGTGATGCCGAACCTTCTGGTGTTCCGGCCTGCCGACGCGGTGGAGACCTTCGAGTGCTGGGTGGTGGCATTGACCGAATACGACATGCCGTCGTGCCTTGCCCTTACCCGCCAGGCGGTGCCCGCCGTCCGCAAGGAACATGAAAGCGTCAATCTCTCGGCCCGCGGCGCCTACGTGCTGGAGGAGGCCGAATGCGGCGAGCGGGAGGTGACGCTGTTCGCCACCGGCTCCGAGGTCCATGTGGCGGTGAAGGCCCGGGAGCGACTGGAGGCGGAAGGCATCGCCACCGCGGTCGTCTCGATGCCGTGCTGGAAGCTGTTCGACCTGCAATCGGAACGCTACCGGCGGGAGGTGATGGGTCCCGACTGGCCGTACTGCGTCCGCATCGCGGTGGAGGCGGCAATCTCCCCCGGCTGGGACAGGTACATCGGCGAGAACGGCATTTTCATCGGCCTCAAGGACTTCAGCCTGTCGGCGCCGGGGCCGGTCCTGTTCGACTACTTTGGCATCACGCCGGACAATGTCGTCGCCAACGCCCGGGAGGCGGTGGCCCGCCGCCGGGTGACATGCCGGCGCCCGGCGCAGCGAATCGGTATCGATGTCGTTGGCTGAAGAGGAAACGTCATGACCTGGGCAGAAATGGAAGAAACCGCACAAGCATTGGTGGCCGAAGGCCGAGGCATTCTTGCAGCCGACGAAAGCACCGGCACCATCGCCAAGCGCTTGGCCTCGATCGGCGTGGAGTCGACCTTTGACACCCGTCGCGCCTATCGGGAACTGCTGTTCGCTGCGCCGGGCCTCGGCCGCTACGTCAGCGGCGTGATCCTCTACGACGAGACGATCCGCCAGCACGCTGCCGACGGAGCCCCACTGACCGAGATCCTGCGCCGCCAGCACATCGTGCCCGGCATCAAGGTCGACACCGGCGCCAAGCCGCTGGCGTTCTGTCCGGACGAGACGGTGACGGAAGGTCTCGATGGGTTGCGCGAACGGCTCGTCGACTATCGGGCGCTGGGTGCGCGGTTTGCCAAGTGGCGGGCGGTGATCCGCATCGGCGCCGAGATGCCGACGACCACCTGCATCGCCGCCAACGCGCACGCGCTCGCCCGTTACGCGGCCCTTTGTCAGGAGGGTGGGATCGTCCCCATCGTCGAGCCCGAAGTCCTGATGGACGGCAGCCACGACATCGATACCTGCGAGACGGTGACCACCGAGGTGCTGCAACGCGTGTTCGATCAGCTCCACGCCCATCGGGTGGTGCTGGAGGCCATGCTGCTGAAGCCCAACATGGTTGTGGCCGGACGCGATTGCGATTACCAGGCCGATGTCAACGAGGTTGCCGAGCGCACCTTGCACTGCCTCCGGCGCACCGTCCCGTCGGCGGTGCCCGGCATCGTCTTCCTCTCCGGCGGCCAGACCAGCGAACAGGCGACGGCCCATCTCAATGCGATGAATGCCGGCTTCGGGCCGCATCCGTGGACACTGAGCTTCTCCTATGGTCGGGCCTTGCAGGACCAGGCGCTGAAGGCGTGGCGGGGATCGTCCGACAATGCTGAGGCGGCGCAGCAGATCCTGGTGCGCCGGTCGATGCTCAACAGCGCCGCCTGCCGTGGTGCCTATACCGGCGAGGCCGCTTAAGGCGGCCGCGCAAGGATGGTTCGGGCGGTCAAGATCGCGCCATCGATCCTCTCGGCCGACTTCGCCCGTCTGGGCGAGGAGGTGCGGGCGGTGGACTTGGCCGGAGCCGACTACATCCACGTGGATGTGATGGACGGGCACTTCGTGCCCAACCTGACCTTCGGGCCACCGGTGATCGCGGCGGTGCGGGGCTGGACCGACAAGCCCTTCGATGTCCACCTGATGGTCGATCCGGCGCAGCCGTTGCTGAGCGATTTCGCCGAGGCGGGAGCGGACATCATCACCGTCCATGCCGAGGCCGACATCCACCTGGATCGCAGTCTGCAGCGGATCCGGGACCTCGGCAAGCGGGCCGGGGTGTCCCTCAACCCGGGCACACCGGAGACGGTGATCGAGCATGTGCTGCACCGCCTGGACTTGATCCTGGTGATGACGGTCAACCCGGGCTTCGGCGGGCAGTCGTTCATTCCCCAGCAGTTGGAAAAGATCAGGCGCATCCGCCGGATGATCGGCGACGCACCCATCGAGCTGGAGGTCGACGGCGGCATCAACCCGACAACCGCGCCGCAGGTGATTGCGGCGGGAGCCGACGTTCTGGTCGCGGGTACCGCCGTGTTCCGGGAGTCCGACTACGCCGCGGCGATCCGGGCCTTGCGTCCGGCCGGCTGAGAGCGCCGGGGGCTATCCGCTGATGGTGTCGATCTGCTGATCGGTGAGGCCACCCGGCACGATGGTAACCGGAATGGGCAACTTGCCGACCCGCTTCATGACGTGGCTGATCAGCCGGCCCGGGCCCTCCCGGCCGGTGGAGGCGCCGAGCACCAGGATGGAGAACTGCTCCTCCTCGGTGATCAGCTTCATCAGTTCTTCCTGAAGGTTGCCCTCGCGGATGTACACGATCGGGGTCGCGGCAGAAAGCTTCTGGACCACCGACGCGACCACCTGCAGCATTTCCTCCGCCTGCTCCCGGCGTTCCTCTTCCATCAGGTGGCCGACTGCCATCCAGTGCTGAAACTCCACCGGCTCAACGACGTACAGGAGTGCGACCCGCCCGTTGGTGCTGCGCGCCCGTCGGCAGGCGTAGCGCAGGGCTTGGTGCAATTCCTCGCTCTCGTCGACGACGCAGAGGAAGGTGCGGGGATTGGTGTGCGGCTCCGCCGTCGGCGCGGGGGCGGGGGGCGGGGTGGTCTTGTGTCTGCCGAGTGAAATCACAAAGCTAGTCTTTTCGGAAAATGGCACTTGCCAGCCATCCTGCCACCACCGCGATGAGGATGGCAAGGACGCCGTAAGCCAAGGCATGGCGATGGGCAAAATCGAACACCCAGGCCTCGAAGCCGATCTTGCTGACCTGCAAGGGCGTGCTTTGCGCGCTCACCACGTCATCGTCGCGGATCAGGAAGATTGCCGCCTCATACAGCCCCACCGGAGCGTTGGCGGGCAGGATGATGTTGGTTCGGAACAGGGTGTCGCCGAGGAAGGCAACTGGCGCCGGTTCCGGGACATAGTAGAGGTCGGCCCCCTGCATGTTGCGGATCAGGGCCGCACGAAATGCCATCACCTCGTCACGGGCCGCAGGTTCGGGGGGAACCATCCGAACGAACCCGCTGCCGAGCTCGTGACGAGCCCGCACGCTGTCGGGGATCGTCTCAAGCGGAACGTTGGACGCGACGGTGTAGTAGGCGGGGACGTCCTGGAAGCGCATTTCCGCTTCGTTGACCCAGATGCCGGCGATCCGCCCCTTGCGGCGCACCACCATCGGCCGGCGAGGTCCCCGCACCACCACCACGACGTCGCCTTCGGCTTCGCGGGCACCGAAGAGCAGCACCCGGGCACCGGTAAAGCCGGTGGTGATGGCGACCAGATGGTCGGAGAGATCGGCCACGATCTCCGCCTCGGCGCTTCTTCCGGCGAGCAGGCCGAAGGGCACGACGAAAGTCGCCGTCAGCAACCCGGCGAACAGAGCGATGCCGGTGGCGAAGACGGCGAGGCGGCGCCGTGTGGTCATGGTGTGCCGATGCCGGCAAGGGAATAAAGATCGTCGGGCTCGAGCACCAGGTCGAACGCCAGCTTCACGCCCACTGCCAGCACCAGCAGTGCCAGGAGCACCCGGAGCTGATCACCCCGCAGTTTGGCCCCCGCCCGGGCCCCGAACTGGGCACCGATGACGCCACCGATCAGCAGCAGCAGGGCCAGCACCACGTCGACGGTCTGATTGGTCACCGCCTGCAACAGGGTGACGTTGGCGGTGACGAAGATGATCTGGAACAGGGAGGTGCCGATCACCACGGAGGTCGGCATGCCGAGCAGATAGATCATCGCCGGCACCATGATGAAGCCGCCGCCCACCCCCATGATCGCCGCCATCATGCCGACGAAAAAGCCGACCGTGAGGGGCAGCAGGGCGCTGATGTAGAGGTGAGAGCGTCGGAACCGCATCTTCAGGGGCAGGGCGTCCACCCAGGAGCGTTGCGCCTTGGGTTTGGGCGGTGCCCCGGTACGCCGACCGCGCATCGCCTTCACCGACTCCACCAGCATGAGCGCGCCGATAACGCTGAGGAAAAGCACGAACGACAGCCGGATCACCAGGTCGATCTGACCCATCTGCTTCAGCAGGGTGAACAGCCACACCCCGACCGTGGAGCCGATGAAGCCACCCGCCAGCAGCACCAGCCCCATCCGGAAGTCGACATTGCCGCGCCGCCAGTGCGCCAGCACACCGGACACCGAGGAAGCCACGATCTGGTTCGCCTCGGTCGCCACCGCCACCGGTGCCGGAATGCCGATGAAGAGCAGCAGCGGTGTCATCAGGAAGCCGCCACCGACACCGAACAGCCCGGACAGGAAGCCGACCCCGCCCCCCAGGCCGAGGATCAAGAACACGTTGACCGAGACCTCGGCGATCGGGAGGTAGATGTCCATGCGTCGGGCCGGTGGCGTCGGACCTGTTGCTCGGTGCCCGGAACCGGGTGAAAAGGTCAACACGCGCTCAGGAGCGGACCGCTTGCACGCGTTCTGTCGCAACCCCGGACCAAGCGAGGAATCGTGTTGTTCTTGAGGACGTTAGATTGATGCTTTTAGCAGAGAACCGGAGCGCTGTCACGCCTTAGGCGACGCCGGCGCTGTGGCGATGGACCGTGGCGGAGCGCCGCCGTTCGCATGGTGCAACCTTCGGATGGTTCGACGCTGCCGCTTTTTTGTCATGGTTGTCCGATATTGGCGGGCTTGGGGGAGATCCGTGGTCAGAGTGATCGTCGGCGTGCCAAAGGGCCGCCGTCAGGGGTTGTGGCATGCGTGCAGTGCTGATCGGGCTTGGCCTGATTTCGGTCCTTATCGGGGCAGTGGGCCTCGGCGGCGAACCCATCCTCAAGCATCAGGTTGCCCGGTTCCTGGCAAGCGCCACCGGATTCGAGGTGGTGATCGATGGCCCGGTCGGGCTTGCCGGTGTGCGACCTCCGGCGCTGCGCTTGGCAGATGTGCGCATCCAGGGCGAAGTGGCACCGGAAGGTCTGCCGATGGCATTGACGGTGCCGCTGATGGTCGCCGAACTGGCGGTGCCGCCAATGCTGAGGGGGCGACTTGAGATCTCCCGCCTGCTGTTGACGGAACCCCGCCTGTCAGCCAACGCCGGCGCGTTCGTCCATCCGGCCGCCCCGCTGGAAGCTTTTCGTTCTCGCTCTGCTGCAGGAACGGCGGAACCGGCTATGGCCAAGCGACGGGTTTACGGTGTCAGCCTCATTCGCATCGAAGCGGACGGCGGCACCTTGGACCTTCTGGACGCGGCTGGGCAAGAACTGGCGCAACTGTCGCAGGTGACCCTCACCGCGCGCCGGCGCGATGGGCCTGACGGTGGCTTCGATATCGAAGCCGATGGCCGGTGGGAGGATCGGCCGGTTGCCCTCAGGGGCTCGATCGGTGCTGTCGACCAGGCGGGGACCGGTGCCGAGCAGACCCTGCGGCTGGATCTGGACATCGAGCCTGCCTTGTTCCGGTTCGACGGGATCGTTCAGGCCACCCCGGAGCCGGCGGTTCGAGGCTGGCTCAGCGGGCGCGGCGCCTCGTTCCGGGAGACCATGGCCTGGATCGGCACCCCGATCACCGCGCCGGTGGATGTGCTCGGACCCTTTGCCGTGCGGGGCCACGTCGACGTCACCCGGGGACTGGCGAGCCTGGACCGGGTGCGGCTGTCCCTGGACGGCATGCAGGTTGCGGGCGCCCTGGTGGTCGACCTGCGCCGCCCCCGCCTTCACCTCAAGGCGCAACTGGCTTCACGCTTTCTTGACCTCGACGGCTATCTGCTCCACTCCGAGCCAACGGCGACCGGCGCTGCGCCGGGAACGATGACGGAGGCGAGGATCCTGCCGGAACTGGACGTCGATCTTGCTCTGACGGCGCGGACCGTCCGGTTCGCCGGTCTGGAGTTCTCGAATGCGGCAGCCACAGTGTCGCTGGTGGACCGGCGGCTCACCCTGGACCTCGACGAGTTCCAGGTCTATGGCGGCAGTGGCGTCGCCCGCATCGTGATGACGGACTCGGGCGAGGTGCCGGCGTTCGAAGCCAGTGTTCTGCTGAACGGTGTCAACACCGGAGCCCTGTGGGCCGACCTGCTGGGCGACAGCCCGGTCGAGGCACCGGTCTCGGCCTATGCCGCGCTGCAATGGACCGGGCGATCACCTCAGGGCGTCGCAGAATCCCTGGACGGCAGCGTCGTGGTGCGGCTCGGCCCCGGATCGATCGCCGGACTGGATCTGGTGGCGATGGCACGATCCGAGCGGGCGCCGGAGCACGCCTCGGCCCAGGAGCCCCGGTGGATCCCATTGGTCGGAGGGGAGGGTGTGTTCCACATGCAGAACGGGTTGATCGCCACCGATGATCTGCGCCTGGCAACGCCGGAACAGGCATTCCGGATCGCCGGGTCCATGGACCTCGCCTCCGGAACCGTCGGCGTGCGCATCGAGCCGACCGACGGCAGGCAGCTGGTGCCGAATGGCACCGGGACGAGCCCGGTCGAGCCGGCCGGAGCAAGCGTCCCGGTGGCCGTGGTGGTGCAGGGTCCGTGGCGGGCTCCCGAGGTCACACCGGAATCCGATGCGGCCGACGTTGCCGCCACCGGGGCGATCGCGGGGCAAGGGAACACCGACGAAGCCGCCGAGGACTTGATCGCGGCGATGGAGCGGCTGCCCTGGATCCCGGTCAGCCGGACCCGGCAAGCGGTCGACCCCCTCGACGCCGTGGAGGCGCTGCAGCAGATGCTCCGCCGACAGAGCGGCCAGGCGCCCTGAGCGCGGTCGGCAGCCGGCATGTTCGTTTTCTACGACCTCGAGGCCACCGGGACCTCGGCCGCCTTCGACCAGGTGCTGCAGGTTGCCGCCATCCGCACAGACGCCAACCTGGATCCGATCGATCGGTTCGAGGCCCGCTGCCGCCGGCTGCCTTGGGTGGTGCCGTCGCCGGCGGCGCTCAGGGTGACCGGGATAACCCCGGCCATGCTGGAGGACAGCCGGCTGCCCGGCTGGTACGAGCTGGCCCGGGCGACCGGGGGGTGCTTCCGGCGCTGGTCCCCCGCCATCTTCCTCGGCTGGAACTCGTTTGTGTTCGACGAGCCGCTGTTGCGCCAGACCCTGTTCCAGTCGTTGCAGCAGCCCTTTCTCACCACCGCCGGCGGCAACGGCCGGGGATGCGTCATGCGGATCGTCCAGGCCGCCGCCCTCTATGCGGCGGAGCGGGTGCAGGCGCCCCGGGATCACCGCGGCCGGCCCACCTTCCGGCTGGATCACGTGGCCCCGGCGTTCGGCTGCGGGGCCGCCGACAGCCACGACGCCATGGCCGATGCGGAAGCCGCGCTGTGTGTTGCGCGGCGGATCAAGGCCTTGGCCCCAGCCGTGTGGGAACGGATGATCCGCTGTTGCCACAAGCGCACCGTGCTGGATGAGCTGTCCGACACCGAGATGCTGGTGCTGACGGATTTCACTTATGGCCGGTTGGTGAGCCGCCTGGTCACCGGCTGCGGCCGCCATCCCGAGGACGCCATGGAGGTGGCAGTGTTCGACCTGGCGCATGACCCTGCGCCCTACCTGGAACGGACGGTGGAGGAACTCGTGCGGCTTCTGGCCCGCTCGCCCAAGGTGATCCGGGCGCTGCGGGCCACCAGCCAGCCGGCGCTGATGCCGGTCGAGTGGGCATCACCCGAGGTCGCGGCCCGGGAGATCCCCGAAGTCGAGCTGCGGCGCCGGGCGACGATGGTTGCGGTTCGGGCGGACTTCCGGGAGCGGGTAGGGGAGGCGCTGCGGCTACGCCGCCTCGCGCTCCAGCCGCCATCGCCGATCGAGCACCGGCTGTACGAGCGGTTCCCCGAGACCGAGCACGACGACGAGGCCCGGATCGACCGCTTCCACACCGGCGATTGGGAGGAAAGGGCCCGGCTCTGCCGCGCCATCGCGGACTCGCGGCGGGCCGAACTGGCGCGGCGCCTGGTATTCGCCGAGGCCCCGGAGGCGCTGTCGGCCGAGGAGCACACGGCACTGCGGCGCTGGGGTGTGGAGCGGGTGCTGAGCGAGGATGCGGACGTGCCGTGGCGGACGATTCCGATGGCGCTGCGGGAAGCGGAAAACCTCCTCGCCGAGGCCGAGGGGTCCCACCGGGGCTTCCTGGAGGATGTGCAGCGGCACCTGGAAACGATCGACGACCACTGGAGCGGGGTCGCCGCCGGCCTCTGCTGAGCCGCGAGACCCCGCGACTGCCGCCGCCGCCGTTGACATGGGTGGGCAAAATCAGCTTAAGCGGATGGACGTCTTACGGAGAGACCCAGGCGGGAGATCGGCGATGGCGACGGCGGATGTGCTTCTGGCGCTGACCCTGGTGGCGGTGGCGGCGGTCTTGCTGACCGGTTTGCTGGCGTTTGCCAGCGGCAACGACAAGTGGAGCAACGTTCTGATGCGTGTCCGGGTGATCGCTCAGGGTGCGGCGCTGGCGTTTCTGGCCCTGCTGATCTATTTCTCGCGCTGAGCGCCGCGGCGGGCCGGCACGTGCGGCACCGACGCAGCGAAAAGCCCGTCGGTCTCGCGACCGGCCAGCAGCTACGAACAAAGGACGGATGATGCCAGACGACGCCGCAAGGCCAGTGTTCGACAAGGCGCGGCTGCCGAGCCGCCACGTCACAGAGGGACCGTCACGGGCCCCGCACCGCTCCTACTACTACGCCATGGGCCTGTCGGAGGAGGAGATTCACCGTCCCTTCGTCGGCGTCGCCACCTGCTGGAACGAGGCCGCGCCCTGCAACATCTCCCTGTCCCGCCAGGCCCAGGCGGTCAAGCTGGGAGTCAAGGTGGCGGGCGGTACGCCCCGGGAGTTCGTGACCATCACCGTCACCGACGGCATCGCCATGGGCCATGCCGGGATGAAGTCCTCCCTGGTGTCCCGGGAGGTCATCGCGGATTCGGTGGAGCTGACCATGCGCGGCCACTGCTATGACGCGCTGGTGGGCTTGGCCGGGTGCGACAAGTCCCTGCCGGGGATGATGATGGCGATGATCCGGCTGAACGTGCCGTCGGTGTTCATCTATGGCGGCTCGATCCTGCCAGGGCGATATCGGGGGCGGGACGTCACCGTGCAGGATCTGTTCGAGGCGGTGGGCAAGCATTCCGGC
>REES01000004.1 GCA_007694935.1 Rhodospirillales bacterium
TACGTGACGGTCGGGTCGTGCGGCGCTTGCCGCTTCGGCCAGTATCACCAGAGCCATGAACTGGCGCTGCGCAATGTCGGACTCGAGGCCTTCCGACGGGTTCTGGTTGACCAACACAATCTGGAAACCGAGGGACCCGCCGACGGTGGCTTGGACATCAACATGCCGCTGACATTGGGCGTGATCTGGGCCATTCTCTGTGCCGACGTGATCCAAAGCCTCGAGTATCAGACGCGACCGTATGAAGTCGAACCCGGTTCGACAGACGATGTGGTCCGGGAAAGTATCGACTACCTCAGCGATGTCTTTCGCCACCGGCCGGTCAAAGGGCGCAAGTGGGGCTTGGCCGCTTGGCATTTGTCCACCGGGTATTTCGTTCAGGCTCTTCGGGATGTCTTCCGGAATTTCGAAGCGATACAGGTCGACAGGCTGCGCCCGAAACCAGTGGTGAAGCTGACGGGGGAGTTCTATCTGCAAACGGTCGAAGGTGAACCCAACTACAACATGCACGCGTGGCTTGAATCGGAAGGCGCGGAAGTCGTTCCGGCACCCATCGCCGTGTGGCTTGACTATCTTTTGCGCTTTCGGGTGCAGGCCTGTGAGGAACGTATCGGCATAGATGCCGGGGCGCGGGTGACGGCTGCGGCATTGAGGGCGACCCAGCGGCTGTTGCGGTGGACCTACGACCGGATGCGCGCGGCCTGCGGAGGCATCCCGCATGACCTCCCCGATCAGTACGAATTGAGCCGGCTGGCCGCACCCTACTACCACCACCGGCTGTCCGGCGGCGAAGGCGACATGCTGATCGGGAAAGTGCTGTGGGCCCATAAGCGACGCAAGGCGCACATGATTTGCGAGTTGTCACCCTATGGCTGCATGCCCACCACCATGAGTATCGGGGCGATGGCCGGGGTGCTGGGGCATTACCCGCATCTCCTCTACGCCCCCATCGAGGTCAAGGGTGACGCGGATGCTCACGCACTCTCCCGCTGCCAGATGATCCTGACCGAGGCGAAAGCGCGGGCAATGAGCGAATATGATCGGGCCGCCGAAGTCACCGGCCTCACACCCGAACAAGCCCGATCTCTCCTGGCGAACAACCCCGCGATCAGCCGCGCCACCTACCGCGTGCCGCACTGCGGCGCCGCGGGCATGGCCGCCAACACGCTCCTCCACTTGGCGGGTCAACGCCTGCCTGACTCCGGCGCCTCCTCGACCCGAGAGGCACCATGATCATAATCGGCGTGGATGTCGGCTCCACGACCGTCAAGGCGGTGGCGATCCGGGACGACCAGGTCGTGTGGCGGGATTACCAGCGCCACTTCGCCAAACCCGCTGAACAGGTGCTGGATTTCCTCGATCGCATGCAGGCCGAGATCGGCCTTCTCCCGGAGCGAGACCGGGTCTGCTTCACCGGTTCCGGCGCGGGTCTGATCGCGCCTCGCGTCGGCGGCAAGGAAATACAGGAAGTCGTGGCCGTCGCTGCCGCCGTCGAGAAGAGGCACCCCGACGTGCATTTCGTCTCTGAAATCGGCGGCGAGGACATGAAGGCCATCTTCTTCAAGTCTGCCGCCGGCGGCAGGGCCAAGCAGGTCTACATGCAGACCGCCTGCAGTGGCGGCACCGGCACGTTCATCGAGAAGACGGCACGCAAACTGCGCATTCCGGCGGAAGTCCTGTCGGAACTGCCATTGGCCGGGGTGACCCTGCACAAGATCAGCGCCAAGTGCGGCATCTTTGCCGAGACGGATGCGAATTCCCTGCTCAAGGGCGGCGTTCCGGTGGGAGAAATCATCGCCAGCCTGTTCGACGCCGTGGTCCATCAGAATCTCGCGGCCCTGACGAAGGGGAACACGCCGTTGCCGCAGGTCCTCCTGCTCGGCGGGCCCAACCGTTTCTTTCGTGGGCTGCAGGAAGCTTGGCGCCACCATCTCGGCCGTATCTGGGCTGAGCGCGGGGTGGATCTCCGTGACGCCCGGCCGGCCGACCGGATTCAGGTTCCGGATGACGGGCTTTACTATGCCGCGCTCGGCTGCGTCGCCATCGGTTCCAGGGAACCGGAGCGCCTCGGCAGGTTCAGCGGCAGGGAAGAACTCGCGGGATGGGTCCGGGACGGGCGCCAGTCGGACAAGGCGGCACAAGGCCGGAGCGGGCTGGTACAAAGTGCCGCCGAAGCCGACGCCTTCCGGGCGGCCTTTGCTGGCGGTCTCGCCCGGCACCGCCCTGCATTCAAGCGTGGCACCCGATCGAATGGACCGCTGTTTGTCGGTTGTGATTTCGGCTCGACCACGGCCAAGGCGGCCGTCCTGTCCCCCGAGAAGGATTTGGTCCACTCCACGTATGTGCAGTCTCACGGCAACCCGATCGAGGATGCCAAGGCCTTGTTCCGGGCGATCGCGGCGGGCGGGGTCGATCGCATCGCGGGCCTTGCCCTGACCGGCTACGGCAAGGACTTGCTGGTCGGCATCCTGGGCGCCGACCTCGGCGTGGTGGAGACGGTCGCCCACGCCAAAAGCGCGCAGGACGTCTTTCCTAACGCCGACGTGATCTGTGACGTTGGCGGAACCGATGTGAAAATCATGATCCTGCGCCAGGGTACGGTGGCGGATTTCCGTTTGAACTCACAATGCTCCTCCGGGAACGGGGCGTTTCTTCAAGGTGTGGCGGAGCGCTATGGCATACCGCTCGAGGCCTACGCCGAGCGGGCTTTTGCGGCCCGAGCCATGCCATCACTGATGATGGGCTGCGGGGTGTTCCTGCAGTCCGACATCATCAGGCAGCAGCGGCACGGCTGGTCGCCGG
>REES01000103.1 GCA_007694935.1 Rhodospirillales bacterium
CGGCCGGCCTGATCCCGGCGTGTAGTTTCACGGACAGGCGACACGTCCGTCATCGGTGATCTCCCGATCGATGTCTCCAAGAACCGCTTGCTTGCCGGCGGGGTTCACCCATGGCCGCAAAGACTGTTCATTCAACGCAGATGGTGCCAGTGACAGAGGTTCAGATGCCACGGAAATTCAGATGCTGATGAACTTCGATACCAAGCCACGCACTACTTTAGCTGATCAACAAGTTATACCAAACAGAACGACACTGGGAAAGCCCGGCTCGGCAACGATTTTGCACCAATCACTGTTGAGCTGCGTCACCATCCATTGGCCAGTGTGACACACCCAGCTACGACCGCGATCGAGCCATGGCCGGAAGCGGGTGACGGGGCGGAAGCGAGTGCTTGCCGCCATCGAGAGTCTTCTGGCCAAGGGGCGCCCCGACCACAAGCGGCCATCACCCGCGGCGCGCGCGGCGCCCCTACGGTCCGCTGCTGTAACGTTCGAAATACTCCCGGGAAAGCGCCTGGGCGCGCATGAGGGACTGCGAGTCAAGCCGGCCCGCGACCTGATCCCGGAACGTTGCCGCCTTCTCCTGGCCGCCCGCCGCGAGTCCCTGCGTCGTACGCATAACTCCCAGTTACCAAGCCACCGCGGCTGCACTCGGAGAATGGGTCAAGCGGTTTCGAGGGTGAGGCTGGGGAGGTCGCGGTGCCGCCACTCGCCACACAGGCAGATGGCGGTGTGATGGCACGACGGCTCGGATGCCAAGTCGGGTCGCCGGTCTTGCCCACGACCGGACACCGGCCGTCTCTCTGCCGCCCTCGAAATCGGTTCGCGTGACTACCCGGTGGCTACCCGATCCGCCAAGCGCTTTGTGCCTTCCTCTAACCCCTTGAAATTGGTGGGCGCACAAGGACTCGAACCTTGGACCCGCTGATTAAGAGTCACCGGTTACTTTAGAAGTATCAATTCGTTGTCCAACTGATCAGCGCCAAACCAACGTTTTGGTGGCTGGGAGTTGGACAGTGCTTTGTTTTCTCGACAATGCCGCAGGCAACTGCGCCGCGCAACCTTTCTTCCCACCAGCACGTGCTGATGGGCGGCCGCAGGTCGATCCTGAGCGGGCGAGAAAGCCCGAACGCAACTGCTCCGCGGTGCCCGCCAAGGGCTGCGGTGCGCGGCCGCGGGAGAGCGCGGCGCAACCTTCGGTAAGTCATCGCACCGCCGCCGGCCGGGGGCCGCGGCCCCCACCAGACCCTTCATGCCGGTTCGGAAACGCCCGCGCTCGCGACAGCGTCGGGCCGGGCGATTCGCCACCAACCGACAGGAGATCGACCGTGATGGCACCATAAGAAAACCCGGCAGCCAATGGCGCCGGGTTTCCGGGAACGGTGTATCTGACTGACTAGCAACTCTCAGATACGCCGTTCCTCCATGATCCGCAACTGAAAAAGCGCCAACGGCGCCACGGGTGAGGTGCGTGCCTGCACGGTCCCGGACCAGGAGGGACCGACCGTGACAAGTGTGGCCAAAACGCCGCCGCCACGCGGCGATGCCGGGACTCCGTGTTCCAACCCCGCACCATTGGACCGCGACGAAGGGGCCCGCCGACGCCCATACCACCACCCCACGCGCGATGATTCGGCGCAGGCCCTGGACGCGGCCCTGCGCGAACGCATCGACGACCTCGCCCGCCATCTGCTCGGCACCCCCACCTGGCGGACCGCCAGGGAACTCCGCTACGGCCGCAAGGGTTCGCTCAGCGTCAAGCTGGCCGGGCCCCACCGCGGCAGCGCCACCGACTTCGAGGCCGGCGAATCCGGCGGGCCGGTGTGGCTGATCCGCCGCTGCCTCGGCTGCGACTGGGCCGAGGCCTTCGCCGAGGCCCGGCGGTTCCTGGGTGCGACACCGACGGCACGATCCGCCCGGCGGCCGGAGCGGGCCGAAGTCCGCCCGGCCGAGACCCTGAGCCCGGCGGCGGCGCTGGCGTTGTGGAAGGGCTGCCGGCCGGCGCCGGGGACCCTGGTGGAGACCTACCTGCAGGCTCGCGGCCTGCGCCTGCCGGTGCCGCCCAGCCTCCGCTTCGCCGCCGCCCTGTGGCACCGGCAGGCGGGCTGCCGGCTGCCGGCGATGGTGGCGCCGTTCCAGGACCGGGCGGGCCGGGTGGTCGCCCTCCACCGCACCTTTCTCGCCGCCGACGGTGCCGGCAAGGCCCCGGTGGTCCCGGACCGCAAGGCCTGGGGCCGGTTCCGGGGTGCCGCCATCCGGCTCGGGCCCGTGGCCGCCCGGCTCGGCATCGCCGAGGGTATCGAGAACGCGCTGACCATCCGCGAGGCCGAGCCCGGGCTGAGTGTGTGGGCGGCCGGATCCGCCGGCAATCTCGCCGCCCTCGAGCTGCCCGATCACGTGCGCGAGGTGGAACTGTACCTGGACCGGGACGACGCCGGCTGCCGCTATGCCGCCCGTGCCGCCGCCCGGCTCAGCGGCGAGGGCCGGCAGGTGTGGATCATCGCCCCGCCGGGCGTGGGTGATTTCAACGACGGCCTGAGCCCGTGGCGGGCCCGCCGCGCCGACGGGATCACCTTGTCATGACCGGGGCCATGACGGGGACTGGCGCAGCACC
>REES01000070.1 GCA_007694935.1 Rhodospirillales bacterium
CCGAGCGGGAGCGGCGGGAGGAAGCGGCGCGGGCCCGCGGCCGCATGGCCGAAGCCGCCGACCGCCTGGCGGCGATGGGCTAGGTTCGTGGCGGGAGGCGGCGCATTGACCGGTGAGCGCGTGAAGAAGCTTCTGATCGGCCTGGCGGTTGTCGGGCTGCTGGTCTACCTCGGCTGGCTGATCCCGACCGTGCTCAAGCTGCTGGAGGGCTAGCCCGACGGGTCGGGCGGTTGAATACGCCGCCGGTTTCTCCCCTTGCGACTCGGTGTGCCGGCTGTTTGAATCGGCAAAACGCCTGAACGGGCGCCGTATCACCGGTGGGAGCCGACGCGCCCGCCGGTTCCCCTATGGCTTCTCAGCGACGGCTCGGTTCATCCAAGGGAAAGGGACCCCACACCATGAGCGCTCTCACCAAGGAACAGACGTCTGCAGACGCCTTGCCCGAATACGTCGACGGCCTGCCCAACATCGCCGGGCAGGAAGCACTGATCGACAAGGCCATCAAGAACGCCGCCGGCAAGCCGATCTACAAGCCGGCCAGCAGCATCGATTTCGGCGCCATCAACGCCGGCTTCGCCTGCGCGCTGCATCAGCACCAGCCGCTGATCCCGGCGGGCGGCGGCGACCTCCGCACCGCCGAAGTGATCAGCAACCTCAAGTACATGATGGACAACCAGGGCATCGGCGACAACCACAACGCGCCGGTGTTCGTGTGGTGCTACAAGCGTATCGGCGAGTTCGTGCCGCAATTGATCGACGAGGGCAAGCAGCCCCGGATCATGCTGGAATACTCCGGCACGCTGCTGCACGGCCTGCGCCAGATGGGTGAGCACCACGTCATCGACGCGCTCAAGACCATCACCTGCAATCCGCGCTACTGGCACGGCGCCGAGTGGCTGGGGGCCCCGTGGGGCCACGCAGTGGCGCCGTCCACCCCGATCCAGGACTACCGCCTGCACGTGAAGGCGTGGCAGCACCACTTTGCGGCGATCTTCGGCCTGGAGGCCCTGGGCCGGGTGCGCGGCTTCTCGCCGTCGGAAATGGCGCTGCCCAACCACCCGGACGTGGCCTACGCCTTCGTCAAGACCCTGAAGGACTGCGGCTTCCAGTGGGTGCTGGTGCAGGAGCATTCGGTGGAGCGGCCGGAGAATGGCTGGGGGCCGGAGCAGAAGCATCTGCCGCACCGCTTGGTCTGCACCAGCTCCGAGGGTGAGACGGCGGAGATCATCGCCATCATCAAGACCCAGGGCTCGGACACCAAGCTGGTGGCGCAGATGCAGCCGTTCTACGAGGCGAAGGGGCTCGGCCGGGCAACCCTGGCCGGCAAGAGCGTGCCGCAGCTGGTCACCCAGATCGCCGACGGCGAGAACGGCGGGGTGATGATGAACGAGTTCCCGGGCAAGTTCTTCGAGGCGGCGCGGGAGTCGACCGGGTCCCAGGCGCCGATGATCAACGTCACCGAGTATCTGGAGCACCTGTTTGCGCTGGGCATCAAGGAGAAGGACCTGGAGCCGCTGCAGCCGATCCAGCAGAAGAAGATCTGGGACCGGATGAAGCCGGGCGACGGGCCCGAGAAGCTGGCCAAGACCATCGAGGCGATCAAGAAGGAAGACCACCAGTTCCACATGGACGGCGGCAGCTGGACCAACAGCATCTCCTGGGTCAAGGGCTACGATGACGTGCTCAGCGCCATGGAACGGGCCAGCGCCCACTTCAACGAGGCGGTGCTCAAGCCCGGTCAGCCCACCGACGAGGACCGCTACCGCAAGGCCCTGTTCTACCTGCTGACGTCCCAGACCAGTTGCTACCGCTACTGGGGCCAGGGGATGTGGACCGACTACGGCCGGGAACTGTGCCGGCGGGTGGAGGAGATCATCCGCCACGACTACGCCACCTGATCTCGGCCGGGCCGGCAGCGGGGGTGGCCTGGCGTGAGTGGGATCGGCCCCAGCGGGGGCGGCAGCGAGCGGTCGGCTGCCGCCCCCGGGGGCGACCATGCCCAGCCGGTGCCCCAGTCAGGGCAAATCTTCGGCTGCTTTGCTTCCTCTTGCCGTGAACAAGCAAGTGACTTATGTTAGGCCACGGTCAGTTTACGACGGTTGCGCTGGTTCGGTTGCTGCCGCGCTTCGGCGCGTCGCCCGCTGCTTCCCAGGAGACTCGTTGAGACTGCCTCGTGTCGGTGCACGTTGCCCGGCACGTCACCTGAGCGAGCAAGAGGGTACGAGCCTTGAAGACAGGAACCGTGAAGTGGTTCAACCGGACCAAGGGGTATGGGTTCATTCAGCCGGATACCGGCGAGTCCGACGCTTTCGTGCACATCTCCGCGGTGGAGCGCGCCGGCCTCGACAACCTGAATGAGGGCCAGAAGGTTCAGTATGAATTGGTACGCGGCCGTAACGGCAAGAATGCGGCCGAGAACCTGAAGATCCTGAGCTAGGTCGCGGGGCCGGTGCCGGCACCGGCCGCCCACGACCGCGAGACGACGCCTCCGGGCCCCGGCCCGGAGGCGGTTCTTCTGGGCAGTGTGCTGCCATGCGGCTGAGGGCGCTGTTCTTGGGTGCGCTGGCCGGAGCCGCCCTGTTGATCGTGATCGCCGCGCCCTGTCCCGCCGCTGCCCGCTGCATCAGCTACACCGGGCCAGCCGGATTTACCGACCTCCGATGCGCCGACGGTACCCGCGGCCAGCTGTTCACCGATGCCACCGGCACCACCACCGGCTGGGTTGGGAGCGCGCCGGTGGCGCTCAGGAAGCTGCCGTCCGGCCGCGCCATCGGGCGGATCGGCGACCGCCGGCTGGAATCCTACACCGACCGGTTCGGCGATGTTCACGGCCGGATCATCGATCCGGGCCTGATTGGCGCGCCCCATCCGTTCCCCCATCCGTTCCGGGCCGGTAGTCCGGTCGATGCCCCACGACATTTCACCTGCCGCACCGATGCTGCCGGTGCCAGGCGCTGCCGCTGATGCGGCCTGCCGGCCGGCGATGACCGGACAGGGGCTGGCGCCAAGCCCGCTGCGGTTGGCCGCCGATTGGGCGTGAGGGTGGGCCCGCCATGCCGATCCTGTTCACCGTTCTCGATTTCGTCGGGGTGTTCGCCTTCGGGGTGACCGGCGGGCTGCTGGCCGTCCGCCGCGGGCTGGACCTGTTCGGTGTCCTGGTGCTGGCGGTGGTCACGGCGCTGGCCGGCGGCATCACCCGCGACGTGCTGATCGGCGATCTGCCACCGGCGGCGTTCCAGGATACCACCTACCTGGTGGTGGCGCTGGCCGCCGGCGCCGCCTGCTTCCTGCTGCACCGCGGACTCGGCCGTCTCGGCCATCCGATCATGGTGTCGGACGCGCTGGGGCTCGGCGTGTTCGCCACCATCGGCTGCGACAAGGCGCTCCGCTTCGGTCTCGACCCGGTGGCGGCGGTGCTGATCGGCGTGCTTACCGCCGCTGGCGGCGGTATCGTCCGCGACCTGCTGGTGGCGGAGGTGCCGCGGATCCTGAGGGAGGAGATCTATGCCGCGGCGGCGGTGCTCGCGGCCCTGGTGGTGGTGGCCGGCGATGCCCTCGGCTGGCCGCCGGTGGTGACCGCGGTGGCGGCGATCGTCGCCGGCTTTGCGCTGCGGGTGCTGTCGGTCGCCTTCGGCTGGCGGCTGCCCCGCGCCCCCGGATCGTAGCCGGGCTACGGTGCCGGGCTACGGTGCCGGGCCCCGGTGCGGGGCTACGGTGCCGCCGGATCGCCAAGCCACGTTTCCGCCGTCCCCGGATTGCGCTCGGCCTTCAGCGGAGGTAGACGGCCTGGAACAGCGCGGTCTCGTTGCCGTCCGTGTCCCTGAGTTCAAGGGCGTTGCCGTTGATCCGCCATGTCGCGGTCCTCTCCAACGCTTCCGTCAGCGTTCGTTCGAGGGTGTCCAGCGGCGGCGGGCAGGCCATCATCGTCATCGCCGCCTGTCCGAACTCGATTGTCTCCCCGTCCAGCGTGAACCCGCCGATCATCTGGTTGCAGCCGACCGTGGCGACGAAGCGGTCCTCTGCCGCGCGGAGCAGCATGTGCGGTTCCCGCCGCCCCTGGATCGTTTCGACCGCCGTGTCGGCGAGCCGCACCAGCCGCCAATAGGTGTTGGTCAGCGACGCGTCGGTCATTGATCGCTCGCAACGTTCGCCGGGCCAGACATTGATGAACCGTTCGACGATCACCGCACGCTCCTCGCCATCGCCCTCCATCTTCGGCCGCATGCGAAGGGCGCCTTCGAGCGATACCATCAACTCGGCGCCGGGCGCTTCGCGCTGCTCCAGATAGGCGCGTTGCAGGGCGACGAAATCCGCTTCCATGGCAATGGGAAAGGAGCGCCCAGTGAGGCATTCCGTCAGTCGGGCCGCATCCGCGAAATAGATCATCATGCCCCGCAGGTGCAGTGACGGCTCGATCGGCGTCAGGGTGCCGTCGCTCACCAACTCGTACGGCAGATCGGACACGATGGGCCCGCCCTCGATGTCGAGCTGGCGCAACCGATCCGGACCCTTGACCTCGAACTGCAGCGGCGCCTCGGCACCTCCGTGCAGGATCAGGGCGCGGCGTTCCGGATCCACATGCCAGCGGCCGATCTCGTCCCGCACCAGATCGCGATCGACCCATTCGCGGCGGAGGAACCAAACCTGATCCGGCCACAGATCGAGATGATGTCGGATCGCCGGGCAATCGGCGCACGGCAGGTCGCCCTGGAAGGTCGCCGGCAGGCGCAGGCCATGGGCGCCGACGGTGGTGCCCGCCGGCTCGGCCGCCGCGGTCGGCGCCGCACCCATCACGGGCGACGACAGCAGGGCAAGGCCGATCAGCAGCGACACGTGAGGCAAGTATCCCATGGCCCGTAACTCCTGTTCTCGATATGGCGTTCGAACCGCTTACTACTCTTACGCCACGGGTACGTAAACGGGTCAGAACGCGGGTCTCCAGAGATGGGGCGCCGGGGTTCGGCCGCCGCGGGTCCGGGGCAGTCTGCCGACGCAGCCGGGTGGAGCGGAGCGCAAGCCGGAACCCATCGACGATGTCGCCGCACGGCGCGCCCGACGGCGGAGGAGGGTCGCGCGCGCGGGAGGGGGGCGAGGGCGGCGGGGTCTACCCGGAACCCAAGCCGGCGTCCGGTCGGTGATCGCGCCGACCCGCGTCGCTCCGGCTCGGTTCGGCCGATGCGGTTCGTCCGTTTCCGGCGGATGGCTCCGGATGCGCCCGCTTGCGCCGACCGGCTTGAACAAGGCGGCGGAACACCTCCGCCAGACGGGCCGGGTCGAGTCTGCCCCAAACCATCATTGCAGGGTCCCTTCGCTCCATGGTGGCGCTGGTGGTTCATCTTGCGCTGCCCGCACAAAAATGTTGCAACTAAGACTGAATTGCAATAGCGTCCCAACGACCAGATCGGGGCACCGCAACGGCAGGGGAATCCGGATGGTTGGCGATTAGCCGGTGTGGTGGGCCCGGTTCTCCAGGTCATGAACCTTCACCTACCCGGAACACTGATCCCGCGAAGGGTACCCGTGCGGCGGTGTTGCGTGACCACCGCGGGACGGGCCTGGGGCCGCGGGCGGGCCCGGCCGGACTGGCATCACCGGCCGGGCCCGATTCCGTGGTGTCAGCAGCAAGATAGCCGCAAGGTTTTTCCGGTTGCCCCCGTCTCCGGCGTTGTCAGTCGCGGCAGCGTCCCGGTAGAGTCACACCGTTATTGGTGGCGGCTTGGCTGAACCGGGGACAAACATGACCGCAGGCCGACGGCTGTTGCTGGTGGACGATGATGCCACCTTGCGCGAAACTCTGTCAGAACAACTCGCCCTGCATGAGGAGTTCAAGATCGTCACGGCGGATACGGGCAGCGAGGCGATCGAACTCGCCCGCCACGATTATTTTGATATCATCCTGCTCGACGTCGGGCTTCCCGACATGGATGGCCGCGATGTCTGCCGTCTGTTGCGCCGAAGCGGCGTGAAATCTCCGGTGATCATGCTGACCGCGGCGGGCACGGACGCGGACGCCATTCTGGGCCTCGACTCCGGCGCCAATGACTATGTCACCAAGCCGTTTCGTTTGGGGGTGCTGCTCGCCCGCATTCGCGCGCACATCCGCCAGCACGAGCGCAGCGACGACGCCGTGTTCACCATCGGCCCCTACAGCTTCCAGCCGAGCGCCAAGTTGCTTGTGGACGAGCAAACGCACAAAAAGATCCGCCTCACTGACAAGGAGACCGCCATCCTCAAGTACCTCTACCGGTCCGGAAGCAGGGTGATCAGCCGGGACGTTCTGCTGGACGAGGTGTGGGGCTACAATGCCGGGGTCACCACCCACACGCTGGAAACCCACGTCTACCGGCTGCGCCAGAAAATCGAGCCTGATCCGGCCCAGGCCAGTATCCTGGTGACGGAGGCGGGCGGGTACCGCTTGATTCCGTGAACGGATCCAGATAGAAAAAAGCGCCCGGTCAGGGGGGACAACCGGGCGCTCACAGCCTCCTTGCAGAGACTGCCGGATGGCAGGGGAACCATCCGGAAGGGGCGCCTGAAGGCGTGGCCCCTTCACACCACTAGGTGGTGATCGCAGCCGAAATCACCAATGCGGCTGGGGTATTGCTGCATTGCGTTTGCTGCATGCCGCCCGGTCCGGTTCCACCCGTCTAGAACGGGTCCTTGAAAACGCGCGGATCCCGGAAGCGAAACAACTCGCGATCCAGCGGTACGTCGAAGCGGGCGGTGATGAGCGACACCTGCACCTCGACACCCTGAGCATCGACCACCGTCCACTTGCGGAGGGTCATCGGGTTTTCGTCGAAGACCAGAGTGACGCGTCCCGACCACGGATCGTCCTTCTGGACCACGGTGACACGAATCGTGCCGCCGTCCCGCGCGAAATCGGTCACCAGCAGATCGCCGTTGGTGAGGGAAACGTCCGACCGGGTCAGAATGCTGGCAGGGGTCGACCGAAGCGGGATGTAGCTCACCTGCTCCAGTTCCTGGTCGTAGTAGATGAGCCAAGTCCCGTCGGCGACGATCAGCACCTGCATCGGCGGATCGTATTCCACCCGCATGTTGCCGGGACGGGCGATATAGATGTTGCCTTCGGCAAATTGCCCGTTCGACGCCACCTGCAGGAAGCGTGCCCGCACGGTCGTCATGCCGTTGAGATAGCGTTCGATCCGGGTGAGGTCGGCACGCGCTTCGATGCCGATCTCCGCCGGCTTGGGACGCGCCGCAGCACCGTCCTGCGCCGCCGGGACCGCCAGCAAGAGGGCGATCAGCACGGTGCCGACGGCCTGTGCCAGCAGTTTCAGCCTGCCCCACCGATAAACCATGATCTCTCCTTTGCGCCGCCTTCCGCTATGCGCTGTGGTCGCCCACCAGGACCTCCCGTCGGCCGACCCGGTCGGGCCGGCTGACGACGCCCTGCTCTTCCATCCGTTCGACCAGCCGAGCCGCGCGGTTGTAGCCGATCTGCAGCCGCCGCTGCACGAAGCTGGTGGAGGCCTTGCCTTCCCGGGCGATCAGGGCGACGGCCTCGTCATAGAGATCGTCTTGTTCGTTGCCGGCGCCAGTGCCTGCTTCCGTCGACGCCCAGATGCCGCCGGCCTCGCCGTCGTCTTCCGTCACTTCCGGTAGATAGCGCGGTTCGCCCAGCGCACGCAGGTGGGCGACCACCGCTTCCACTTCGGTATCGGAAACGAAGGGACCGTGCACCCGGGTCACCCGGCCGCCGGTCGCCATGTACAGCATGTCCCCCTGGCCCAGCAATTGTTCCGCCCCCTGCTCGCCGAGGATGGTGCGGCTGTCGATCTTGGAGGTGACGTGGAAGCTGATCCGGGTGGGGAAGTTGGCCTTGATGGTGCCGGTGATCACGTCCACCGATGGCCTCTGGGTCGCCATGATCAGATGGATGCCGGCAGCCCGCGCCATCTGGGCCAGGCGCTGCACCGCCGCCTCGATGTCCTTGCCCGCCACCAGCATCAGGTCGGCCATCTCGTCGACCACCACGACGATCAGCGGCAGCGGCGCCAAGTCCAGCGGCTGCTCCTCGAACACGGGCTGCCCCGTGTCGTCGAAACCGGTCTGCACCCGGCGCACCAGGGTTTCGCCCCGGCGCACGGCCTCGGCCACGCGGGCATTGAAGCCACTGAGGTTGCGGACGCCCAGTTGCGACATCATGCGGTAGCGCTCCTCCATCTCGCGCACCGTCCATTTCAGCGCCACCACCGCCTTGGCTGGATCGGTCACCACCGGCGCGAGCAGGTGCGGAATGCCGTCATACACCGACAGCTCCAGCATCTTGGGGTCGATCAGGATGAACCGGCAGGCATCGGCAGCGTGCTGATAGAGCAACGACAGGATCATGGTGTTGATGGCCACCGACTTGCCGGAACCGGTGGTGCCGGCGATCAGCAGGTGCGGCATCCGGGCGAGGTCGACCAGCACCGGCGCGCCGCCGATGTCCTTGCCCAGGACCAGGGTCAGCAGGCCGTTGTTGCGGCCGAATGAGTCCGCTTCCAGCAACTCCCGCAGGTACACCGTCTCCCGCCGGTGGTTGGGCAGTTCGATCCCGATGACGTTGCGCCCCGGCACCACGGCCACCCGGACCGAGATGGCGCTCATCGAGCGGGCGATGTCTTCCGCAAGACCGATCACCCGGGAACTCTTGGTCCCCGGCGCCGGCTCCAGTTCGTACAGCGTGACCACCGGGCCGGGCCGGATCTTGACGATCTCGCCGCGGACGCCGAAGTCCTCCAGGACCGAGGCCAGCAGCCGGGCATTCTCCTCCAGTCCTTCACGGTTGAGGGACTCCGTGAGGCTGCCCGGCGGCGCTGCCCGCAGCACGTCGAAGGGCGGCGCCCGGTAGGAGTCGGTCGGCTCCTCCTCCAGGGCCAGGCGGCCCTGCCGCGGATCGCCGGCGCCGGTCTTTCGCGGCGACGGCATGACGATGCCGGGCTTGGCGGCGCCCGCTCTCCCGGTCAGGGGTGCCGTCGCCGGATCGTCCGCGCCCAGCGGGGCAGGGCGGGTGGTACGCCCCTCGACGTGCACCGGTTCCCTCGCGGCCGTCGCACCCGCCGCCCTGTCGGCGCCCCGTGCCCAGGCATTCCAGCGCCGGGTCAATCGCAGGACGTTACCGGCGCTGCGCCGCAGGAACCGAGCGATGGCGATCCATTCGCTGCTTCGCAGTCCGAAGCTGGCCACGGCCAGTCCGGCGCCGACCGTCCCCAGCGCGAGTGCGGTCAAGCCCGTCCCGCCACCGCTGCTGCCAAATCCTGCGACCAGCCCGGCCGCATCGAAAACCACCATGCCGATGACACCGCCAAGACCGACGGCGAGCGGCCAGCCGTCGGGCGCGGGCAGGGCGGTCGCCGCCGCGGCCAGCATGAGGGTTGCGGCCATCAGCAGCAGGACCCGAAGCCATGCCACAGGCAGCGGCAGCCTCCGCACCATGCGCCAGCCCCACACCGCCAACGCCAGGATCGGCAGAAGGATCACCAGGCCGAACAGGTGAAGCAGCAGGTCCGCCGCATGGGCACCGACCGGTCCCAGCATGTTGCCGGGCGCGGCGTCGGTCGCATGATTGAACGACGGATCGGCCGGATCGAAGCTGGCCACCGCCAGCAGCATCAGCCCGGCGATCAGGGTGATGACAAGACCGGCGCCGTCGGTGAGGCACCGCCTGAACACCGCCGCGGCGCTGGTCGGAAGCCAAGTCGCCGCCGTCGAGATCGTGGCCCGGTTCATCGTCTGCTTCCCGTCCGCAAAACCTGCGGATTTATAGGGCGTTGACCAAAAACCTGAAAGCCGGTTGTCGGCTGGCGATCCGAGCGGTCGCCGACAGCCGGTAGCGGCCTGCCATGGGCGTGCCGGTTCGGCCCGGTTTATGCTGACACGGCCGAGCTTTCGTGCCGGTGGGGCGCCGACCGCCGCGCCAACGTCGGCGCGAGGCGTGCCGCCGCGCCGAGGCCCCGGGTGGGGAAAGCCGGGGCCGAGCCCGCGCCAGGGGCCGAATCACCCGGCCGGGTGGGCCGAGGCTGTGGCGGTTGCAGTGGCCGGGTTCCCCGCCGGGTTCTGACATGTCCCCGGCTCGGCCGCCACGGCAGCGCGCCGGCTCAGCCGGCGGCGTGGCGGCGCCAAGTCAGTGGCCTCGCGGCAGGCTCGGGCAGCAAGGCCGGGGGACTGAACCGCACCGGGTTTGCTGACGGCCCCAACTCGTGAGTAGGATGGAGCCTCATGAGCATGACGCTCGCGATGCCGCCACGGCTCGTACGGTTTCGCCGACATTCGCGCCCCGTACGTTCCCATTCAGGGGCGCTTGACGGCGACGGGCCGCAGCGGCAGCGTAGGGAGGAAGCGGTCAAGCGTCGGTCTGCAACAGCATGTTAGGTCGCCGGTTTCTACCACGGTGAGGTACCGCCGAACCGACTTGCGATATGAGATTTCATCCCGTCGTCCGTCCTACGCACGAGGTTATTGAAAAAAGATTCAACATCCCTCAAGACGGAATTATTAAGTCGGACGCGCCCGGTTGGAGTTCGGTTCCACGAATAAGAGGGGATCCCAAGCCCGTGTGCGAAGGCGTGCCTGACCCGTAAGATTTCGTTTAGTCGTTCGCGGACAGCGGGCCCTGCCATGTGACGTGCCGGCCAAACCCAACATGGAGTTGGCTCGAATCCTGTAGTGCGAAGTAGCAAATCACGGGCGTTTTCCCAGTTCGGTGTATTAAACCGCTTACAAATGTTCGCGCTTTCACTCTGCGCGATCGAATGCAAAC
The DNA here is from genome assembly GCA_007694935.1 of Rhodospirillales bacterium. Classification (GTDB taxonomy): domain Bacteria; phylum Pseudomonadota; class Alphaproteobacteria; order Rhodospirillales; family Defluviicoccaceae; genus REEP01. Next base: position 10,766 of record REES01000070.1, read on the forward strand.
TATGAAAAGCTGGATCGCCTGGACAAGCAGTAACCGTATAAAAATTGACGACCAACTCGTTTAAGTAAGCATCCCATGACGCTACCAATGATGCGAGCGCCGCGTGCGCGAATGCCTGTGATTGTCTACGAGGCATCGGGCGTAAGCGATAGTCAGATACCGCGGCCCGTATACTCCTAGCGGTCTCAAGGCCGCCGAGGTATTTCGTTTGCGCCGGCGACGGCATTGCTTATTAGAGGGTGTCAACGAAGTTGTTTAGAGCATCTCGATACCTCTGCAAGGGCTGTTGGTTAATCTGAACGCGCTCTCCGGCTATGAGGCGTGGCCCCGCTTTCATTTTGTGAAGTGGGGTTCCGGTCATAGAGGAAACAATACACGCGCTGTGGTAGTCCGGAATCTCCACGAAGGTTTCGCTTGGCCGCATTTTCGGTTGGGAAAAAAAGCTACGATGCTTTTCGTGGATATCGTCCATCGTTTTCTTGATCGTTATAGTTACAGCCGCGAAAGCCCGGCTTGCCTGACCCTCATACAGGGTCACGCGATTGCTGACGAACGAATGGAGTTTTGGCGTGCTGAGTCGTTCTTCTTTTGCCCTTTTTGAAAAGCTAATTCGCGCGTATGTAGATGTGTGTGCATCTGGCCCAACGCCGTACAATAGAGCGACCACGTTTTCTATCCCTCGACGCGAACTATCGTCCGCTGTAAAAGGCACTACCACGAAATCTGCAGCAGCTAGCGCTAGCTGCGTATAAATTGCGAAGCTCGGGTTGCAGTCGATTACAAACATTGCATCTCTGTCGCCGCTGAGGTCGGTGAGAGCACCGCATAGATCCTGTATCCAGGAAAGAACCTGGCGCCAAGCGTCAACTGGGATTGCGAGCTGCGATGTTTGACGGATCGCTTCGGCGAGAAGCTCAAGGAGATTGTCGCCGCAGACTAAACGCAGATTTATGGGTATATCGGGATTCCTATCGCATGGCCGACAAATATAGGGACTAACATCCAAAATCATCTTGAACGGAGAGCTTAGCCGCGCTTCTAGATATCCTGCTACGGTTGCGCGTGGTATATTTGCCAACATATCGCGCATCGCCTTCGGGCTAATTTCATAGCCGCCAAGTAATGTTTCCGATACGTTTCCTTGCGGACACAAGTCGATGACGTAGACGTCAGAGTTGGGGTTGCGGTGGGCGTACTCGCAAGCGGCAACAAAGCACAGAAAGCTTTTACCAACCCCGCCTTTATTGTTCCAAAAAGCGTATGACGTCATTAGAGATCCCTTATGTATGGGGAAGTGATTATCGACGGCTTAACGCTATAGTTCAGCGGCGGGCCGCGCAGCGGACTGTCCGCCGAAACCAGTTGTTATGCATCACTCTTTGACGTAGACAGCCAAGTACGTAGCTGTACCTTGACCAATGCCGAGACATCCGCGTTGCGTCACTTGGAACACAGAATGAAATTTGTAGCCCTCTTCAGCCCTTGACTCAAGCAGTTTCTCGAAATTGGATATCGCCTTACTCGAGAACTCAGCCCCAATAGATTCTACCTTATACTTCATGGGCTCTCTCCTTCCTCAATGAATGAATAGTCGACGCCCCCATTTTCAGCCCGGCAACGAATCAGGCGGCGACCTGTTAACTTGAGGCCGCGCCAAAACCCTTGCTGCCGAAAGGCTAGCTCGCTGTAGTGAGAACAACTCGGTTCGAACACGCACTTGTTTCGCAATGCCCGAGGCGCTGCCCGACGATAGAAACGTAGGACCATTACGGCTATCCGGGTAAGAAACGGTCCAGAAGGAAGGGAAAGCGCAGCGATTCTGGCATCTCCTGGAGTTGTTCCAGTTAACCTGCGCTCTACTGACGGCCGGAGTGACTCACCAACGGCGAATTCGAATGCGTCCATGTTGCTCCTGCTGTGATGCATAACAAAGATTAGGCCCAGCCGCATAAAACGCGGGGCGCGCGTTTCGAGTCCGCATAACTTGCCGTGGAAATGGCGAAAACGGGTACAACAATCCCTTCAGAAACCGTGCCTTGCGCCAGTTGGCGGATGGCATCATGTGTTGTTATGCGGATCAACATAAGCGCCTCTGTGAATAGCTTCACCAGCCGTCGGGGGTCGGCAGGGCGGTCGCCGGCGCCAGCAGCATCAACCCGGCGATCAGGGTGATGACAAGACCGGCGCCGTCGGTGAGGCACCGCCTGAACACCGCCGCGGCGCTGGTCGGAAGCCAAGTCGCCGCCGTCGAGATCGTGGCCCGGTTCATCGTCTGCTTCCCGTCCGCAAAACCTGCGGATTTATAGGGCGTTGACCAAAAACCTGAAAGCCGGTTGTCGGCTGGCGATCCGAGCGGTCGCCGACAGCCGGTAGCGGTCTGCCGCGGACGTGCCGGTTCGGCCCGGATTACGTTGGCGCGGCCGAGGTTTCGTGTCGGCGGGGCGCCAACCGCCGCGCAAACGTCGAGGCCAGGCTCGCCGCTGCGCCGCGACCCCGGGTGGGGATGGCCGGGGCTGATCTCGCCGTCGAAGGCGAATCACGCCGCGGCGTGGAGCCGATGGCACAGCGGTGGCGGACTGTCCCGCCGGTTGGTTCGCCTCCCGGCCCGGCCGCCACAGCAGCGCGGCCATCATTCCGTCGGCATCGGCAGCGCCCGGCACACGAAGGCAAACCGTCAATCTTTCCTCGAACCGGCACCGCAGCGCGGTTGCCCTGGGAACTATGTATCCGATTGACGAAGCGCAAGTTACCGCAGCTCGAAACGAATATCAATCGGCTACGGCTCAGTAATGGCATTGCCGCTTGCCGCAGCGGCCCAAACGGGCCACGGAAACCCGGTCATCGGCCCATCATAAAACTGTAATAACAACGTGCTAAAGGTCACTGGCGCATGTCGCGGCGGGACTTGTGGCCGCCCGTGTTCGCTCGGTTGCAGTGCCAACAGCCACTAAAAACCAGGGATTGCAAGGGGACCAATCATGTTGAACAATCTGCCGGGTCGACTGTTTGTGGGA
>REES01000104.1 GCA_007694935.1 Rhodospirillales bacterium
TGATGTACTTGCGGCCCGCTTCCTGGGCATCGTGGGTGGCATCCTCCAGGGATTCGGTCTGGCGGACGCTCGCGAGCTTGATCAGCATCGGCAGGTTGACCCCGGCGATCACCTCGACGTGTGCCTTGTCCATGATCGAGATGGCGAGATTTGACGGCGTGCCGCCGAACATGTCGGTCAGCAGCACCACGCCGTTGCCTTCCTCGGCCCGGGCCACGCATTCCAGTATTTGGGTTCGGCGCTGTTCCATGTCGTCGTCGGGTCCGATGCACACCGCCGCGATGTTCGCCTGGGGCCCGACCACGTGCTCCAGCGCCGCGATCAGCTCTTCCGCCAGGCGGCCATGGGTGACGAGGACCATTCCGATCATGTCCAGGGGTGATCCTTCATTGTCCCGCTTCCACCGGGGCGGTGCGGCGCGTCACGTCGCGATGCCGCGCCTGGGCGGAGAAGCCGAGGGCCTGCAGTCGTGACGCCAGTGCGTGCGCCACGAAGACCGAACGATGCCGACCACCGGTGCAGCCGACGCCGATGGTCAGGTAGCTCTTTCCTTCCGCGGTATAGCGCGGCAGCAGCGGCGCGATCAGTCTGGTGAGCGCGTCGAGAAACGGCATCAAACCCTCATCCCGCTCGATGTACTGGGCCACCGGTTCATCCAGGCCGGTTTTGTCCCTGAGCACAGGGTCATAATGCGGATTCGCGAGAAAGCGAACATCAAACACGAGGTCGGCCTCCCGCGGCAGCCCGAGTCGGTACGAGAACGATGTTACGAACACGGAAAGCTCCGGTTTGCGGTCGACGCCGAAGTGGCTCTCCAGGATCCGTTTCAGGGAGCCGAGGCGCAGTCCCGAGGTGTCGATAACCATGTCGGCGTGGGCACGGAGCGGGAACATCAGGCGCCGCTCCAGGTCGATGCCGTCGGCAACCGGACGGTCCGCCGCGAGCGGATGGCGATGACGGGTTTCGGTGTAGCGGCGACGAAGCTGCTCGTCGTCGCAATCGAGGAACAGCAACCTGACCTCGCCGGCGCCCATGGTGACCAGGTGATCCACCTCGCGCAGCACGGCGTCGACCCGGAAGTCGCGGGTGCGGACATCGATGCCGACGGCAAGAGGCCGCCCCGCCGCTTCGTCTGCGAGATGGCTGTCGGTCGGCGTGACGAGGCGGGGCAACAGCGACAGCGGCAGATGGTCGACTGTGTCGTAGCCGATGTCTTCCAGTGCCTTGAGCGCGGACGTCTTGCCGGCACCGGACATGCCCGTGATCAGGAGCACGCGTTGTGGTATCGGCTCCGTCGCCGATCCCGGGTCGCTCGGGGCAGATGACACCATCAACCGGTCCGGATGACCAAGCACGGCGCGGCTGTCGGTCATGTCGCCATCTCCGCCGCGCCGATTGCCAACCGGACCGCGAGGTGGATCTTGGCAGGGGCCGACGCCTCGAACGGGGCGATCCGGTACCGGGGAAGCCGTATACCGGCGATGGTCACGAATCCCGCCGCCGGCATGCGGTCGACGTCGGCAGGCGGGACCAGATCGGCGACGACCGCGATTTCGACCACGGGTCGGCTTGCCACCCGCACCACGCCGACCCCTCTGACCTCCAGCAGACCTCGGATACCCGGCGGTGCCGAGCCGAACAGCCGGTTGCCGACGCGGCAATCGACGTCAATGTAGTCGTCGGCGACCAGTTCGGCGCCCCCGGAGATCAGCCGAAGCGCCAAGTCGGACTTGCCCGCCCCCGAAGGTCCTCGCAGCAGGACACCTCGGCCGTCGATCGCCACACAGGTTGCGTGCACGGTCTCCATAGCATGAAGCGTGAAACCGGTTGTCCCGGCTGTCAAGCCGCGGGCAACGAAACCACGAAACGCGCGCCGAGCACATGCCCGTCGGAATGCCTCCGGTTTTCCGCGTGGATCGCTCCGCGATGGGCCTCCACGATCTGCTTCGAGATGGCGAGCCCGAGTCCGGAGTGCGTCTCGAACGCTTCCCCGCGCGGCCGATCGGAGTAGAAGCGTCGAAAGATCATCTGCTCGCGCCCCTCCGGGATGCCGGGGCCGTCGTCCAGGACTTCGCAGACGATGCGGTTGCCGTCGCGCATGGCAGCCAGGGTGATCCGTCCACCCGCCGGACTGAACGAAATAGCGTTGGTCAGCAAATTTCGAAACACCTGGACCAACCGGCTCTCCAGTCCGGCGACGATCAGTTGATCCTTGCCGGAAAGGGCCAGGTGCAGGCGGATCCCTCGGTCGGCCGCCGGGATTTCCGTCACCTGGATCAAAGTTGAGAACAGGGCGCGGAGATCGACCGGCGCGACCTGCGCCCGCGACAGTTCAGCATCCAGCCGGGAAGCATCGGAAATGTCGCTGATCAGCCGGTCGAGCCGACGGATGTCGTGCTCGATGATGGCCAGCAGCTTGTGCCGCTGGTCCGGGTCGTTGACCCGGCGCACGGTCTCGACGGCACTGTTCAGCGAGGTGATCGGGCTCTTCAGCTCATGTGCGACATCACCGGCGAACTGCTCGATCGCATCCATCCGCTGGCGCAAGGCCTCGGTCATCTCCTTGAATGCCGATGCCAGGAACCCGATCTCATCGCGGCGATGCGCGTAGTCCGGGATGGTGTGCGCGAGGCTGCGATCCCGGCGAACCTGCTCGGCGGCAGCCGCCAGCCGCAGGATGGGTCTCGCGATGGTGCCGGCGAGGTAGATCGACAGCAGCACCGTGAGCACCAGCGTGGCGGCGAAAATCTTCAGAATGTCAACGCGAACGCCGATCACCGCAGCATCGATGTCCCGGGACGACTTGCTCAGCATCAGGACGCCGAGGACCTGCTTGTAACGCTGCACCGGGGCAGCGGCACTCAACACCATCTCGCCTTCGGGCGTGATCCGGACGACCTCGGTGGGATCGCCGCTGCGGGCGGCGACCACTTCGAAATAATCGGTCGCGACCTCGATCGGCTTCTCTCGATACACCGGCAACTGGTTGCGTCCCGACAGGTTGTCCAGAACCCGGTCCAGCCATCCCAGCACACTCCCGAGATACTGGCGTCGCCCCGGAGGCGGCGGCAGTTCCTCGACCTGGATCATGCCGCCCGGCCCGATCAGGAGGCGGCTGTCGGCGAGCAGCGTGCCGTCGATGCCGAACAGCCGCGCCCGGGTGCCGGTCGGTTCCACCAGACGGCGCACCATCTGGTTGGTGGTGCGGGCCTTGATCAGTTCGATCTGCCCGCCGTCCGACGGGACCGCGGCTTCGCCCAGGGCCGCGGCAAACAACTCGGCCTGGACGCGAAGGGAGGCGATTTCCGCATCGATGAGGCCGCGCCGATAGTCGGCGAGATACAGCAAGCCGGCGACGAGAATGAGTAGCGCCAGAATGTTGACGGCAAGAATCCGCCAGGTGATCGGCGAGACTGCGGATTGTGACCAGTCAAAATCTCCGCGGATGGCCATGATCAGCGATGGTCCCCGCCCCGTGACACACGTTTACAGTCCGCGCCGCACGTCAAGTGGCGCGAAAGCGATAACCGACACCGTACAATGTCTCGATCTGGGCAAACTCCGGGTCGACTTCCCTGAATTTTTTCCGCAGGCGCTTCACGTGGCTGTCCACGGTGCGGTCATCGACATAAATATGTTCACCGTAGGCCGCATCGATCAGTTGGTCCCGGCTCTTGACGTGACCGGGCCGCCGCGCCAGGGCCAGCACCAGCAAGAACTCGGTCACGGTCAGGTTGACCGGCAATCCTTTCCACGTGCACATGTGACGGCCAGTGTCGAGGACCATCTCGTCGCGACGCAGGATTTCTCCATCCTCGCCGGCCGTGACGCTGCTGGGGCCCCGGCGACGGAGCACCGCACGGATCCGTTCGAGCAAAAGGCGCTGCGAGAACGGCTTGGTGATGTAGTCGTCCGCTCCCATCCGCAAGCCGAACACTTCATCCATCTCGTCGACCTTGGAAGTGAGGAAGATCACCGGAAGGTCGGAGCGCTGGCGCAGGCGGGCCAGCAACTCGACGCCGTCCAGGCCCGGCATCTTGATGTCGAGGATGGCGAGGTCGACGGGGCGCCTCAGGATGCTCTCGAGCGCTTCGGTGGGATCGGAGTAGGTTTCAACCTTGAAGCCTTCGGCTTCCAGGCTCATCGAGACCGAGGTGAGCAGATTGCTGTCATCATCGACCAAAGCGATCGTACTGGGCACCGTTTGGGCCTCCTTCGGGTTGAACGCCAGGGGTCTCCGGTGGACGCCCGTCGATCCCGTCGGCTCCTGACAGTTTCCCTTCATTTGTGGCGAGAATCGAGCATCGTACTCTGCTTCGCGGTTTTTCGTGTTTCCCGACCTGTCCGACATGGGTGATGCGGAGCGGCGGCGCCTGTCTGTGCGTCCGCCCCCTGGCGCGCCAGCCAGCCCGCCACGCCCTGCCGGGTCGCCTCCAGCACCGCCGCTCCGATCGCCTCTCCCACCGCGGTGTGCAGGCCGGCATAGGGCTCGGGCGTTGTCCCGGAAGCCGTGTCGGCAGGACAGACGATGACGATGCAATCGGTGCCGGTGCCGGTGACTGGCCCGCCGGCGCCAGCCGGGCGATAGCCTGCCTCGAGGATCGCCGTGGTCCGCGCCGCGGTGGCGACCGATACCGCCTCCAGCATCGCCGCGTCGGTCAGCGTCCGGTCCACATGACAGAGCAGGTTGACCGTGCCGAAGCCCGACCCAGCGGCTGCCCCCGGCCGGCGGCTGCCCACCCGTTCGGCGTTGCCGAGGCCGACCGTGACAAGGCACCGGACCGTGCTCCCTCCGCGCCGCACCGACGCCCGGCAATGGTCGGCGAGGCGGGTGGATGTCATCAGGCCGACGGCATCGCCGAGGCCCTCTGCCCGCAACCGGTCGGCCAGCAAGGCGGCGGGATCGACGTCAAGCCCCAGATCGCGGTTCCGCACCTCGAGCCACGCCACGCACGCCCCGCGTTGATAGCCGGGCCGGTGCGGCGCCCAGCTCAAGAGCCGCTGCGGGGCCGCGAAGCGTGCCACCAGCCAGCGTCCCTGGCACACAACTGTGAATGCGCCGGAGTCCGGATCGGCTTCCGCATCGCCGACGTCCATGTCGATCAGCGGCGTCGGAAGCCGGCGCCGGTCCGGTCGGCCGGGTCGGGATCGCGGCCGAGGAAGGTCTTTGCCATGTCCTCCCAGACCGCGAGGCGGGACCAGTCCGGTTCGTCGGCAATGCGGTCGTCGTCCGTAAGGAACGGGCTCGGGAAAAAGATCGTGATCTGCGGTTCGCCCTTGCCGTTGAACATCCGGAAGCCCCAGGTCAGCGGCGCGCCCTCCCGATCCAACCCGCGGAAGAACTCCGCCCGGGACGGCCGGCGGTGGCGACGGAGGTCGTCCGGGGTCGGGTTCCGCGCGCTGCCGCGGTTCTCCCCGATGCACAGGTGGAAATGGGTGCCACCGAAATGCACCGTTAGGTAGCCGTCGAGCAGGGTGATGGACTTCGGCTCCCGCGGGCAGCGGAACTCGAACGCCGCCCCCTCGATCAAAGGCCCGAATGTGATCGAGGGCCAGTGCCGTCGGAAAACACGCTCCAAAATGTCTTGGAGAGCCGCCTCCTCGGTCGGCATGTCCCAGACTTCGGTTTTCGATCCGCTCTGGGACTCGAGCACCCTGGGCTGCAGCGGCCCGGATGGGTGCCGATCCTGGTCGGCTTCAGCGGCCATCGCCCCGGGTCGGCGAGCGGACGCCTTTTGCCCGCAGCATGTCCTCGATGGCATCATCGCTGAAATCCGCCAGCGCCTCCACCGCCTCGCGCCACTCCTCGGTGGACGCCCACTCATGGCCCGACACGATCCGGGCGATCCGTTCCGGATCCGCGGACGGGCCGTCCGCCGGGCGTCGAGCTACCGGAATGGGCCGGCGCAGTCGCATGCGGGCCACCGTCCCTACGGAGGGTTGAATGCGCATCCCGTCGTACTCCCCAAGCCTGATCCAAGTGTCACGCTATTGTCATTGACCGGAAGGTGGCAGAAATCGACTGTGCACTGCAACACAGAAATCCACCCCCTCAATCGCGCCGGCTGCCGAACGCCGCGGCAAGCGGTACCGGGTCGTCGGTGAACACCGCAGCCACGCCCCATGCGAACAATCGTCGCGCCATGCGCGCTGAGTTGACCGTGTAGGCGCGAAGCGGCACGCCTTGGTCCGCGATCTCCGCCGCCTGCCGGCCGGTCAGCCGCCGGGCGTTGCAGTGGAGCGCGGTGGCCCCCAGCACCGCCAGGCGACGGTGCCAGTCCTTGGGCACGGCGTCGACCAGCAGCGCATAGTGGCATGCCGGCGACGCGGCGCTCGCCACCGCCAGTGCCCGCGGCCGGAAGCTGGAGACGATCGGTGCCGGCAAGGTCTCCGGCCAGCAGCGCGCCAGCGTGGCCATCACCGCTTGCGCGGTTTCCGTCTCCCGTTCCGGGTCGGGCTTGATCTCCACGTTGGCGCCGATACCGAGCTCGACGAGCAGCTCGATGGCCTCCACCAACGTCGGGATCCGCTCGCCGCGGTACGGCGGCGGGAACCTTTTGCCGGCATCCAGGCGCCGAAGCGCCGCGAGGTCGTGATCGGCGACACGGCCACGCCCATCGGTCGTGCGACCGAGCCGGTCGTCGTGGAACAAGACAGGGTGGCCGTCACGGCTGAGGCGGACGTCGAATTCCACCCAGGTGAGCCCAAGTGCGGCGGCCAGAGTGAGCGACGCCAGGGTGTTCTCGGGCGCCCGGGCGGCAACCCCGCGATGCCCGATCAGCGGGCCCGTCTCGGGCACCGCAGCAACCGTGTGCGCCAGTCCCAATTTGTGTCCCCTGGTCCGCAAGCGACCGCTTCGGTTCAGCGGCCGGCGATCTTCCCCCTCCGACCACTCTGCCCCCAGCGCGCGGCGGACGGCAAGGTTTGACCGCTCGGCCCGGCCGCCGGATGGTGCCGCGCACCCCGCACCGGGATCGGCTTCAACCCTGGCGGCGCATGCGGCCGGGGTGCCCCTTTGCGCCGGAGCGGTATGGGACGTGACCCGTGCCCGCGGCGGCCCGGGCTAGCGGCTCAGCTCCCGCATCGCCCGGTCGAGGCCATCCAGGGTCAGCGGGTACATGCGCCCGCCCAGGAGCTGCCGGACCATGCGGGTGGAGACGGTGGTGTCCCACCAGCCTTCCTGCATCGGGTTGAGCCACACCGCATGGGAATAGACCGCCAGCAGCCGCTCCATCCACACATGCCCCGCCTCGTCGTTCCAGTGCTCGACGCTGCCGCCGGGGTAGAGGATCTCGTAAGGGCTCATGCTGGCGTCGCCCACGAACACCACCTTGTAGTCGTGCGGGTAGGTGTGCAGCACGTCCCAGGTGGCGGTGGCCTCGGTGCGGCGGCGGCGGTTGTCCCGCCACACCCGCTCATACAGCATGTTGTGGAAGTAGAAGTGCTCCAGGTGCTTGAACTCCGATCGGGCGGCGGAGAACAGCTCCTCGCACACCTGGACGAACGGGTCCATCGAGCCGCCCACGTCCAGGAACAGCAGCACCTTGACCGCGTTGTGCCGCTCCGGCGTCATCTTCAGGTCCAAATAACCGCGGCGCGCGGTGGCATCGATGGTGCCGCCGAGATCGAGCTGGGTCGCCGCCCCCTCCCGGGCGAACCGGCGGAGCCGACGGAGCGCCACCTTGATGTTGCGGGTGCCGAGTTCCACCGAGGAGTCCAGGTTCCTGAACTCGCGACGGTCCCACACCTTGACGGCGCGGTTGTTGCGGTTGCGGTCCTGGCCGATACGCACCCCTTCAGGATTGTACCCCCAGGCCCCGAAGGGGGAAGTGCCGCCGGTGCCGATCCACTTGCTGCCGCCCTGGTGCCGGCCCTTCTGTTCGGCCAGGCGCTGGCGCAGGGTTTCCATCAGCCGGTCCCAGCCGCCCAGCGCCTGGATCATCGCCTTCTCTTCCTCGGTGAGGGTGCGCTCGGCAACCTTGCGCAGCCACTCCTCCGGGATCTCCAGAGTCTCACCCTCTTTCGGCGGTTCCAGGCCCTTGAACACGCTGCCGAACACCCGGTCGAACCGGTCCAGGTTGCTCTCGTCCTTCACCAGGCAGGAGCGGCTGAGATAATAGAAATCGTCGACGCTGTAATCGGCCAGCCCGGCATCCATCGCTTCCAGCAGGGTAAGGTATTCCCGCAGGCTAACGGGGAGCTTGGCCTTGCGCAGTTCGAAAAAGAAATTGATGAACAAGGCCGTTCCTCGCCGGTTACTGGTCCTCCCGCCTGGCGATGAAGGCCAGGCGCTCGAACAGGTGCACGTCCTGCTCGTTCTTCAACAGGGCACCATACAGCGGCGGGATGAACTGGCGTTGGTCCTTGCTGCGCAGGGCATCGGGCGGAATGTCCTCCACCAGCAGCAGCTTGATCCAGTCCAGCAGTTCCGAAGTCGATGGCTTCTTCTTGAGGCCGGGCACGTCGCGGATCTGATAGAAGGCGCCGAGAGCCTCCCGCACCAGACGCTTCTGAATGCCGGGGAAATGCACCTCGATGATCCGCTCCATGGTCTCCCGGTCGGGGAAGCGGATGTAGTGGAAGAAGCAGCGACGCAAAAACGCATCCGGCAGCTCCTTCTCATTGTTGGAGGTGATCACCACGATCGGGCGGTGGCGGGCGACCACCGTCGCCTTGGTCTCGTAGACGTGAAACTCCATCCGGTCCAGTTCGAGCAGGAGGTCGTTGGGGAACTCGATGTCCGCCTTGTCGATCTCGTCGATCAGCAGGACCGGCCGCATGTCGGCTGCGAACGCCTCCCACAGTTTGCCAGGGATGATGTAGTTGCCGATGTCGTGGACACGGGCATCGCCCAACTGCGAATCGCGGAGCCGCGCCACCGCATCGTACTCGTAGAGACCTTGCTGCGCCTTGGTGGTGGACTTGATGTGCCACTGGATCAGCGGCACGCCGATGGCGCGGGCGATTTCCAGGGCGAGGATGGTCTTGCCGGTGCCCGGCTCCCCCTTCACCAGCAGCGGGCGCTGCAGGGCGATGGACGCGTTGACCGCGACCATGAGGTCTTCGGTGGCGACGTAGCTGTCGGTGCCGCGGAACCGCTGGTCCATTCCGTCCTCCCCATCACCTCGACGGTTTGAGGGTAGGGATCACCGGCGGCCGCTTCAAGGCCGCTTCAGGTTCGGCCCCGCCCGGCTTGGGCCGGTGTCGACAGCGAGCCGCCCCGCCAGCCGAGGATGAGCCGGACCGGCAGCTGCAGCAGGTCCAAGGCAGACATCTCAGGGTCAGCCGCTTCCTTGTTGTCCAGAGCCCGTTTCAGGTCGCTGACGCTTTCCACCAGCGCCTTGGAGGCCATGCGCAACGGGCCGCCCGCGGCCAGTACGGATTCGGCCTCAGTGCGACGCCCCTCGTTGGCCAACCGCACCACCTCGGCGGCACACTTGTGAAAGTTGGCATGGGCGACCACCGCCCGCCAGTATTCCGGCCGATGGCGCAGCACAGCGGCCTCTCCGCGCAGCCACCGGCCGAGGTCGCACGCATCGTCCTGGGCCACCAGCTCCGGCTGCAGCCGCCCGGCACCATAAACGTGCTCCCGCACTTTGGCGATGCAGAGCGCGTGCGAGGCCAGAACCGACGGTGCGGCCTCGTCGCTGGTTTCGATCGGTTGGTCCTTTGGGAGGTTCATCAATGCCTTTCGTGAGCGGCTTGCGTGCCCAGTATCATGTTGTGCTGCAACGCACCATCCGCCAGTGCCGACGGACTAGCTCGATGCCCCCCCAGGCAATATCATCAGTAGAATGACTGCGAAGACCCTATCACCTTTGCTGCGCCGCGGAAACCAGCATTCGCGCCGCCGCTGAGATTCACGGGTGCCACCGACCGGCTTGCATCGCCCGGCAAGCCACGCAACATCTACGGAACTTCATCGGCTTACGGCCGTTTTGTGAAGGGGGAGACAACGAACGATATGGCACCGCGCGATACCCGCACCTGGATGTGGCTTGAGGCGTTCGAGCAGATCGAGCGTGCCGAGCGCCTGCATCGCCAGTTTTTCCGGCTGGCGCCGGGGCAGCGGCAGGTGCCGACCTGGGAGCCTCCGGTGGACGTCTATGAGACCAGCGACGCCATCACCATCCTGGTGGCGCTGCCGGGCGTGGAGCCGTCGCGAATCCAGGTCGCGGTCGAGGATGCGACGCTGATCGTGAACGGCCTGCGTCCGCTCCCGGCCTCCGGCCAGACAGCGGTGATCCACCGGCTGGAAATTCCGCACGGGCGGTTCGAGCGCCGAATCGAGCTCAGCGCCGGCCGCTACGAACTGCGCCAGCGGGACACCGTCAACGGTTGCCTCGTCCTCACCCTGGGAAAGCTCTGATCATGGTTGCCTCCACCTGGCCGCTTGTCCGCAGCACCCCGCCGGAAGCTCAGGGCGGGGACTCCGATGACACACGAACACCGTCGGAGGATGCCCGCACGGGCAACAAGAACGTCGAGAAGCTGCCTGACGATGCCCTGATCATCCTGCCGGTGCGCAACGTGGTGCTGTTCCCCACCGTGATCCTGCCGCTGTCGGTGGGGCGTGCCTCGTCCATCGCGGCCGCCCAGGAGGCGGCGCGGAACGAACGGCCGCTCGGTGTCCTGCTGCAACGGGACGGCAACATCGAAGCACCGGCCCCCGATGATCTCTATGCCGTGGGGACCGAGGCCAACGTGCTCCGCTACCTGACGGCGCCGGACGGTTCCCACCACGTGGTGTGCCAGGGAACCCGCCGCTTCCGCATCATCGAGTTCCTCGACGGCTACCCGTTCCTGGCCGCCCGGGTGGTGACGCACGAGGATCCCGAGAGTGATTTCGCCCCCGAGGTGGAAGCCCGCGGCCATCTGCTCCGCCAACAGGCCCAGGAGGCGTTGCAGCTCCTGCCGCAGGCCCCGGCGGAGGTGGCGGCGGCAATCCAGAGTATCACCTCGCCGGCGGTTCTGGCCGACGTAGTGGCGAGCGTGATGGACATGCCGCCGACCGATAAACAGGACGTGCTGGAGACCTACGATCTGGTTCCACGGCTCGACAAGGTGCTGGAAGCGCTGCGCCGCCGCATCTCGGTCATGCGCATCTCGCGGGAGATCGGCGAGCAGACCAAGGAGACCATGGACGAGCGCCAGCGGGAATACATCCTTCGCGAGCAGCTCCGCACCATCCAGAAGCAGCTCGGCGAGGTGGACGAGAAAGCCGCCGAGGTGGAGGAGATCAGCGAAGCCATCGCCAAGGCCAAGATGCCGGAGGAGGTGGAGCAGCAGGCCCGCAAGGAGCTGAAGCGTCTGGAGCGGATGCCGGAGGCGGCGGCCGAGTATTCCATGGTGCGCACCTATCTGGATTGGCTGACCGAGCTGCCCTGGTCGGTCACCAGTGCCGCCGAGGTGGACATCGCCGAGGCCCGGCGCATCCTGGACGAGGACCACTACGGCCTCCAGAAGGTGAAGCGGCGGATCCTGGAGTTCCTTGCGGTGCGCAAGCTGAGCCCGGAAGGCAAGAGCCCGATCCTCTGCTTCGTCGGGCCGCCCGGGGTCGGCAAGACGTCATTGGGCCAGAGCATCGCCCGGGCCACCAAGCGCAAGTTCGTCCGCGCTAGCCTGGGCGGCGTCCATGACGAGGCCGAGATCCGCGGCCACCGGCGCACCTACATCGGTGCGCTGCCCGGCACCATCATCCAGTCCATCCGCAAGGCCGGCACCCGGGACTGCGTGTTCATGCTGGACGAGATGGACAAGCTCGGCGCCAGCTTCCACGGTGATCCGTCCTCGGCGCTGCTGGAGGTGCTGGACCCCGAGCAGAATTCCACGTTCCGCGACAACTACCTGGCGGTACCGTTCGACCTGAGCCAGGTGTTCTTCATCGGCACCGCCAACGTGCTGGATGCCATCCCGGGCCCGCTGCGCGACCGGATGGAGGTGATCGAGCTGCCCGGCTACACCGAGGACGAAAAGCTGGAGATCGCCAAGCGCTACCTGGTGCGCCGCCAGCTCACCGCCAACGGCATTCCGGTCGGCCAGTGCGAGATCAGCGAGGATGCGCTTCGCACCATCATCCGCGACTACACCCGGGAGGCCGGCTGCCGCAACCTGGAGCGGGAGATCGGCGCAGTGTTCCGCCGCGTCGCCATGCGCATCGCCGAGGGCGAGACCGGCACCGTGCGGATCGACCGTGACGATCTGCCGGTGATCCTGGGCCCTCGGCGGTTCGAGAACGAGGTCGCCATGCGGACCAGCGTGCCGGGGGTGGCGACCGGCCTCGCCTGGACACCCACCGGCGGCGACATCCTGTTCATCGAGGCAACCCGCATCCCCGGTACGGGCAAGCTGATCCTGACCGGCCACCTGGGCGACGTGATGAAGGAAAGCGCACAGGCGGCCTTGAGCTTGGTGAAGTCCCGAGTTGAGCTGCTCGGGGTGAAACCCGAAATTTTCGAAAAGAGCGACATCCACGTCCACGTGCCGGCCGGCGCCATCCCCAAGGACGGCCCCAGTGCAGGGGTGGCCATGGCGGTGGCGCTGATGTCGCTGCTGAAGAATCAGCCGGTGCGAAGCGACGTTGCCATGACCGGCGAGATCAGCCTGCGTGGCTTGGTGCTGCCGGTGGGCGGCATCAAGGAGAAGGTGGTGGCCGCGGCACGGGCCGGCGTCACCAAGGTGATCCTGCCGGCACGCAACCGGAAGGATCTGGAAGAGGTCCCCCAGGATGCCCGCCGCCTGGTGGAGTTCGTGTGGGTGGAGGACGTGGACAAGGCAGCCAAGGCGGCCCTCGACGTCGCGCCGCCGGCACCGGCCCAGGCCGGCTCCGCAGCGCCGGCGCAAGCCGGCTGAGCCGCGCCCGACCGGTGGCTTCGTACCTCAGGCTCCTGGCGCCGTACACGGCCTTGAGCGCGATTCTGTTCGGGCTCGGAGTCGTGCTCGGGCTGGTTGCGCTCCGCTTCGATCCGGCCGCGGCTTACGGCGTGATGCGCGGCGTCGAGGACTTCATCGGCGCTGCACGGGGACTGTCGCGGCTCGAAATCTTCCTGTTCATCGTGGCCAACAACGGGTTCAAGGTCCTGGTGATGATGATCCTAGGCGTGGTCGTCGGGCTGGCTCCGGTGTTCTTCCTCATCAGCAATGGGGTGGTGGTGGCGGTGGTCGGGGCGACCTACGCCCAGATGGAGGGGGCTGCCGTGGTGATCGCGAGCCTGCTCCCCCACGGCGTCGTCGAGCTGGCGGCCGTGTTCGTGGGCGCAGCGGCTGGACTTCACCTCGGCACCCTGATGGTGCAGCGCATCCGCGGCCGCCCGGTGGCGTTCCTGCCCTGGCTCGGTGCGGCTTGGCGGCTGTTCGTCCGGCTGCTGCTGCCGATGGTCATCGTGGCGGCGGCGATCGAAACCTGGGTGACGCCGGCGCTCGCCGAGATGGTGCGGCAGGCGGCGGGGTAGGGTCACCGACCCCAACGCCCCTCTATCGGAACCAGGCGCGGACCTTGTCGCCCCAGTCCGCCAAGCGGCGCTCCAGTGAGTGGCTGAGAAAGGCCTCCGCCAGCTCCGCCAGCCTCGCCGCATCGGCGGCGAGACGCTCCACCCGCACCCAGCGGTTCCATTCCGTCACCACCCCCCAGGTGGGATCGGTGAGGCGGGTGTCGGGCAGCCGGTAGTGGAAGGTCGGCCGGGCCTTGATCAGCGGATCCCGCACCTGTCCCTGAATCCGCTCCGGCGCCAGTTCGGCAAACAACGGCAGCAGATCCAGCTCCCGGTTGCGGGTCGGGTTGGCTTCGACGTAGTCATCCACCAGGCCCGCCAGCGTTGGCCGGTAGGCCGGGTCCACCACCTTGTACTGATAGGCTCGGGGAAATGGGCTCGCGAACGGCAGAAGCTGGCGCTTGACGTCGAGGCCGATCTCCTGCCGCAGGCCCTCGGCCAGGATGACGTAGGCCTGGAGATGGCGGAGGATGTCCAGGGCCTCGCGCGACGGCACCTCCGGGTTGAGCTGGGTGGCGAAGGCGTAGAACAGCCCTTCGTCGGTGCCGCGGGCCCCGGCGGAGCGCAAATCCTGTGTGAGTTCGTCCAGCGCGGGCAGGTCGTCCAGCGGAATTGGCGCCGATATGATTTCCACCGGCAGCCACAGGCTGCCGATGTCGCCGATGGTGGAGTGCAGGTCGGCCTCCCACTGCCGCCAGAAGCGCCCCCCTTCATCCTCGTCGCCGGTCGGGACCGGGCGGGACGGCGGGTGGGCGTAGCGGCTGTCCAACTCGATCAGAAAGTCGCCGAGCCGGCTGTCGCGGCATTGGAAGCGATAGGGATCCCGTTCCTCCAGTTTGCCGCCGAACCGCTTCTGCACCAGTTCCGCCGCCTCCCGGCAGTCGATCCCGGCGAACTCCATTTCGACCCCGATATGCCGCGGCCGTCCCGCCGCCCCAGTCCGGCGCGGCGGCGGGATCATTGCGGCGGGCGCCTTGGACCGGCTCATCCGGTGCCCGGCAGTGGTAGCTTGAGAGCATCACGCAGCCGATCGGGAAGCTCTTGCAGCGGCACCTCGATCAGGCCCTTTGGCACCTCGTCGGTGACGCATCGGGCCACCCGCTTGGGCAGCAGGGCCCGCAGGTCGCCGAGGGTTTTCGGCGGCGCCACCAGGACCAGGCGGTCATAGCTGCCATCATCCGCCCCTTCCGTCAGCACCGCGGCGATGGCGCGGGCGAACTCCTCCTTCTGCTTGCGACGGGGATCGGTCGGCGGCTCGTAAGCATGCCGGCCTTCCCCGGCCCTGTCGAAGGTCCGACCGGGACGATCCGCCTCGGCCTCCCGGCCGGGCAGTTTGGTCCCGATAAACTCCTGATCCCGTGCCGGCTCCAGATGCCCCGGACCCTCGCTCAACAGGATGCGGCCACGGGCCCCATCCGCCACCACCACCCATGTCCTGATCTTCCGTCTCAGCATCTCTGCGCCCTCCACATTCCGATACGGGGTCGCACTTCGGTCGGCCCCGGCGATCGCGGACCCGGACCAACGCCAGTGTGGCGCCCGATCCCCCGCGGTCGTCAACCTCCTTATCTTGCCGGCCCCGGCCCCGACGCGCCGCATTCAGCCGGCGGCACCGGCGGACGGATCACCCCGGCGTCCAACTTGACTATTATATCACGATTTTCTCTTGTAAGATGGCAAAGCCGCAAGCCAGGGAGATATCGCCATGGACCGCAGGGTGGACGTTGCCGTGATCGGCGCCGGGACCGCCGGGCTGCACGCCCTTTCCGAAATCCGCAAGGAGACCGAGAACGTCGTGCTGATCAACGGCGGGCCGCTCGGCACCACCTGTGCCCGGGTCGGCTGCATGCCGTCCAAGGTAATGATCCAGGTGGCCGATGACTACCATCGCCGGGACATGTTGGCGATGGAAGGCATCGGCGGCGGCGACGGGCTCCGCATCGAGTTGCCGACGGCCCTCGCCCACGTGCGGCGGCTGCGGGATCGCTTCGTCGAGGGCGTTCTCAAGCGCTCGATGCGGACCATCGGCGACCGCTTCATCGACGGGTATGCCGAGTTTCTCGGCCCGGATCGGCTAAGGATACCGGACCGGGACATGACGATCCAAGCCGATGCCATCGTCATCGCCACCGGCTCCCGCCCGGTGGTGCCGCCACCGTGGCGCCGATTTGGTGACCGGATCCTGACCACCGATACCTTGTTCGAGCAGGAGGATCTGCCGCCCCGCTTGGCCGTACTCGGCCTCGGCGCCATCGGCACCGAGCTGGGCCAGGCGCTGGCCCGAATGGGCTTGGCCGTCACCGGTTTCGACATGAAGGCGGAGATCGGTGGACTCACCGACCCGGAAATAAACGACGCTGCGGTCGCTGCCATCGGCCGAGACTTCCCGCTGCACCTCGGCGCCACGGCCACCGTGGAGGCCGACGGCAACGAGCTGCGGGTTGCAATGGACGGCGCTGCGGTCACCGTCGACCGCCTGCTGGTTGCGGTGGGCCGACGGCCCAACCTGGACGGGCTTCACCTGGAGCGTCTGGGCGTCGCCCTTGATGAAACAGGGGCGCCGCCGGTGGACGGCGAGACCATGCAGATCGGCGCCCTGCCGGTGTTTCTGGCCGGCGACGCCCTGCCCGGTCATCCGGCGATCCTGCATGAGGCCGCCCACGACGGCCGCATCGCCGGCTACAACGCCGTGCGTCGGCGGGCCGCCGGCTTCCGGCGGCGGACGCCGCTCGCCATCGCCTTTACCGATCCGCAGCTCTGCTCAGTCGGTGCGACGTGGCCCCAGCTCAAGGACGATGATCCCGCGGTTGGCAGCGCCCGGTTCACCGGCGGCCGCGCCGCGGTCATGCTGCGGGAGGAGGGGTTGATCCGGCTGTACGCGGACCGCTCAAACGGCCGGCTATTGGGCGCCTCCATGGCGGCGCCGGGCGGCGAACACCTGGCGCACCTGCTGGCCTGGTGCATCCAGGACCAGCGCACCGTGTTCGACCTGCTGGAGAAGCCGTTCTACCACCCGGTTCTGGAGGAGACCCTGGAAGACGCCCTTCGCGATCTGGCGGGGCAGGTCGCCGGAGCGCCACCCAGCCCGCTGCCGGGCTTCGCCCGGGCCTAGCCACCGGCGCACGGCCAAGCCACGGGCGACCGGGCCGCGGCGCCGCGTTCAAGTTGCGCCGTCCCAGGCCTTGAGCGGGCGGAGCTGGGCGCTCCGCTTCAGCCGGTGGCCCTCCATCCGGCGCAGCACGTTGTCCAGCACGGTGATGCCCTCGGCTATGTAGGGGCCCTTGTTCAGCATCACGCATTCCGCCCGTTCCGCCATGGCGGCGTCGGTGAACTCGCCGCGGGACGGCATCCCCAGCTTGACCAGGCTTTCCAGCACCTGGGTGGCCCAGATCACCGGCACGTGCGCCGCCTCGCACAGCCACAAAATCTCCTCCTGCACCTCCGACAGGCGCTCATAGCCGATCTCCACGGCGAGGTCGCCGCGGGCGATCATCACCGCGAACGGGTTGGCGCCGGCGGCCTGGACGATCAGTTCCGGCAGGTTGGTGAAGGCGAGCTGGGTCTCCACCTTGGCCACGATCGGCATGGCCGCCCGGTCCGGCCGGCGGCGGGCGATCTCGTCCTGCAACAGGGCGATGTCCTCGGGCCGCTGCACGAACGAGTAGCTGACGATGTCCGCATGCTCGACCACGAAATCGAGATCGGCCAAGTCGGCCGGGGTGAGCGGCGAAACGGCGAGCGGGGTGCCAGGGAAGTTGATCCCCTTCTCCGGCTTCAGCGACTGGCCCTCGGGCGGGGTACGTTCCACCACCACCACCAGCCCGTCCGGGCGCACCGCCTCCACCCGGCCGCGGATCAGCCCGTCCTTGATCGCCACCATCGCTCCCGCCGGCACTTGGCGCAGCACCTCCGGCGCCGAGCAGGTGGCGCGGAACGGCGGATCCTTGCGGTCGCCGGTGTCCTCGAACGCGAGCAGGATGCGGTCGCCAGGTGCCACCTTCCTCGCTTTTTTCCGCTTCATCCCTTTCTTCGGCGTCACCACGGTATCGGTGCGGATCTTCGGGCCGGCCAGATCCATCAGTACCCGGACGTCCCGCCCCGCCGCCGCGGCCTGCCGGCGGACGTTGTCGATCATCGCCTGCCACACGTTGGGGCCGTCGTGGGCGCAGTTGATCCGGGCACAGTCCATCCCGGCCCGCACCAGCCCGGCCACGTAGTCGGGATCGGTGGCCGCGGCGATGTCCAGGGTGACCAGGATGCGGGTGCGCCGGCCGGCGTCCCGCTGTCCGAACAGGGCATCCGTGTTGGCGGAGAGGGTCTCGCTGCCGCTGCGGAAATCCGCCCGCGCCGGGCGCTGGGTCTCGGTATTGCTGCGGCAGATCATCTCCAGGTTGGCGATGATCGCCTGCAGGCTGGGCAGCACCCGGCTCTCGCAGCGGCCGAGGGAGGCCAGCCCCCAGGGAGCGAGCGCCGCCTCCACCGGCCGCAGGTCGAGCTTGCGGAGCGCCAGGTAGCGGGCCAGGTTCTCCGCACTATGCCCGAACGGGGGCCGATTGAGCCGCGGTGTCCACCGCGCCAGAGTTCGGGCCGCCTGGTCCTCGACGCGCTCCTGGATGCTCTTGATCGCGGCCAGAAGCTCGTGGGGATCGTTTTCCAGCATTGCCTGTTCCGTTCCGGGATCCGTCCCCCCAGCATTACGCGAGACACCCCGGCGCGGCAACGGAAAGCCCGATGACAGGGCCCACCCTGGCCCGGGAAGCCGGGGGCGCGCGGGTCGTCTCCGCGATCCGGCTGGCGGGGTGCGTGAAGCGGACGGGTCGACGCGCATATCCGCCTTCGTCCGCTCTGCAGCGCGGTTGGCGCATTGACAGCGTGCGGTTATGTTGAGCCTGAAGCCGACGGAGGGATGGCCGGGATGCACGCCCGAAAGTCAGGCAGGTCCGGCAAGGCAAGGCGGCGGGCACGCAAGCGGCGAAATCCCGCCGCGGCCGCCTTGGCCACCCCCCGGTTCCGGCCACGGGTGCAACCCGCCAGGAAGGGCAAGGGCGTGTCCCTGCCCCGTCGGGACAAGCGGGTGCCGCTGCCGGACGAGGTGGACGACGATCCCGGATAACGCCGGGCGGGACGTCAAGCGCGCCGTGCTGCTCGGCCCGTCGAAAGAAGCCCTCCACACCCAGCCAAAGCCGCGGGCCTTGGGCGGCCTCCGGCAGGTGCTATCCCTTGGTGCGAACCCGACTGCGCCCCCCGTCCACCGGCAGGATCTGGCCGGTGATCCAGCCGCTATCCGGCTCCAACAGGAATGCCGCCGCCGCGGCCACGTCCTCGGCTTCACCGAGGCGGGGCAGCGCGTGCAACTGGGCAATGCCCTTGGCCATCGCCGCGTTGCCGGTGATCTGCTCCGCCAGCGGCGTCCGGGTGAGGCTCGGCGCCACCGCGTTCACCCGCACCTTCGGGGCCAGCTCGGCGGCCAGGGCCCGGGTCAGGCCCTCGACCCCCCCCTTGGCGGCGGAGATCACCGCATGGTGGGTAAAACCTTGCGCCACCGCCACGGTCGAGAACAGGACGACGGCTCCTTGTCCCCGGGCCAGTTCCTCCCGCGCCGCCGCCACCGCCATCGCCGCCGCCATCGTGTTCAGCCGAAATGCCTCGATGAAGTCATCGGGTCTCACATTCTTGAGCGGCTTGAGCACGATCGAGCCGACGCAGAAGGCCAAGCCGGAAAGGCCGCCGCTGGCGGCTGCCTCGCTCACCACCGCGGTGACGGCGTCCTCGTCGAGGACGTCGGCGGGGCGAAAGGGTGCGTCCATCTCGCGGGCGAATTCGGCCAGCCGGCCCGCGTTGCGGGCGCTCAGGAACAGCGGCCGGCCGCGGGCGCGCAGTTGTCGCGCCAGAGTGCTGCCGACCCCGCCGGTGGCACCGAAGATCAGGACAGGTCGCGCCATGACATCGATCCTCCGCTGTCATCAATAGGTTTGACACGGTCTACGGGCACTGGGGCGTCACGGATTGCCGCCCCCATCGGCCGTGCCGCGATCACCGGTGGCCGCGAGACTCCGCCCGCGCAGGTTGCCGTTGACAGCGGGGGGCCGCTCCTCTAGATCGTTGGCACTCATCAGGGGGGAGTGCTAACAGGCTTCCTCCTGGCGCAATTCGCTTCTGGAATGGAGGACGAGAGATGAAGTTCAGGCCGCTGCACGATCGCGTGCTGGTTCGGCGCATCGAGCAGGAGGAAAAGACCTCCGGCGGAATCATCATCCCCGACACGGCCAAGGAGAAGCCGCAGGAAGGGGAGGTCATCGCCGTCGGTCCCGGCGGACGAAAGGATGACGGCACGCTGATCCCCGTCGACGTCAAGGCCGGTGATCGGGTGCTGTTCGGCAAGTGGTCCGGCTCCGAGGTGAAGATCGAGGGCGAGGAGCTCCTCATCATGAAGGAATCGGACATCCTTGGCATCCTGGAAGCCTAGGCGGCGTCCCCGGTATTACCTGATTTTCGAGAGGATCGAACGATGGCTGCGAAGGAAGTGAAGTTCGGGACCGACGCCCGGACCAAGATGTTGCACGGCGTGGACATTCTCGCCAACGCCGTAAAGGTGACGATGGGGCCGAAGGGCCGAAACGTCGTCCTGGAGAAGAGCTTCGGGTCGCCACGCATCACCAAGGACGGCGTGACGGTGGCGAAGGAGATCGAACTCAAGGACAGGTTCGAGAACATGGGGGCACAGATGCTGCGCGAGGTGGCATCCAAGACCTCCGACGAGGCCGGTGATGGCACCACCACCGCGACCGTGCTGGCCCAGGCGATCGTGCGGGAAGGCGCCAAGGCAATCGCCGCCGGCATGAACCCGATGGACCTCAAGCGCGGCATCGACCTCGCCGTCAAGGCCGTGGTCGAGGACCTCAAGAAGCGGTCACGCACCGTGAACACCAGTGCCGAGATCGAGCAGGTAGGCACGATTTCCGCCAACGGCGAGCGGGAAGTGGGTCAGATGCTGGCCCAGGCGATGGACAAGGTCGGCAAGGAAGGCGTGATCACGGTGGAGGAGGCCAAGAGCCTCTCCAGCGAGCTCGAGGTGGTGGAGGGCATGCAGTTCGACCGCGGCTACACCTCGCCCTACTTCATCACCAACGCCGAGAAGATGAACTGCGAGCTGGAGAACCCCTTCATCCTCATCCATGAGAAGAAGCTCTCCGGCCTGCAACCGCTCCTGCCGGTGCTGGAGCAGGTGGTGCAATCGGGCCGGCCGCTGCTGATCGTGGCCGAGGACGTCGAGGGCGAGGCGCTGGCCACCCTGGTGGTCAACAAGCTCCGCGGCGGGCTCAAGGTCGCGGCGGTGAAGGCGCCCGGCTTCGGCGATCGCCGCAAGGCCATGCTGGAGGATATCGCCATCCTCACCTCCGGCCAGGTGATCAGCGAGGAGCTGGGCATCAAGCTTGAGAATGTCGGCCTCGAGATGCTTGGCACGGCCAAGCGGGTGATGATCACCAAGGAGGAGACGACGATCGTCGAGGGTGCCGGCAAGAAGGATGACATCCAGGGCCGCTGCGCCCAGATCCGCGCCCAGATCGAGGAGACCACCTCCGACTATGACCGCGAGAAGCTGCAGGAACGGCTGGCCAAGCTCGCCGGCGGCGTCGCGGTCATCCGGGTTGGTGGCGCCACCGAGACCGAGGTGAAGGAGAAGAAGGACCGGGTCGAGGACGCCATGCACGCCACCCGCGCAGCGGTGGAGGAAGGCATCGTCCCGGGCGGCGGCGTCGCCCTGCTCTATGCCGCCAAGGTGCTCGATACGGTGGAGACCGAGAACCCCGACCAGAAGGTCGGCCTCGACATCGTCCGTCGCGCCCTGCAGATGCCGGTCCGCCAGATCGTCGAGAATTCGGGTCACGACGGCGCGGTCGTGGTCGGCAAGCTGCTCGACGCCAAGGATGAGACCCTGGGCTTCGATGCCCAGAAGGAAGAGTACACCGACATGTTCAAGGCGGGCATCATCGACCCGACCAAGGTGGTCCGCACCGCCCTGCACGATGCCGCGTCGGTGGCCGGGCTTCTGGTCACCACCGAGGCGATGGTGGCCGAAAGGCCGGAGAAGAAAGAGCCGGCGATGCCGGGCGGCGGCATGGGCGGCATGGGCGGCATGGGCGACATGGACTTCTGATCCGCTCCTGCCGATGATTGACCGGTCGCGCCGGTCGTTTCGGATTGAGGGGCCGCGGGTTCGCCCGCGGCCCCTTCGCGCGTTCGGGACTCGGCAGGTCCAGGCGCCATCTCCCCGCGGACCTGCCGCCGGCGGCAAGAACCGGTTCGGCACCGGATCCGGTTGCGCCGCCGTGGCGGGGCGGCTAGATCCAATGGCGACCGAAAGGTGGTTGCCAGAGGTTGCTCGACTCGCTCCCCCGGATACCCCCAAGTGTGATTTCGACGGCACCGCTGGTAACCGTCGCGGCTGCGTGTGGGTCAACCGGGGAACCGAGCAGCGGACCTGAGAGGCGAAAGCGGCGATGCTGACCAACCTGTTCCCGCGTGCGGTCACCGACTTCATCTTCGGCGAACGCCGCCGTCCGAGATCTGCCATCGTGGCCCCCTCGGTTCCCGGCGCGCTGGTCGAGGTCAAGGGTCTGAGCAAGCGGTTCGGTGCGATCACCGCGGTCGATGGCCTGACCTTCCATGTCGGCCGTGGCGAGGTGCTGGGCTTCCTCGGTCCCAACGGTGCCGGCAAGACCACCACCATGCGCATGATCACCGGCTACTTGCCGCCCGACGCCGGCACGGCGGTGGTGGCCGGCTATGACGTTCTCAAGAGCCCGCTCGACGTCAAGGCACGCATCGGCTACCTGCCGGAAGGCGCGCCGCTCTACGGCGACATGACGCCGAAATCGTTCCTGGAATTCTGTGCGAATGTGCGCGGCCTGCATCCGGCCGGCAAGGCGAGGCGGCTCGGCATGGTCAGCGACCTGCTGCACCTCCGCTCCGTCTGGCTGCAGCCGATCGATACGCTGTCGAAGGGATTCAAGCGGCGGGTCGGGCTCGCCCAGGCGATCCTGATGAACCCGCAGGTCTTGATCCTTGATGAGCCCACCGACGGACTCGATCCCAACCAGAAGCACGATGTCCGCACCCTGCTGAAGGAAATGGCCGGCGACAAGGCGATCATCATCTCCACCCACATCCTGGAGGAGGTGGAAGCGGTATGCACCCGGGCCATCGTCATCGCCGGCGGGCGCATCGTCGCTGATGACACGCCGGCGGCCCTGCTCCGCCGGTCCCGTCTGCATAATGCCGTCGCGGTGACCGTTCCTGCCGAGGTGGCGGCCGATGGGGAGGCCGTGCTGCGAGCGGTCGCCGGGGTTGCTGCGGTGGAGACCGAGGTCGGTGACGATGGTGACGAGACTGTGCGCTTGCTTGCGCTGCCGGAAGCCGGGCAGGACATTGCGGCGGCAGTCCGGGCCGCCCTGACCAAGGCCGGCATTCCGGTGCGCGAGTTTAGTGTTCGCCACGGGCGCCTGGACGACGTGTTCCGCTCCCTGACCATTCCGCACGCGGTGGAGAGGGCGGCCTGATGCATCATGTCCGGGTCATCTTCAAGCGCGAGCTCGCCGCCTATTTCGCATCGCCGGTGGCCTACGTGTTTATTGTGATCTTTGTGGCCCTGGCGGGCGGCCTGACCTTCCATGTCGGCGGCCTGTTCGAGCGGGGTGAGGCCGATCTGCGTCCGTTCTTCCAGTTCCACCCGTGGCTCTACCTGCTCCTGGTGCCGGCGGTGGGCATGCGCCTGTGGGCGGAGGAGCGCAAGTCCGGCACCATCGAGCTGCTGATGACCTTGCCGATCCGCCCCGCAGAGGCGGTGATCGGCAAATTCCTGGCGGCATGGACCTTTCTCGGCCTAACCCTCGCGCTGACGTTTCCGCTGTGGATCACCGTCAACGTGCTGGGCCGGCCTGACAACGGGGTGATCCTGGCCGCCTACCTTGGCAGCTGGCTGATGGCCGGCGGCTTCCTGGCCCTTTCGGGCATCGCCTCGGCGCTGACCCGAAACCAGGTGGTTGCCTTCATTCTGGGTGCCACCTTGAGCTTCGTGTTCATGATGAGCGGCGTCGACCTCGTGCAGTCGCTGGTCCGCGGCTGGCTGCCGCCGGTGCTGGCGGAGACCATCGCCGGCTTCAGCTTTCTGTCCCACTTCAATGCCATCGCCCAGGGGGTGATCGACCTCAGGAGCCTTGTCTTCTTCGCCTCGCTGATCGTGGCGGGGCTGTTCATCAACACCATCGTGGTTGAACGCGGCAAGGGCGCCTGAGCGATGTGGACCCGCCTGCACACAAAACAGACCTTTCTGTCCGCCGCCGCCATCATTCTTGCCGTGGCGCTGTTCTTCGCGATCAACATCTTGGCCGATGTCCTCCTCAAGGGGGTGCGCATCGACCTGACCGAGGACCGGCTGTACACCGTCACCGATGCCACCCGCTCGGTCCTGTCCGCCATCGACGAGCCGATCCGGCTCCGGCTCTACCGGTCCCGGGAACTGGCGGAGGCCGGCCCGTACTTCGCCGGCCACATTCAGCGGGTGGACGAGATGCTGGACACCTACGCCCGGCTGGCCGGCGGCCTGCTGGTGGTCGAGCGCTACGATCCGCGCCCGTTTTCGCCGGAGGAGGACCTCGCGGTCTCCGACGGCGCCCGCGGCCTCAACGTCCGCGCCGACGGCACCCTTGCCTATCTGGCGCTGTCGGGCAGCAACAGTACGGATGACCGCCGCACCATCCCGTTCCTGGCGCCGGACCGGGCGGACTTCCTGGAATACGACCTGACCCGGATGATCTATGACCTCGCCCATCCGGATAAGCCGGTGGTGGCGGTGCTGGGCGACCTGCCGCTGTTCGGCGATCCGATGACCGGGCGAGGGCCGTGGCTGGTCATGGAGGCGATGGAACAGTTCTTCGCGGTGCGGCAGATCGAGAGTGCCGCGGCGGGCATCGGCGACGATGTCGACGTGCTGATGCTGGCCCAGCCGGGCAGCCTGAACGAGAGCGAACTCTATGCCATCGACCAGTTCGCGCTGGGGGGCGGCCGGGTACTGGCGTTCGTCGATCCGCTGCCGGAGGTGCTGGAGCTGATGCGCACCCGCCAGCCGGCAGGCGATGCGGTGGCGGTGATGGCGCCGCTGCTGGCAGCCTGGGGGGTGGAGATCCCGGCCGGGCGGGTGGTCGGCGATCGCGATGCCGCCATGCGGGTACGGGCCCGCCACGAAGACCGCCCGGTGGTCACCGATTATCTGCCCTGGCTGGAACTGGGGCCGGACAACGTCGCGGCCGACGTGCCGGCCACCGCCGACCTGCGGGTGCTGGTGATGAAGAGTGCCGGGTCGATCCGCGCCGCCGAAGGCGCGACCACCACGCTGGAGCCCCTGATCCGTACCGGGCCTCAGGCTGCCGAGCTGGATGCCGAGCGCCTTCGCTTCCTGCCGGACCCTGTCCGTTTGCTGCGCGAGTTTCAGCCGGGGAACGAGCCGCTGGTGCTGGCTGCCCGGATCAGCGGGGCGGCGCAATCGGCCTTCCCCGAGGGGCCGCCCGACGGCGTTGGCGGTGATGAGGACGACCCGAGCGGTGCCGCCGGCCACCGGTCCGCCGCAGCATCGGGCATCGAGGTGATCCTGGTGGCCGATGCCGACATTCTGGTGGATGACAATTTCGTTCAGGCCAGCGCCGTTGGCGGGCAACGCTTCATCGTCCCCACCGCCAACAACGCCGACTTCGCCATCAATGCTCTGGAGCAGCTTCGCGGCGGCGAGATGCTGGCCGGCCTGCGCGGCCGCGGCATCACCCAGCGCCGGTTCGATGTGCTGGAGGAGACCCGCCGCCGGGCCGAGGATGCCTACCGGGCCTCTGAACAGGCGCTGCTCGCCAACATCGAGGAGACCCGCCGGCGCATCAGCGAGTTGCAGCGGGAGGAGCTGGAGGGCGGTGCCTTGCTCACCCCGGAGCAGCAGCAGGCGATCGAGGACAGCCGGCAGAACCTGCTCCAACTGCGCCAGGAGTTGCGGGACGTACAGTATGCACTCAGGCGGGATGTCGAGCGGTTGGAGCAGCGAGTGACTACGCTCAATACCTGGGCGGTCCCGGCGCTGATCGCCGGCACGGCCCTGGTCGTGGCGGTCGTCCGCCGCACCCGTGCCGCCCGCTCCCGCCGCGATGCGCCGACTTCGTAAGCTCGGGCCGGATCGGTCGACCCCAGCAAGAGGGGCCAAGGAACAATGAAGTCGAAGTCGGTGGGCATCCTTGCGGTGGTTACTGTGGTGGCCGTGGTGGCCGCGGCGGTAGCAATTTGGTTTCGCCCGGGGGTGGATACCCTGAGCGGCGATGACGCGCCGGCTTTTCCGCTGGTGCGCAACCAACCGGACGCGGTGGCGCGGATCACCATCGCCGATGCCGAGGGCAGGTTCTCCTTGGTTCGGGACGGGGCGGGACACTGGGGCGTCGAGGACAGGGACGGATTCCCGGCGGATACCGCCAAGGTGCGCGCCCTGGTCGCCGGCATGGCCGACATGCGCCTCACCGAAGCCAAGACCGCCCGGCCGGATCGTTTCCACCGGCTGGAGGTGGAGGACCTGGACACCCCGGGCGCCAAGTCGCGGCGCATTCGGGTGTCGGCAGCGGACGGCCGGATGCTGGCCGATGTCCTGGTCGGCCGGCGGGCCTATGGGGTAACCGGGGGGCGCGAGGCCGGCACCTACCTCAGGCGCGCCGGTGACCGCCATGCCTGGCTCGCCGGCGGGACCCTGGACGTGGATGCCGCTGCCGGCGCCTGGCTCCGGCGGGAGGTGGTGGACATCTCCCCGGATCAAGTCAGCCGCGTGAGCGTGGCGCCGGCCGAGGGCGAGAGCTATGCGGCATCCCGGGAAGCACCGGACCAGGACCTTCGCCTCGACTCCCTGCCGGAGGGCCGCGCGGCCAGGCCTCAGGACGTGCGGCGTCTGGCCTCGCTGCTGTCCCGGATCGAGCTGATGGACGTGGCAAGGGCCGAGGCGATACCCCTGCCGGAGGATGCCGCCTCGGTCACGGTGGAGACGTTCGCGGGCCTACGGGTCGGTTACCGCCTCGCCGCTATCGACGACCTGCCGTGGGCGGTGTTTACCGCCGAGGTGGGGCCGGATGCCGACCCGGCGGCCCGGGACGCCGCCCGGGAGATCGCCGGGCGGGTCGATGGCTGGGTGTTCCGGATGCACCGCTCGGTGGCGAACCAGATGGCGCCGCCGCTGCAGTCCCTTCTGGAGCCTGCCGGGGCGGGGGAGGACCCAGCCACCAATTGATGGCGCCCGGTTCCCCCACTCTCAGCTCGCCGGCAGCAGACAGTCCCGCAGCGAGTCCGAGAGGTTCCGCATCAGGGTGACATAGGCATCGGGGCCTGGTTCCAGGTCGGCGCCGAGCGGGTCGAGCACGCCGGTGCGGGCGTCCGTGCCCTCGGTCACCACCTTGACCAATGCCGGCTCGAACTGCGGTTCGCTGAACACGCAGACCGCGCCCGCGGTCTTGATCCGGTCCCGAATCTCGGCCAAGCGCGCCGCCCCCGGCGCCCGTTCCGGACTCACGGTAATGGAGCCCACCGGGTTGAGGCCGTAACGCTGCTCGAAATACTGGTAGGCATCGTGGAACACCACGTACGGCCGGTCGCGAACGTCGGCGAGCTCGGCCTCGAGCTCCCCGTGCAGAATCTCCAGCCGCTCGATCACCGCGGCGGCATTGTCGCGATAGCGGTCGGCATGCGCCGGGTCCGCCTCGGCGAGGGTGGCGGCGATGGCCCTCACCATGGCCACCGCATTCATCGGGTCCAACCAGATGTGCATGTCGTGGAGGCCGTGGTGATGGTGGCCATGGTCGTGAGCATGGTCGTGCTCGTGCTTGTGGTCATGGCCATGCCCGTGGTCGTGGGAATGGCTGTGGCCATGCCCGTGATCGTGGTCATGAGCATGATCATGCGGTTCCCAAGGGCCGCCTTCGCGATAGGCCAACAGGGTCAAGCCGTCGGCCTCGGCCAGTTCCACCACCCGGGCATTGGCGGCGAGGGTTTGAAGCGGCCGAGCCAGGAACGCTTCCAGCCCGTCGCCGACCCAGAACACCACGTCCGCCTGTTCCAACTCTCGCGCCTCTGAGGGCCGCAGGCTGTAGGCATGAGGCGATCCCGCGCCCTTGATGAGGAGCGACGGCTCGCCCGCGCCCGCCATCACCCCCGCCACCAGCGAATGAATCGGCTTGATCGTCACCGTCACTTTCGGCGGCTCGGCCGCCGTTGCCGCCACGGCCATCAGCGCGCCCGCCACCATCGCGACGCCGGTGATGGCGAGCATCCGCGTCGATCGTGCCCGCAATACTCTTGCCATTTTTCTCATCGTCAGCGACTCCTCGACATCCGGTTTCCGCATTGTCGGGCCCCACCTGTTACACTATAACATAGCGAATGCAACACCAATCCGATCCGCCTGAGGTCGTGGCGCCGTCTTCAGCGTCAGCGGTCGAAACGCCATTCGGCGCCGATCACGACCATCAGCGCTGTCGCGACCACGTGTTGAGCGAGGCGGAGCGACGCTGCGCTGAACGCCAGGTGCGGCTCACACCGCAGCGCCGCCGGGTGCTGGAGGTGATCGCCGACCGCCACGGCGCCATCGGTGCCTACGAGATCATCGCGCGCCTCGGCGAGGGGCGGAGCCGCCCGGCCCCGATCTCGGTCTATCGCGCCCTGGACTTCCTGATGGCGCAGGGTCTGGTGCATCGCCTCGCCAGCCTCAACGCCTTCATCGCCTGTTCCGGCCCCGACCGGGCCCATGGGGCCCAGTTCCTGATCTGCCGCGGTTGCGGAGTGATCGGTGAGCTCAACGATGCTTCGGTGGAGGCGGCGATCGGCCGGGCGGCGGCTGCGGCCGGCTTTGCCGTCGCGGCCCCACTGGTGGAGGTCACCGGGCTCTGCCGCAGCTGCCGGACCAGCGATGCACCGGCATGACCGGGGCGCCGATGGCGGCGGCCGGGATGACGGCCCGGCGCCGCTGATTGCGGCGGTGGGGGTCGGCGTTGCCGTGGGGCAACGGACCATCCTGGACGGTATCGATGTCGCCGTGCATCCCAGGGTGATCGTCACCGTGGTCGGCCCCAATGGGGCCGGCAAGACCACCTTGATCCGGGTGCTGCTCGGCCTGATCGCGCCGTCGGCCGGCAGCGTGCGGCGGCGCCCTGGGCTGCGGGTCGGCTATCTGCCGCAGCGGGTGGCCTTCGATCCGGTCCTGCCCCTCAACGTCGGCCGGCTGATGACCTTGACGGTACGGCGATCCCGGGAGGAGGTTCTGGCCGCACTGGCGGAGACCGGCAGCGCCCATCTGATTGCCGTTCCGGTGCAGTCGCTGTCCGGCGGGGAGTTGCAGCGGGTGCTGCTGGCCCGGGCGCTGCTGCGCGATCCCGATCTGCTGGTCCTGGACGAACCGGTGCAGGGGGTGGACTTCACTGGCGAAGCGGACCTCTACCGGCTGATCGGCAGCATCCGCCGCCGCCGCGGCTGCGGCGTGCTGATGGTCTCCCACGACCTGCACGTGGTGATGGCAGAGACCGATCAGGTGGTCTGCGTCAACCGCCATGTCTGTTGTGCCGGGCCGCCGGAGCAGGTGACCCGCCATCCCGCCTATCTTGCCCTGTTCGGGGCGCGGGCAGCGGCCTTCGCCGTGTATCCCCACCACCACGATCACGCCCACGGCCCCGGTGGCGAGGTGGTGCCGCTGGCCCCGCCTCCGGCGTCCGGTGCCGGCGGCGGCCGTCAAGCCGGCGGCTAGGACAGAGGGCGGACCCCATGCTGGACGATTTTTTTGCCCGCGCCCTGATCGCCGGGGTGGGAGTCGCTCTGGCCGCCGGGCCGCTCGGCTGCTTCATCGTGTGGCGGCGGATGGCCTACTTCGGCGACACCATGTCCCATTCGGCGCTGCTCGGGGTGGCGCTCGGCTTTGCCCTTGCCATCGACCTCACCATCGGCGTCGTCATCATCACCACCCTGGCGGCCCTGCTGCTGGTGGCGATGCAGCGGGCGCCTTGGCTATCCATGGACACGCTGCTCGGCATCATGGCGCATTCGACGCTGTCCATCGGCCTGATCGCGGTGAGCCTGATGGCTTGGCTTCGCATCGACCTGATGGCTTACCTGTTCGGGGATATCCTCGCCGTCGGCCGCGGCGAGCTGGTTTGGATCTATGTCAGTGCCGGCGGCGTCCTGGCGGTGCTCGCCGCCGTCTGGCGGCCGCTCCTGGCGGTGACGGTGCATGAAGACCTGGCCCGCGCCGAGGGCGTACCGGCCGGCGCGGTACGCCTTGTATTCATGCTGTTGATCGCGGTGGTGATCGCCTTCGCCATGAAAGTGGTGGGCATCCTGCTGATCACCTCTCTCCTGATCATCCCGGCGGCGGCGGCCAGGCGGGCCGCCCGAACCCCGGAGCAGATGGCGGTGCTAGCCGCCCTGATCGGTGCGGTCGCGGTGGTGCTCGGACTCTACGGCTCGCTGCACTGGGACCTCCCCTCCGGCCCTGCCATTGTCACCGCCGCCGCCCTGCTGTTTCTGGCAAGCCTGATCCCGCTGCCGCGGATGGCGCGGTAGGCGGGCCGCTGGCGGCACCGGTCGCCACCACGTACAGTCCGGGGCGCGCATCTGGACGGTGCAGGCCGGCGATCCCGCGAAATTCACACGTTAGGAGCCGATGCCCATGGAATGGCTGCCCCTGGCGCTGCTCGCCGCCTTCAGTGTCGCCACCGCCGATGCGCTCACCAAGAAGGGCATGCAGGGGGTGGACGGGGTCGAGATCGTCGTGGTGCGGTTCGTCTTCACCGGCGTGCTGTTGGCGCCGTTGCTGGCGATCCAGCCCCTGCCGGCGATCCCGGCGGCGTTCTGGCCATGGCTGGCGGCGATGATCCCGATCGAGGTCGCGGCGCTATGGCTGTACATGATCGCCATTCGTGACAGTCCGCTCGCCCTCACCCTGCCGTATCTGGCCTTCACCCCGGCGTTCGCCACCGTCACCGGCTGGGCGGTGCTGGGCGAACGGGTGTCCGTTCAGGGGTTCGCGGGCATCCTGGTGGTGGTGTTCGGCGCCTATGTGCTCAATGCCGCCGCGGTGACTGCGCCGGGCCGCGGTTGGCGCCGCTGGCTCCGGCCGCTCGGCGCCATTGTCCGCGAGCGGGGATCGCGCCTGATGCTAACGGTGGCGGCGCTCTACAGCATCACCATCGTGCTCGGCAAAGGCGCTTTGCAGCACGTGCCGGTCACCTTCTTCGCGCCGTTCTTCGCGGTGGTGCTGGCGGTTACGGTGCTGGTGGGGTTCGCCTCGGTGCGGCCAAGCCTGGTCAGGGCCCTTTGGCGCCGGCCCGGCTGGCATCTTGCCATCGGCGCCGCCCTGGCGGTCTCGCTCCTCAGCCATCTGTTCGCCCTGAGGCTGGTGGAGGTCGCCTACATGATCGCCGTAAAGCGCACCAGCCTCCTGTTCGGCATCCTCTATGGCGCCGTGCTGTTCCGGGAGGCGCATCTCGGCCGCCATCTGGTCGGCGGCACGCTGATGTTGGCGGGGGTGGTGCTGATCGCCCTGGCGTCGGCCTAGACGCCGGGTGCAGTCTTGCGCACGACGATGGTGAACACCCCGGCGGCTCGGGTGCTGCTGACCAGCACGTGCCCGGTCTGCCGGCAGAACTGGCGGAAGTCTTCGGGCGCCGACGGGTCGGTGGCGATCACGGTGAGTTGGTCGCCGGCGTCGAGCGGCCGGAGCGCGCGGTTGGCGCGGAGGACCGGCAGCGGGCATTGCAGGCCGCTGGCATCCAGTGTGGCATCGGCCATGGTGCCTCTGTTCCGTTTCCCCCTGGTCCGGCCGCCGTCGGCGTGCTGGTCGTTGGTCCGAGTCTAGGCCGGGTCTCGGCCGGACCGCAACCGCCCCGATGACCGTCAAATTACACTTCGCGGATGGCCCAACGGTTGAAAATGCCCCCGGGACATGCCAAACTATATTGTTTAAACTGATTTGCGTTTGCAGCAACAATATTTCGCGCTGCTGCGTCTAAGGGGGCTTGGCGCGGCGACGGCAGGGAGCGGCACACGGGGGTCCGGCACGGCCGGACCGGGAAGGGTGGAGGATGACAGATCTCGAGGCATTGCACGCCAGTGCGCAGCGGGCGAGCGCACTTCTCAAATCCATGGGCAACCCACACCGGCTGATGATCCTGTGCCGGCTTGCGGAGGGTGAGAAATGCGTCGGGGAGTTGGAACGGGCGGTGGGGCTCAGCCAGTCGGCGCTGTCGCAGCATCTGGCCCGGCTGCGCCGGGATCACTTGGTGACCACCCGGCGGTCGGCGCAAACCATCTTCTACTCACTCCTGGGCTCCGAGGCGCGCACAGTAATCGAGACGCTTCACAGCCTCTATTGCGCCCGGCCGGCGGACAACTCTTCGAGTGTCGCAGCCGCCCATGCCTGGACGATGCATGCGGCAAAGTGACGGCGGCGGTGGCCCGCTGAGGCCACAGCCTTCCCCACTGCGGCACCCGCCCTGTGGTCCTGGGACGGCGGTCGCGGCCGGGCGCCTGCCCCTTTTCGGCTTCCGTGGGCCGTGGCCGGCATGGTAGGTTCCGATCCGGTCACGGCGCCCGCGACGATGCCGGCTGGCGGGTCGCCGCGTGACTCTCATCTGAACGATTCCGAGGGAAGCTGGGGAGGAGGATCCGCACATGTTGCAGGGTAAGGTCTTGATCGCGCAGGGCGGCGGCCCGACCGCGGTCATCAATGAGTCACTGGTGGGCGCCGTCATGGAAGCCCGCCGCTTCCACACCGTGGAACGCGTCTATGGTGCCTATCACGGCGTACGCGGGATCATCAACGAGGAGTTCATCGATCTCACCAGGGAGACGACGCAGAACCTTGAACTGGTCGCCAAGACGCCGACCTCGGCTTTGGGGTCCACTCGCGACAAGCCCGACGCCAAGTACTGCGCGGAGATTTTCCAGGTCTGCAAAGCGCACGATATCCGCACCTTTTTCTACATCGGCGGCAACGACTCCTCCGACACCGCCCGCATTGTCAACGAGCAGGCCGAGGCAGCCAATTACGACCTCAACTGCGTCCACATTCCGAAGACGATCGACAACGACTTGGTGATCAACGACCACACCCCCGGATTTCCCTCCGCCGCACGGTTCGTGGCCCTCGCCTTCGCCGGCGCCAACCTCGACAATCGTGCTCTGCCCGGCGTGTATATCGCCGTGGTCATGGGCCGCCACGCCGGCTTCCTCACCGCCGCCGCCGCCCTGGGCCGCAAGCGGGACGACGATGGTCCGCACCTGATCTACGTGCCGGAGAATGACTTCAGCCTGGAGAAGTTCGCTCAGGACGTGAAGTCGGTATACGACAAATATGGCCGCTGCGTGGTGGCGGTGTCCGAAGGCATTCACGACGCGTCCGGTGAGCCGATTGCCACCAAGCTGGCCAAGAGGATCGAGCGGGATGCCCATGGCAATGTGCAGCTCTCCGGCACCGGCGCCCTCGCCGACCTGCTGACCGACTACATCAAGGACAACACCGACATCAAACGGGTACGCGGCGACACCTTCGGCTACCTGCAGCGCTCGTTCCTTGGCGTCGTCTCCGATGTGGACGCCAGGGAGGCCCGGGAAGTCGGCGAGAAGGCGGTGCAGTATGCCCACTTCGGTGATGACGAGGGCAACCACTCCGGCTCTGTCACCATCCACCGCACCGGCTTCTACTCGGTCCGCTTCGAACTGTCCAAGCTGGCCGATATCGGCGGCAAGACCAAGACCATGCCACGCGAGTTCCTGCATGAGAATGGTCACGATATCACCGACAAGTTCGTCTTGTATCTTCGCCCGCTGCTTGGCTCGGGCATGCACGACATGGCGCAGCTCCGCGTCTACACCGTGCCGAAGATCCTCAAGAAGTTTAAGGCAACGCCGTAGCGGCGATCGCATCGGCGCCACCGGCGGCTTGATCGCCGCCGGCAGTGCCGGTCCGGCCCGGGTTCAATCGGGGGCGCAACGGGCATCGATCCGGCGCCCCCTTTTGCATTGCCGCCGAGGGCGCAACCGGGATCAGCCCGCGGTCAGCGGCGCAACGTCGTCGATGTGGATCTGCACCTGGGGGGTGGCCCGCCGCGCGTCGTTTCTCAGTCGTCCGGCCACGTGCAGCGGCGCGCCGTCATGGCGCAGCAAGGCGTTCCCCACCGGACCGTCGGCGCTGCGGAAGGCGATCGCCGGCCGCCGCATCCCCGCCTGGTCACCGAGGACGCAGCGGACGTGGCCGCCCCGAACCAAGGCGGCATGCAGCACCCGCGCGCCGGTCACCGCAAAACGGGGCTCCGGGTTGCCGATCCCGAACGGCCCGGCCCCGGCTACCAGATCAGCCAGCGAGGCCGAGGCACCACCCAGCGCCAGCGCACCGTCCAGCAACAGCGAGGGCCGGGACCGCGTCGCCTGAACGCTCGCTGCCAAGTAGGCTTCCAGGAACCGCCGAAGGGTATCCAGCCCCTCCACCGCCACCGAGAACCCCACTGCCATGGCATGGCCGCCGCCCCGCAGCAGCAGCCCCTGTCGGCGGGCGGCGATGATCGCCGCGCCCAGGTCGCATCCCGGGACCGAGCGGCCGGACCCGGTCCCGATCCCGTCCTTGATGGCCACCACGCAGGCCGGGATCCGGAAGCGCTCCACCAGCCGGCTGGCAACGATGCCGACCACGCCGGGGTGCCAGTCCTCGCCCGCCGCCATCAGCACACTGGCGCCGTCCGGGCCGTCGGCCTCGGCAGCGACGTTGACCAACGCCTGCGACAGCACCGCCCCTTCGATGTCGCGGCGGGCCCGGTTGGCCTGTTCCAGGCGGCGCGCCATCTCAACCACCTGCTCGCCGTCGTCGCTGGCCAGCAGACGGGCGCCCAGCCCGGCCTCGCCGACCCGGCCGGCAGCGTTGATGCGCGGCCCGAACAGGAAACCGGCGTGGTAGGGACCGGGGACCTCGTTGAGCCCGGCCACATCGGCCAGCGCCCGAAGCCCGCGGTTGGACCAGCGGCGCATCACCTTCAGTCCCTGCACCACCAGCGCCCGGTTCAACCCGACCAGCGGCACCAGGTCGCACAGCGTACCGAGCGCCACCAGGTCGAGCCATTGCCGGAGATCGGGCTCGCTGCGGCGGGCATAGTAGCCCTGGGCGCGGAGCGTCCGGTTGATCGCGACCACCATCAGGAAGGTCACGCCGACCGCGGCCAAGTGGCCTTGGCCGCTCCGGTCGTCCGGCCGGCGTGGATTAATCACCGCCACCGCCTCGGGCAGGGGTGGCTCCACGGTATGGTGATCGAGCACCACCACGTCGAGGCCGAGGGCAGCAGCCTCCGCCAGCGCCTCATGGGCAGAGATGCCGCAATCCACCGTCACCACCACCGCGGCACCGTCCCGGCGGAGCTGGGCCATCGCCGCCGCAGACGGGCCGTAGCCCTCGCCGATGCGGTCCGGGACATACAGGCCGATCTCTCGTCCCAGGGCCCGGAAGAACCGGATCACCAGGGCCGCCGAGGTGGCGCCATCGACGTCGTAGTCGGCAAAGACGGTGACCGGCTCGTCGCCGACGATCGCCCGGGCCAGCCGTTCCGCCCCCTTGTCCATGTCGACAAGCCGGCTGGGATCGGGCAATGCCTGGCGCAGGGTGGGATTGAGGAAGGCTTCTGCCTCCCCGAGATCGACCCCGCGGCCGGCCAGGATCCGCCCCACCACCTCCGGCACCTCCAGCCGCTGGGCGATCGCCAGGGCGACACGTTCGTCGATGCCGCGTGCCAGCCAGCGCCGGCCCGACGCCGACCGAACCACGCCTAGCAGCGGTATGCCGTCCGGATCGGTGGTGCCCGGGAGATGCTGCGGGACGGGATCGGACCGAGCCACCATCCGGCTCAGAACGGCTCGATCCGGATCAGGTGCGGCGGCTCCTGGCAGAACGGCAGGGCGCCGATCGCATCCACGCACTGAACCATCGCCGCCTCTACGGTGTCATGGGTGGTCATCACCACCGGAACCGCCCCCCCCGGGGCCCGCGCCCGCTGGATCACCGCTTCCATCGAAACGTCGTGGTCGCGCAGGATCGCCGCGATGTCGGCGAATACCCCCGGCCTGTCCAGCACCATCAGGCGGATGTAGTAGGCGCCGCGGTGCTTGTGCATCGGCATCGCCGGCATGGAGGCCAGCCGCGCCGCCGGCACCGCGAAGGTGGCGACCCGGTTGCCGCGGGCGATGTCGGCGATGTCGGCCACCACCGCCGAGGCGGTCGGCCGTTCGCCGGCGCCGCGGCCGACCTGGATGATGGTGTCGACGAAATCACCGTCGGCCACCACCGCGTTGAACACGCCCTCCACGTGGGCAATCGGCGAGCCGAGCGGCACCATGCACGGATGGACCCGCCGCTCGACGCCCTCGGGAGTCCGCTTGGCGATGCCGAGCAGCTTGATCCGGTAGCCCAGCTCCTCGGCGAAGGCGATATCCTCGGCGGTGATCTGCCGGATGCCTTCGATGTGGACGGCGGCGAAATCGACAGTGCAGCCGAATGCCACGCTGGCCAGGATGGCCAGCTTGTGGGCGGTGTCGATGCCATCCACGTCAAAGCTGGGGTCCGCCTCGGCATAGCCCAGCGCCTGCGCCTCGGCCAGAACCTCTTGAAAGCCGCGGCCGCTCTCCCGCATGGCCGTCAGGATGTAATTGCAGGTGCCGTTGAGGATGCCGTAGACGCGGTTGCAGGCGTTGCCGACCAGCCCTTCGCGCATGGACTTGATCACCGGGATGCCGCCGGCGACCGCGGCCTCGTAGGCCAGGGTGACGCCGGCCGCCTCCGCAGCGCCCGCGAGCGCAGTGCCGTGGTGGGCGATCAGCGCCTTGTTGGCCGTCACCACGTGGCGCCCCCTCGCAATCGCCGTTTCGCAGACCGTGCGGGCGATCCCTTCGGCACCGCCGATCAGCTCGACGATGACATCGGCATCGCATTCCTCCGCCATCGCCAGCGCGTCGTCGTACCAGCGGTAGCCGGTGCCGCTGAACCCGCGGTCCCGCCGGTCCAGGTCGGCCACCGCCGTGATCACGATGTCGCGGCCGGTCCGTGCCTTCAGCAGCCCGGCGTTGGCCTCGATCAGCCGGACGGCGCCTGTTCCCACCGTGCCGAGTCCGGCTATGGCGATGCGAAGCGGCTCCCCCATCACGGTCACTGTTCCCCCCTTGAGGATGCTGATGACAGCCGGCTATGCCGCCGGAACCGGCTGCCCCGCACCCTCGATGACGTTGTGATAGCGGCCCATGAAACCCTTGATGCTGCGGACCGCCTGGCGGATGCGGTGGGTGTTCTCGACCAGGGCGAAGCGGACGTGGCTGTCGCCATGCTCGCCGAAGCCGACGCCGGGGGCAACCGCCACCCGTGCCTCCCGCAGCAGCAGCTTGGAGAATTCGAGCGAGCCGAGATGCAGGAAAGCCTCGGGCACCGGTGCCCAGGCAAACA
This sequence comes from Rhodospirillales bacterium, assembly GCA_007694935.1. Lineage (GTDB taxonomy): Bacteria > Pseudomonadota > Alphaproteobacteria > Rhodospirillales > Defluviicoccaceae > REEP01. The sequence goes on from REES01000104.1 coordinate 37,018, forward strand.
TGGTGGCCGCCGGCGAGGGCACCTCCCAGCCGGCTTGGGCAAGGCCCGAGATCAGCACGTCGCGCCGCTGCCGGTAACGCTCACGCATCTCCGCAACGCACGCCTGGGGGCCGTTGAGGGCGGTGCTGGCGGCCACCTGGATCGGCGTGAAGGCGCCGTAGTCCACGTACGATTTGACCCGCGCCAGGGCGGCGATCAGCGTCTTGTTGCCGCACGCAAAGCCGATCCGCCACCCGGGCATGGAGTAGGTCTTGCTCATCGAGGTGAACTCGACGGCAACATCGCGGGCACCGGGTATCTGCAGGATCGAAGGCGGCGGGTTGCCATCGAAGTAGATCTCGGCATAAGCCAAGTCGGACAGGACGTAGATTTCGCGGCGGCGGCAGAAATCCACCACCTCCGCATAGAAGTCCAGGGTGGCCAACTCCGCCGTCGGATTGTTGGGGTAGTTGAGCAGCACCGCCGTCGGCTTCGGCACGCTGTGCTGCACCGCCCGTTCCAGTGCAGCGAGCAGATCGCGATCTGCCGTGACGGGGATGTTGCGAACCGCCGCACCGGCGATGATGAAGCCGAACTGGTGGATCGGGTAGCTTGGATTCGGCACCAGGATGACGTCGCCGGGGCTGGTAATGGCGCCCGCCAGGTTGGCCAGCCCCTCCTTGGAGCCGATGGTCACAACCGCCTCGCTCTCCGGGTCGATCGGCACGCCGAATCGCCGCTCGTAATAGCCCGCGATCGCCTTCCGCAAGCCCTTGATGCCGCGTGATTCCGAGTATCGGTGGGTGCGCGGGTCCTGGGCCGTTTCCGCAAGCTTGGCGACGATGTGCGGCGGGGTCGGGAAATCCGGATTCCCCATCCCGAAGTCGATGATGTCCTCGCCGGCGGCTCGGGCCCGCGCCTTCATCGCGTTGACCTCGGCGAACACGTACGGCGGCAACCGCCGAATGGCGTGGAATTCCTGTTGCATGCTTCACCTCAAGAGGGGACGGCGTACGCACCGCCCGCCGGTCCGTCGACGTGACCCGAAGGTCGGTGCGACCGGCGGCAGGCGTCCATCCGCACCATCCTGCCAAAAAACGGCTTAATGGACGAAGAAAATCTCCGCCCGCTGGGCCCCGCCGCCCGCACCGCCGCCGCCGTCGCCGCGGAGACGAACGCTGTCTTCCGGCACCCCAAGCCGCACCAGCGCCTCGGCCACCACAAGAGCACGCTTCCGCGACAGTTCCCGGTCCAGTGCCTGACGCTGATCGGGGTCGGCAGCGGCACCATGACTGGCATGGCCGACCACCCGAATGGTGCCGCCGTGCTCGGCGTGCAGGGTGGCAATCCGTTCCAGCACCTGGCTCTCGACGTCGTCCAGTGCTGCCGAATCGCCGCTGAAGCGGATCACGGCTACCCGTTCGGCGGCTCGGGCGGGCGGCGCCGCGGCGGCACCTGCTGAAGGAACTTGCAATTGTGCCACTGCATCGGGTGGAGGGGTGCCAGCCCCGGCAGCATCCGGAGGCCCGCCCAGCGACGGTGGTGGTGGCGGCGGTGGTGCTGCCGCTTCGCTTCGTGGCGGCGGCGGCGGACCGTCGAACGTCGGCGGCGGCACGTTGGCGAACTGCGACCGCGGCGGCGGCTCCGCCCGCGGTTCCCGTGGCGCCGGCGGCGCATCGGAAAAGCTCGGTGGCGGTGCGTCGCTGAACGCCGGTGTCGCGGCGGCACGGCGTGCCGCCTCCCGTTGCTGGGCCAGTTCCTGCTCCCGCGCCTGCCGTTCCGCCGCCGCCCGCCGCTCGGCTTCGCGCGCCGCCAACTGCTCAGGGGTGGCGGGCGTGCCCAGCATGATGCGCTGCGGCTCAACCGCCGGCAGCGTCCCCCGGTCCACGCGCCCATTGGAATCCGCCCCGGCGATGGCACCCTCGGCCCCGGGGGGCACTGCGATTCCCGGCGGCGCGGCGCCGCCGACGCCGGCGGGGGCCAGCGCCAAGTCGCCGTGTCGGGCGTGCTCCCGGTCGGCGATCAGTCCGCGGGCGAGTGCTGCGGTGTCCTGAGGTGTCCTGGCGGGTGGCCGGTCCGGCACGTCGGCAAGGTTGGGGAACGGCCGGTCTTCACCCGGTATCGCCTCAGGAGGGATATACATGTCTGCCGCTGGCTCGCCTGAGGCTTCTGCCACTGTATCCGGCCCGAAAATCGCCCGTTCCGCGCCCCGATACCACTCCACCGGATTGACCGCATCGGGTACGCTGGAACAGCCGCCGAGCCCCAAGGTGAGCAACCCGGCCACCATCCAGGCGGGTCGCCGGAACGCCGGCCACGCGGCAGTCTCATGCCGGTGAGGGGAAGTGAGCTTCATGATATATCGCATCTCCTTGGCCGCTCGCCCATCGGCCCGGACCGGCTGCCGACGGGGCGCGACCCGCGTTGCTCCCAACCGGCGCCGCGTCTACTATAACAATGGCTGTCCGCCTGCGGGCGGTCCAGTGGGCGAATGTCCAGCCCCTGAGAAGCGTGTCCTTTCGTCGGGAGCGGTCGCATTTCGACGCACGCTCGTGCGAAAGCATAATGGATGGGGTCATGGCCGATCAACAGGGCTCCGACCACCCCCTGCACGATCCGGCGGAACTCGCCCGCGCGTGGCTCGACATCACCGAGCGGAGCCAGCGCCTGATGGCCGAGTGGTTGTCCCGACAGGAGCTGCTGGCTACCCCGACGCCGGCCGACCCCGCCGCCATTGCCGGCAGCTTCGCCCACCTGACCGGCCGCATGATCGCCGATCCCGCGCATCTCGCCCGCGCCCAGGTATCGCTATGGCAGGGCTTCATGGAACTGTGGCAGAACACCACGCTCCGCATGATCGGCGTCGATGCCGAGCCGCTGTATCAGCCGGGCGAGCGCGACCGCCGGTTCCAGCATCCGGCGTGGCGGGAGAACGAGGTTTTCAACCACATCAAGCAGTCGTATCTCCTGGTCGCGCGCTGGCTGGATCGCACCGTGCATGATGTCGCCGGGCTGGACCCGCGCTGCCGGCAGAAGGTGGAGTTCTACACCCGGCAATTCGTCAGCGCGGTCTCTCCCAGCAACTTCGCCTTCACCAATCCCGAGGTTCTGCAGGCGACCCTTGAATCCTGCGGCGAGAACCTGATCCATGGCCTTCGCAACCTGCTCGCCGACCTGGAGCGCGGCCACGGCGCGCTCCGCATCCGCCAGACGGATGCCAGCGGCTTTCGCGTCGGCGATAATGTCGCGGCGACCCCGGGCGCGGTGATTTATCGCAACCCGGTGATGGAGTTGATCCAGTATGCGCCGTCGACCGACCGCGTCCTCAACCGGCCGCTGCTGTTCGTCCCGCCCTGGATCAACAAGTACTACCTGTTCGATCTCGGCGACCGCTCATGGGTGCGCTGGGCGGTACAGCAGGGTCACACCGTGTTCATGATCTCCTGGGTCAACCCGGGGTGCGATCCGGCCGACCTCGATTTCGAGGACTACCTCCGAGAAGGCCCGCTCGCGGCGCTGGACGCCATCGGCGAAGCCACCGGCGAGCGGCGCGTCGATGCCGTCGGCTACTGTGTCGGTGGCACCTTGTTGGCGGCGGCGGCGGCGCTGCTGGCGGACCGTGGCGACCGGCGGCTCGCCAGCCTGACGCTGCTGGCATCGCTGCTGGATTTCTCCGAGCCGGGAGATCTCGGAGTATTCATCGATGAGGCGACCATCACCAGCCTCGAGGAGCGCATGGCGCGTCGCGGCCACCTGCCGGCGGGCGAACTGGAGGTGGTGTTCAACCTGCTTCGGGAGAACGATTTGATCTGGTCGTTCGTGGTCAACAACTACCTGCTTGGCCGCGATCCGTTCCCCTTCGACCTGCTGTCGTGGAATGCCGACTCGACGCGGATGCCCTATGCGCTGCACCGCTTCTACCTCCGCAACCTGTTCCAGAGGAACCTGCTCGCCAAGCCCAACGGTTTGGCCGTGGACGGCTGCCTGATCGACCTCCGCCGGGTCGACGTGCCGAGCTATGTGCTGGCGACCCGCCAGGACCACATCGCGCCGTGGCGATCCGCCTACAAGAGCGTCCACCTGTTGTCCGGTCCGGCGCGGTTCGTGCTGGCGGATTCCGGCCATGTCGCCGGCGTGGCCAACCCGCCCGGGGTCGGCAAGTACGGCCATCATGCCGCTGCTACCAGCGACGAACCGCCGCCCGCGGATCCCGGTGCCTGGTTCGAATCCAGTCGGCGGGTCGACGAGTCGTGGTGGCCGGACTGGCATGCCTGGATTCGGATGCAGGGCAACAGCCACTGGGTGGCGCCCCGGATCCCCGGTCAGGGCGGTCTGCCCGTGCTGGAGCCGGCTCCCGGCCGCTACGTGCGCATGTCCGACGACGACCCGGCCGCAGGCGGCTAAAGCCCGGTTGCGATCTCCCGCAGCAGGCCGCGCGCCGCAGTGTACGGATCCGTATCCTTGGCCACTGCCTGGCTCAACACGGCGTGGAGAGCGTCACGCCGACGCCCGCCGAGCTCGTCGCGGACGATGTCCTCCGCGGTCTTGACGATGCGCATCTCCATGATCTTTCGCTGCCGCGCCTCCAGCTCGCCGCTAGCGGCGAGATGCGCGCGATGGCGATCGATGGCGTCCACCAAAGCGTCGATGCCGTCGCGGTTCTGGGCGCTGGTGGGCAGCACCTCGACGGACCAGGTGGTGTCACCCCGGCCGATCCCGCCCAGCCTGAGCATGGCCTTCAGATCCGCCACCGTCTGCCGGGCATCCGGCTTGTCGCACTTGCTCACCACGTGGATATCGGCGATCTCCAGCACCCCGGCCTTGATCGCCTGGACCTCATCGCCGAGGCCCGGGGCCGACACCACCAGCACGGTGTGTGCCGCTTGCACCACGTCCACCTCGTCCTGGCCAACCCCCACCGTCTCGATCAGCACCACGTCGAAGCGGGCGGCGTCCAGCACGTCGACCACGTCCAGGGTGGAGCGGGCGAGGCCGCCGAGAGCACCGCGGGTGGCCATGCTGCGAATGAACACCCCGGGATCACCGGACAGTTCGTTCATGCGGATGCGGTCGCCGAGGATCGCGCCGCCGGAGAACGGACTGGACGGATCGATGGCGACGATGCCGACCGTGCGGCCGGTGGCGCGAAACCGCTGTCCCAGCGCCCGCACCATGGTGGACTTGCCGCTGCCGGGCACGCCGGTGATACCGATGGTATGGGCGTGGCCGGCCAGTCGGTGTACAGCGGCGACGAACTGCCGGGCACCGGGTGCCGTGGATTCGGCAACCGCCATGGCGCGGGCTATGGCCTTGCGGTTGCGTTCCTGCACCAGGGCGATCAGGCCGTCGTCGACAGCCGGTGCGCTGGCTGTGGGTGCTGTGGTCTCAGCCATGGGAGTGGGCGGTCGCGGCAGCGGCCTCCTCCCGGTAGGTCTGGGCCAGCCGGACGTAATGGGGCGCCGTTGCCGACATGCCCTCGCGATCCTCGCGGCTGAGGTCGCGGATGTGCTTGGCCGGTGCGCCGGCCCAAAGCTGCCCGGCGCGAACGCGCTTGCCCGGGGTGACCAGGGCACCGGCCGCCACCATGGCTTCCCGCTCGACCACGCAGCCGTCCATCACCGTGGCATTCATGCCGATGAAGCAGCCGTCCTCCAGGGTGCAGGCGTGGATCAGTGCGAGATGGCCGATGGTGACGTCGTCGCCGATGAAGGTGCCGTACTTTTCCCGCGAGACGTGGACGATGGTGCCGTCCTGGATGTTGGTGCGCTGGCCGATGCGAACGATATTGACGTCGCCGCGAATCACGCAGCCGAACCAGACATTGGTGTCGGCGCCGATAACCACGTCGCCGATCACCGTGGCGTTGGGGGCCAGGAATACGCTGTCGGCGAGGGTGGGCATGACGCCCCGGTAGGGCAGGATCGTTCCGGTCATCAAGGCAGTTGTCTCCTTTCCCTCCGATGGTTCTCAGCGGCACACAGCGATGCGCCCGTTTTCAGGGATTTTGCGGCCGATCTCAAGGGGCCCCGGGCGCAAAAGCCGTGTTGGCGGCGCAACACCCCGGCCGATTCACTTGATCAGGGTCATCAGCTCTCGGAACACAGGCGTTCCGGCCTTGTTGAGCCATTCAAACAAAACCATTTCCGTGCTAACGATATGGGCACCATCGGTGCTGAGCCGCTGGAGTGCCCGATCATGGTTGGCCGGCACCCGGGATGATACGGCGTCCGCTACGACGAAAACGTCGTAGCCGGCCTCGATAAGGCCTTCGGCGGTCTGCAGGACACACACATGCGCTTCCATTCCGGCCACCACCGCTTGGCGGCGCTGCAGCGACCGGATCCGTTCGGCGCACGCGCCGTCGTCGAGGCACGAGAAATGCATCTTTTCCATCACCGACCGGGGGGGCAGCAACGCCCGCAGCGCCGCCACCGTTTGGCCGATGCCGCGGGGATACTGCTCGGACGCCAGGACCGGGATGTCGAGGCGATGGGCCGCCTGCAGCAATCGGGCGGTATTGGCGATCACCTGTTCCGGCTCCGCCACCGCCGGCGCCAGTCTTTCCTGGATATCGACCACCAGAAGGTACGATTGCCCGGCCTGGATGCGCATGGTGGTTCCACTCCTGTTGCGGCGGCAGAAACCCGCCCTCTCGGCACGGGTGCCAGCCTAGCCGAACCGCAGGCAACGGCCAAGGCGACCGCTCGGCCACGGGGTCGCCGATGAGCTTCGCGGAACTCGGCCTCGGCGAAAAGGTCCTGCGGGCGGTTACCGACGCCGGCTACACGGAGGCGACTCCGATCCAGGCGCAAGCGATCCCCTACATCCTGATGGGCCGGGACATCCTCGGGTGCGCCCAGACCGGCACCGGCAAGACCGCGTCATTCACCCTGCCGATGATCGAGATCCTGTCCGCCGGTCATGCCAAGGCGCGCATGCCGCGTTCGCTGATCCTGGAGCCGACCCGTGAGTTGGCGGCCCAGGTGGCGGAGAACTTCGACACCTACGGCCGCCACTCGGCACTCACCAAGGCTTTGATCATCGGCGGCGAATCCATGGCCGACCAGGTCCGGGTGCTGGCCCGCGGGGTCGATGTGTTGATCGCCACCCCGGGACGGCTGCTTGACATGTTCGACCGTGGCCATCTGGTAATGAACGACGTGCGCGTTCTGGTGATCGACGAGGCTGACCGGATGCTCGACATGGGCTTCATCCCGGACGTGGAGCGCATCGTCAGCCTGCTGTCGCGCATGCGTCAGACCTTGCTGTTCTCGGCGACGATGCCGCCGGAAATCCGCCGGCTCGCCGATGCCTTCCTGATGAACCCGAAAGAAATCATCGTCAGCCCGCCGTCCACCCCGGCGGAGACGGTGTCCCAGGGCCTGATGATCGTCAGTGACGCCAACGCCACCGAGCCCCGCACCATCCACCGGGTCAAGCGGGCGGCGCTTCGGGCGCTGATCGGCCAGGAGAATGTCGAGAACGCCCTGATCTTTTGCAACCGCAAGCGTGATGTCGGCATTGTCCAGCGCTCGCTCGCCCGCCACGGCTTCAATGCCGACATGCTGCACGGTGACATGGCGCAGTCCGCCCGAAGCGAGGTGCTGAGCCGGTTCAAGCGCGGCGACGTGGCGCTGCTGGTGTGCAGCGACGTCGCGGCCCGCGGCCTCGACATCGCCGGTATCAGTCATGTCTTCAACTTCGATGTGCCCACCGCGGCAGAGGACTACATCCACCGCATCGGCCGCACCGGACGGGCCGGTCGGGTCGGGCGGGCGCTGACCGTGGCGATGCCGGAGGACGGTCCGTACGTCATTGCGATCGAAAGCCTGATCGGCAAGGCGATCCCCCGCGTCACCGTGCCCGGCATCGAAGGCGGCGAGTTGATGACCGGCAAGCGCCGGGGCCGGCGGGGTGCCGCGGCGGCCGCCCCGGCCGGGCGCCGGGGCGAGCCCAAGCCGGAGCCAAGGCCAACCCGCGCGCGGTCGCCGCGGCCGCCGGTCGAACCGGCTGCCGCCGAGCAGCGGGAAGACGTGCCCACGCCGCGGGCGGCGGAGAGACGCCGCGGGCGTGCCGGCCACTCGGTTCGTGGCGACGACGCCCCCGTCATCGGCATGGGCGATCATGTGCCGGCATTCCTGCTGCGCGAACCGAAGCTGGTTGACAGGGAGTCCTGAGCCGGGGGACGCTGGCGTGCCGGGAGCACCGGGTAGCGGGCCAGGGGCAAGCGATGCAGACCATTTTTGTCCAGGTGAAATGCGAGCTCGGCCGGGCCTACCAGGTGGCGGAGGCGGCGGTGGAGCAGGTCGAGGCGACCTCCGAGGTCCATTCGATATCCGGCGCCTACGATCTACTGCTGAAATGCTATCTGGAAGACGGCGATGACATTGGCCATTTCGTCGCGGAGCGCATCCAGACCCTGCCGGGTGTCAAGGACACGTTCACCATCATCGCCTTCAAGGCCTTTGGCTGAAGGCCGCCCGGCCGTGCACGGCGCCGACGGCGGGCCGAAGTTGCGGGTCCTTTGCCGCTTAAGGCTTGATCCGAACCCGGGGTTGGCGCTTTCCTAGGCTTCATCACCGTGGGGGGCCGCCGCACGCGGCTCGTATCTCCGCACACCGTTCATCCCAAGCCGCCACGGGAGACAGGCGTGGATCGCCGCCGACACTCGGATCATCCCCCGCAGCCGCCCGGCGCCAAGCCGTGACGGTCTCGGAATGAACCGTTTTCGCACGCTTGCCGGCTTGATCAGTCTGATCGCCGCCGTCGGCGGTCGGGCAGCGCTGATCCGGGCGAGGCCGCGCATTCCGGTGGCCGAGCGCCTGCGCAACATCCCGATCGCGGATGCGCCGGTCGGTAGGCCGGTCAGCATTCGCTGGAACGACCATCACGTGCCGTTCATCGAGGCGGACAGCGATTCGGATCTCGCGGTCGGCCTCGGCGTGGTGCACGCGCACCTGCGCCTGGGCCAGATCGAGCTGATGCGCCGCGCCGCCTACGGTCGCACGGCCGAGGTGATCGGTCCGGTCGGCATCGAACTGGACCGCTTCCTCCGCACCATGGACGTCATCCGCGCGGTGCCGGCGATGGAGGCGGCACTCCCGGCGGAAACCCGCGCCTGGCTGGAAGGCTTCGCCGCCGGCCTCAACCACGTGATCGACCAGGCCCCCCTCAGCCCACCGGAATTCCGGGCGCTTCGGCTTGGACCGGAGCGGTGGACCGTCACCGACCTGCTCGCCATCGGCCGGCTCGCCGCCGCCGACTTCACTTGGCGGATGTGGTTCGGTCTGCTGCGCCACCGACAGCGGCCCGACTGGCTGAAGCTGTGGGAGCGGATGATCGGGGCCAATGCCGCGCCGCTGCCGAGCTTCGCCGGCGGTGCCGGGGCCCTCGCGGGCGGCACCGATCCGAGGCTGGCGCTGATGGACGGGGCGCTGGCCACCTTCGGGCGGGCCGGCAGCAATGCCTTCGCGGTGTCTGCCGACCGCAGCACCAGCGGCGCCGCGCTTATGGCGAGTGACCCGCACCTGCCCGTGGTTCTTCCCAACCTGTGGCTGATCGCCGGCTACCGGTCCCCCAGCTACCATCTGGTCGGCCTGATGATCCCCGGCATTCCGGCGATGGCGCTGGGACGCAACCCGTGGATCGCCTGGGGCGGCACCAGCCTGCACGCCGCCAGCAGCGAACTGTTCGACGTGGGCGACTTGGCGAGACAGGATTTCACCGAACGGCGGGAGCGCATCCGGGTGCGCTGGTGGCCCGACCAGGATGTGGTGATACGGGAGGCACCACCGGGGCCGGTGATCTCCGATGCGGCGCTGCTGCGGTTTTCGGCGCCGCGGCCACTGGCGCTGCGATGGGTCGGCCACCAGCCCTCCGACGAGATGACGGCGCTGCTGAAGGTCAACCGCGCGCGGTCATGGGCGGAGTTCCGCGACGCGCTGGAGAGCTTCGCCGTGCCGGCCCAGAACATGATCTTCGCCGACATCGGCGGCAGTGTCGGTCAGGCCATGGCTGCGCATCTGCCACGGCGGCCGGCGGATTTGCCGAAGGATATCGTGGCGCCGCGGGATGCCCACTTGCACTGGGAGGCGTTCGTTACTGGCCACGACCTGCCGGCGGTGTGGAATCCGCCGGAAGGTTTCGTTGCCTCCGCCAACAATCGGCCGCCGACGTCCGACGTGCCGGTGGGGTTCTTCTTCTCCTCGGAGGACCGGATCTTCCGGCTGCGCACCCTGCTCGGCGGCGATGCCAGGATCGGCCTCCGCCAGATTGTCGACATCCACCACGACGTGCTGGTGCCCTCGGCGCTGACGCTCCGCGACGCCCTCCTGGACGCTGCCGCCACCCTGCCCGGAGCGGTGACCGGCGGACCGGCGGGCCGCATCGTGCTTGATTCGATTGCCCGCTGGGACGGCCGCTATGACGTCAATTCGGCCGGCGCGCTCGCCTTCGAGTTTCTGCTGTACCACTTCGCCCACATCCTCAACGGCAGCGAGGACATGGCGGTCTACGCCGCGTTCTCCGATCCCTGGCTGCTGGTCCGGGAGGACTTGCAGTCGGTGGAGCGACCGCGCTTGGCGGCGGCCTTGGCACGGGCGCTGCCGCCGGCGGCCAAGGCGGTCCGGCGACATCGCACCTGGGGGTCGGCGCACCGGCTCCGCCTCCAGCACATGTTCGCCCGCCTGCCGCTGATAGGCCGCCGCCACGTTCACCTCGATGCCGCCACCGGCGGCGGCAACGACACGGTGATGAAGACCGCCCACGGCTTCGCCGGCAAGCGCCATGCGGTGCGCTACGGCGCCAACGCCCGCCATGTCTCCGATCTCGCCGACCTGGACGCGAACCATGCCGTGCTCCTGGGCGGCCAGGACGGCTGGCTCGGCAGCCGCACCTTTACCGACCAGGTGGCGCTGTGGCAGCGGCGGGAGATGATCCCGCTACCCCTCCGGACGGAGGCGGTGGCGGCGGCGTTCCCCCATCTGACGGTGCTGCGGCCGAAAGCCGGATCGGCCGGCCCGGACCCCGGTCAGCGGGAGTAGAACTCGATCACCAGGCTCGGTTCCACCTGCACGGGATAGGGCACGTCGGCCAGCTTCGGTGTCCGCACGAACGTACCCTGCATCTTGTTGTGGTCGACGTCGAGGTAGTCGGGGACGTCCCGTTCCGGCGACTCCACCGCCTCCAGCACCAGGATCATCTCCCGCGAGGCGTTCTTGACCGCGATCACGTCGCCCTCGTTGACCAAGTAGGACGGGATGTTGACCCGCCGGCCATTGACGGTGACGTGGCCGTGGTTGACGAACTGGCGGGCGGCGAACACCGTCGGCACGAACTTCATCCGGTAGACCACCGCATCCAGACGCCGTTCCAGAAGGCCGATCAGGTTCTCCGAGGTGTCGCCCCGGCGGCGCACCGCTTCCGCGTAGTACTTGCGGAACTGCTTCTCGCTGATGTTGCCGTAATAGCCCTTGAGCCGTTGCTTGGCCATGAGCTGTGTGCCGAAATCGGTGGGCTTGCGCCGGCGCTGGCCGTGCACGCCGGGACCGTGCTCCCGGCGGTTGATCGGGCTTTTCGGCCGCCCCCACAGGTTCACCCCGAGGCGGCGGTTGATCTTGTACTTGGACTGCACGCGCTTAGTCATGTCGGTCTGATATCCTCGTTGGGGATCCGCGTGGGCGGTCCCTCGGGTTTGTCGGTTTATTGTCCCGGTAGGCCGCCGCCGGCCGCCGGCGTGGCCGGCAGCCCGTTCATCCACGGCAGCGGGGCGTTACCACCCGCGTTCCCGGAAGTGGAGCCCGGCAGTATAGGCACGGGTCGCCGGTTGTCAAAACCCGCGTGTCGCAAGGCCGACTGCCGCCCCGATCCGGGCGGTGGCGACCAGCCGGGGAAGACGCTTCCGACCGGTCGTCACACGCCGGGCTGGTCCAGGAGCTGGGCAACCAAGCGGTCGATCTCCGGGGCGATCTCGGCCTCGGTGAGGGCGTTGCGGACCAGGGCGCGGGCGCGCTGGAACCGCGCGGCCTCCGGCAATTCCACCTCCGCCGCCACGGCCTCCGCCCGCCGGGCGGCATCGGCCAGCGCCACGT
>REES01000114.1 GCA_007694935.1 Rhodospirillales bacterium
CCGTGGCGCATCCCAGCTTCGACGGCGAAGGGGGGCCGTGGCCGGTGCATTGCGTCCAGGACACGGAGGGGGCGGCGTTCCACCCGGACCTTCGCCTGCCGCCGGAGGTCATCGTGGTCACCAAGGGCACCCGGTTCGACCATGACCAGAACTCCGTATTCGACGATACGGGCCTGGCCAAACACCTGCATGAGAAGGGGGTGCGCCGGCTCTGGGTCGGTGGACTGGCTCAGGACGTGTGCGTCAAGGCGACCGTGCTGGATGGGCGCAAGGCCGGGTTTTCCGTGCATGTCATCCAGGACGCGACCCGCCCGGTGACCGAGGAAGGCGGCAAGGAAGCATTGAAGTTGATGGCCGAAGCCGGCGCGGAACTGATCCTGGCGGCGTAGAAGATTGCAGTTTCCCGGCTGGCAACGGACAGTGAGAAGGGTCCCAGATGCGCATCAACAACAACGATGAATACCGGGACGCGCTGGCCCGCGCCGATGACTTGCGCGGCACCGGAGCGACGGTAAAGAGCAATCAGGAACTCGCAGACCTGATGGCGGCGATCGAAGCCTACGAGGCACGCCCCGATCGCCCGGATGTGGCCAGCGGCCGGCCAACACCGGATCCGTACGGGCACTAGCCGACCACCGCGGTACCTCGGCAACGCGGCCACATCGCCGACGCATCAAGGGCCAAGCCGGCCCCGGGTTCGGCTCGGGACGCAAAGGGCCTTGCCGGCGATGCAGATTGACGTTCTTGCCGGGTTCACAATCCTGTAGCCTGCAATTGGCGGCGGGGGGTACGGAGCCGTTCCGGAGCCGTTGTCCGGGCATCCCTTCCGGCATGCGGACGACGGTCAAACGCCGCGCGACGGTACAGGCAACGAGGTTGGGGAGGGGCAGCACGATGGATTTGTGGCAATGTTCGGCGGTCGTCACCGGCGGTGCATCCGGTCTCGGCGCCGAGACCGCGCTGCATCTCGCCGAGGCCGGCGCCAAGGTGGCGGTGATCGACATCGATCCCAAGGGCGTGGAGGCGGTCGCCACCAAGATCGGCGGGCTCGGGGTGCCGTGCGACTTGGCCGATGCGGAGGCGGCGGAAGCCGCGTGGTCCTACGCGCGGGAGATGCACGGCCCGGCGCGGGTGCTGGTCAACTGCGTCGGTCGGGCTCATCCCCAGCGCATCCTCGACCGGGGCAAACCGATGCCGCTGGAGGCGTTCCGCTACCTGGTGGAGGTGAACCTGATCAGCACCTTCAACATGATGCGCTTGGCCGCCGCCGACATGGCCTCGCTTGCCAGCAAGACCGACGGTGAGCGCGGGGTGATCATCTCCACCGCTTCGGTGTCCGCCTACGAGGGCCAGATCGGCGAGGCCGCCTATTCGGCCTCCAAGGGCGGCGTGGTCAGCATGATCCTGCCTGCCGCCCGCGAACTGGGCGAAGCCGGCATCCGCGTCATCGGCATCGCCCCAGGCCTATTCAGCACCCCGACCCTGTTCACGCTGGAGCGGGACCTCAACGCCCGCCTGGCATCCCAGATGCCGTTTCCGCACCGTTTCGGCGACCCCGCCGAGTTCGCGCGCCTGGTTCTCCACGTCATCAGCAACGTGATGATCAACGGCAGCGTGCTCCGCCTCGACGGCGGCTATCATCGCTGAACCGGCCGCTCGTGCAACCGATTCCGGGGGGAGATGATGGAGAGCAAGCACGTCGTCCTGCATCTGGTCTCTCCCTCTTCAGGGGAGCTGATCGATCTGTTGGCGCGAAGCGTCCTCGGCCAGTTGGAGAACCTTAATGCAGAGCGGTTCGTCTGGAACCTGGTGCGGTCGATCGAGCGGGTGAACGAGGTTCTGGCCGTAATCGCCGAGACCCGGGGCGTGGTGTTCCATACCCTGTCGGAGAAGACCAATCGCCGGGCTCTGGAGGAAGGCTGCGGGGTTCTCGACGTGCCCTGCCTGTTCGTCCTGGAACCGTTCGTTTCCACCCTGGCAGACCATACCGGTGCGGTCGTGCGCTTCCGCGCCAGTCCTCGTGACATGATGGACGAGGAATATTTTCGTCGCTTGGATGCCATGCGGTTCACCCTGGCCCACGACGATGGCATCGGCGGCCATGACATCGAGAGCGCCGAGGTCGTGCTGGTGGGCGTCTCCCGGGTGACCAAGACCCCGACCTGCATGTACCTGGCCCATCGCGGGGTCAGGGCGGCGAACGTGCCGCTAGTGCCCGGCATGCCCGTGGTTGACGCGCTCAGCAAGACGAAGAAGCCGCTGATCGTGGGGTTGACCATGCAGCCCGAGTATCTGGTGCGGATCCGCGCCAAGCGCCTCACCATGCTCAAGCAAAACCCCGGGGACGCCTATGCCGACCTCGACGTCGTGCGTCGGGAGGTACTGGACGCCCGCCGACTGTTTGCCCGCAACAACTGGCCGGTGATCGACGTGACCAGCCAATCCATCGAGCAGACCTCGGCGATGATCATGGAGCTGCTGAAGGTCCGGCAGGCACAACGGGTCTGACCCGGCCCGGGGGCAGCGGCACGGATACCACACCCGGCGGACAACCGCGCCGCCGTTTTTGCAAGTGCGAAGGCGCCTTCCCATCTCACGGTCGATCGACCGCCCTCGCGGTCAGCAGGGTGGTCTTGCGACATCGAGGCGGAACAGGAGGCGGAACGATATGTTTGCCGGTCCCGACGCACCGGAAAATCTTGCGGCAGCGCTTTCGCTAGTGCAGCAGGACCATCGGCGGCTGGGCGAGCTGTGGCAGGCGATGGTCCTGACTCTGGAAACGGAGGACGTGTCGCTTTTCCGGGACAGCGTCGCGGCGCTGCTGTCCTACGCTCGAGCGCACTTCCGCAACGAAGAGTGGGTGATGCGGCTTGCCGACTATCCCGCCTATGCCGATCACAAGGCGGAACACGACCGGCTGCTCAGCGACGCCGAGGACATGCTCCACAACCTTGACGTGGCTTTCGTGCCGCCCGACTGGCCGGCGGTTGCGGCCTTCTTCCGTCACTGGCTGAACAAGCACGCCAGGACTGCCGATGCCGATCTTCGCGCGCATCTTCGCGACCGGATCGGCGGGGAGGAGAGTTCGTTGCGCGTGTCGTGATGCGCCGGCGCCACGCGGGCACGTCGTCCGGCTTTACTCGGTGCCGCCGTCCGCCCATCATCGCCACCATGAGCCAACACTGAACGGACGGGACATCGGGCGGTGGTAGAGACCGGAAGCGACATGGACCGCGCCACGGGGCTTCTCGCCGCAGGGTCTGTGCACGCGGTCACCTGGCATGAAACCCATCGGGATGCCGCCGACCTCGCCGCCCGGCTGGCCACAGCCGGGCCCTGGCGTGGCTTGGTCGCGATCAGCCGGGGCGGCTTGGTCCCGGCGGCCATCATCTCCCGGCTGCTCGATCTCCGGCTGATCGATACCATCTGCATCGCCAGCTATGACGGCCGCCGCAAGGGCCCGGTTCAGGTGGTCAAGACGGCGGCGACCGGCATCCTGGACGGTGGCGCCGGTTGGCTGATGGTGGATGACCTGGCCGACAGCGGCGCCACCGCCGAAACCGCGAGGCGGATGCTGCCGAAGGCGCATTTCGCCACCCTTTATGCCAAGCCGGCCGGACGGCGGCTGGTCGACACCTTCGTCCAAGAAGTCCCCCAGGATGTCTGGATCGACTTCCCGTGGGATCGCGACCCCGCCCCCTGACGGCCGGCCCCGCCCCGTTCACGTATTGTTAGCCGCTCCGCCGCGACATTTGGGCGCCGGCCACTCTGACTCACTCTGGACCGGGAGCTGATCACGTCATGAAAGCGTGTCTGATCGTCGACGATTCCCGCGTGGTCCGGTCCGTCGCCCGGGGCATCGTGCGCCAGCTGGGCTTCGAGACCGCAGAAGCGGCGGATGGCGCGGCGGCGCTGGAAGCATGCGAGGCGCGCATGCCGGACGTGGTCCTGCTGGACTGGAACATGCCGGTCATGAACGGCCTCGAGTTCCTGCACGCCCTGCGCGCCCGCCCCGACGGTGGCCGGCCCAAGGTGGTGTTCTGCACGTCGGAGAACGAGTTGCCGCACATCGAGCAGGCCCTCGCAGCCGGTGCCGACGAATACATCATGAAGCCATTCGACAAGGACATCGTCGAAACCAAGTTCACCCTGGTTGGCGTCCTTTAGGGTCCCCTCGCAACCATGGTCCCTGTCGCCAAACAACCGCCCGCCGCCGCATCGTCGGCCACCACCCCTGACCAGCCCGTCCGAGTGATGGTGGTGGATGACTCGGTGGTCATCCGCGGCCTGATCTCCCGCATCCTGGAGGGCCATCCCGGTATTCGGGTGGTGGCGTCCGCGGCCAACGGACGGCTCGCCCTCGACGTGATGCAGCGCCAGACCATCGACGTCGTCGTTCTCGACATCGAGATGCCGGTCATGGATGGGATCACAACCCTGCCCGAGCTCTTGAAGTTGGCACCGGGCATCAAGGTGATCATCGCCTCGACCCTGTCCACCCGCAACGCCGACATCTCCATCCGCTGTCTCGAGGCCGGCGCTGCCGACTACGTCCCGAAGCCGACCGCCAGCCGGGACATCAGCGGCGCCGGCAACGGCAGCGATGCTTTCCGTCGCGAAATCCTGGACAAGGTGCTGACCCACGGGGCCATCCGCCGGGGCCGGCTGCCCGGGAACAGAGACAACCGCGCCCCGTCAGCGGTCGCCGGCAACGTCCGGCCGGAGCGCGTGCCGCAGCCGGTCGCCGCAGCCCCCAAGCCGATCACCCTGCGCCCGCCCGGCCTGCAGCGGCCCCAGCTGCTGGCGGTCGGCTCCTCCACTGGCGGACCCCAGGCACTGAGAGCCTTCCTCGGCGGCCTCGGTCCAGGTTTCGACCTGCCCATTTTGGTCTCGCAGCACATGCCGCCCACCTTCACCGCCATCCTGGCCCAGCACCTCGCAGGCCAGACCGGGCGGCGGTGCACGGAAGCCCGCGACGGTGAACCTCTGGCCGGCGGCGAGATCCGTATTGCGCCGGGCGATCACCACATGCGGATCGGGCGGGACGGTAGGGGCGCGAAAATCCTCAAGCTCGCCCAGGATCCGCCGCAGAACTTCTGCCGGCCCTCGGTGGACCCGCTGTTCGCCAGCGCCGCGGAGACGTTCGGCCCGGCGGTGCTGGCGGTGGTGCTGACCGGGATGGGTTCCGACGGCCTCGCCGGCGCCCGGGCGGTGATCGAGAGCGGTGGCACCGTGATTGCGCAGGACGAACGCTCCAGCGTCGTCTGGGGCATGCCGGGGGCGGTCGCCGAGGCGGGGCTCTGCGCGGCGGTGCTGCCACTCATGGAACTGGCGGGGTTTGCCCGGACCTTGAGCGGGAGGCAGAAGCGATGAGCCCGCACGACTTCGCCTACCTTGCCGGTCTCCTGAAGCAGCGCTCCGGCCTGATCCTGACCGCGGACAAAGAGTACCTGCTGGAAAGCCGGCTCAGGCCGCTGATCCGCTCCCGCGGGCTCACCGACTTCCGCGAATTCGTCAACGCCCTGCGGACCGGGGACCGGGCTCTTATCGACGACGTGGTCGAGGCGATGACCACCAACGAGACGTCGTTCTTCCGCGATATCAAGCCGTTCCAGCTGGTGCGCAGCTTTGTGCTGCCGGCGCTTCTCGCGGCGCGGGCGGATACCCGGCAGCTCCGCATCTGGTGTGCCGCCTGCTCCACCGGGCAGGAGCCCTATTCGCTGGCCATGGTGCTGGACGACGAGCGGGTTAGGCTGGAGGGATGGACTTGGCAGATCGTCGCCACCGACATCGCGCCCTCGGTCCTGGCCAAGGCCCGGAATGGACTCTACTCCCAGTTCGAGGTGCAGCGCGGCCTGCCCACACCGATGCTTCTGAAGCATTTCACCAAGTCGGGTGACAGCTGGCAGCTCAAGGAAGAGATGCGCCGCAAGGTCATGTTCAGGACGGTTAACCTCCTGGATGACCTGCGCGGGCTCGGCCGGTTCGACCTGATCTTTCTGCGCAACGTGCTGATCTACTTTGATCCGCCCACCAAGAGCGTGATTCTCGAGAAAGTCAGCCGCCAGCTCGCCACCGATGGCTTCCTGTTCCTCGGCGGCGCCGAGACGGTGATCGGGGTGACCCAGGCGTTCGAACCGGTGCCCGATCAGCGCGGCATCTACCGGCCCACTGGCACGACTCCGACCTTTGCCGTCGCGTCACAACCGGCTCGGCCCGGGTTGGCCGGCGTCCGCGCCTAAAACCCCAAGTCCTCGGGCAGGATGCGGTTGGGCGGGCGGTGGCCGTCGGCCCAGCTCCGGATGTTGACGATCACCACCTCGCCCATGGCGTTGCGTCCCTCCATGGTGGCGGACGCCATATGCGGCAGCAGCAGCACGTTCTCGAGCTGTAACAGCTTGCGATTGACTTCCGGCTCGTTCTCGTAGACGTCGAGGGCGGCACCGGCGATCTCCTTGCTGCGCAGCATGCGGACCAGCGCGGTCTCGTCGATGATCTCGCCGCGGGCGGTGTTGACGATGTAGGCGTGGGGCTGCAACAGCTTGAGCCGGCGCGCCGACAGCAAGTGGTAGGTCGCCGGCGTATGCGGGCAGTGCACGGTAATGATGTCCATGCGGGCCAGCATCTGGTCCAGGCTCTCGTGGTAGGTGGCATCCAGCTCCGCCTCGATGTCCGGGTGGACGCGCCGCCGGTTGTGGTAATGGATGGCCATGTCGAAGGCCCGTGCCCGGCGTGCCACCGCTTGGCCGATCCGGCCCATGCCGAGGATGCCGAGGCGCTTGCCGGAAACCCGGTGGCCCAGCATCCAGGTGGGCGACCAGCCCTTCCAATCGCCGGCCCGCAGCACCCGTTCCCCCTCGGTCAGCCGCCGCGGCACCGCGAGGATCATCGCCATGGTCATCTCCGCGGTGTCTTCGGTGAGCACGTCCGGGGTGTTGGTGACGATGATGCCACGGGCGCGGGCGGCCTTGAGGTCGATGTGGTCGACTCCGGTGCCGTAGTTGGCGATCAGCTTGAGCCGGTCGCCCGCAGCGTCGATCAGCGCCTTGTCGAGACGGTCGGTGACGGTGGGGACGATAACGTCGGCCGTGGTCATTGCCTGGCGGAGCTGCGCCGCCGAGAACGGTGTGTCATCAAGGTTGAGGCGGACGTCGAACAACTCCATCATTCGAGTCTCGATGGTGTCGGGCAGCTTGCGGGTGACGACGACGACGGGCTTTTCCTTCACCATGGCTTTCTCGGCGGTTGTCTCCAGCCTGAGCGGGGCGGTACGACTGGACTCCCCACGGCGATAGCATTCCACCCGGAACCTGTCCAGGCGGCCGGCAGTGCCGAGCGGCAGTCGGAGCCGGAACCCCGGGCACTCGTTTCCGGGCCGCACGGCCGGACACAACCAAGACCGCACCACCAGCCCATGTTTCGATATCCCGCTCAACCGAAGGAGACGGCCGGATGACCGCCGAAGCCCCCCCGATCCCGTTCATCGACCTGAAGGCGCAGCAGGCGCGCATTGCCGACGGCCTGCGCCGCCGCATCGATCGGGTGCTCGGCCACGGCGCCTACATCCTGGGGCCCGAGGTGGCGGAACTGGAAGCGGCACTGGCCGGCTTCACCGGCGCCGGCTTCTGCCTTACCTGCTCCAGCGGTACCGATGCGTTGCTGCTGCCGCTGATGGCGTGGGGGGTGGGGCCCGGCGACGCGGTGCTGGTGCCAAGCTTTACCTTCGTTGCCACCGCCGAGGTGGTGGTGCTGGCGGGCGCCACCCCGGTGTTCGTCGATGTTCTCGAGCACGACTTCACAATCGACCCGGCGGGTCTGGAGCCCGGCATCGCCGCCGCCGAGGCGGCCGGGCTCCGACCCCGGGTGGTGGTACCGGTGGACCTGTTCGGCCAGCCTGCCGATTACCCCGCGATCCGGCCGATTGCCGAGGCCCACGGCCTCAAGGTGCTGGGCGATGCGGCCCAGAGCTTCGGGGCGACCTTGGATGGCGGGCGAGTCGGCACGTTCGCCGATGCCACGGCCACCAGCTTTTTCCCGGCCAAGCCGCTCGGCTGCTACGGCGACGGCGGTGCCGTGTTCAGCAACGATTCGGCGCTCATCGACGTGATGCGCTCGATCCGCGTCCACGGCCAGGGGGCGGACAAGTACGATAACGTCCGCATCGGCATCAATGGCCGGCTGGACACCTTGCAGGCGGCTGTTCTGCTGGAGAAGCTCGCGATCTTCCCGGATGAGATCGCCGCCCGCCAGCGGATCGCCGACCGCTATGCCGCCGGTCTCGGCGACGCCATGGGGGTGCCGTCCGTGCGCTTCGGCGCCACGTCGGTGTGGGCACAATTCACCATCACCACCGACCGCCGCGACCGGGTTGCCGCCAGTTTGCAGGCCGCCGGGGTGCCCACCGCCATCTACTACGCCAAGCCGCTGCACCGCCAGGACGCCTACCGGCATTATCCATGCGCGGCCGGGGCCCTGCCGGTCTCCGACCACCTCAGCGCCCGGGTGCTGAGCCTGCCCATGCACCCCTATCTGGACACGGTCGTGCAAGATCGGATCATCGCCGCTGTCCACGCCGCCCATCAGAAGTGAACGCCCCAGTGCCTCCCGCCTGCAAGATCGGCCTTGTGCATCCGCCGCGACGGTGAACCCCATTACCGTGTCGGCCGAGCCCTCGTTGAACGTGACGGCATCGCGCGGCGCTAGATTCCGCGCGAATTGAGGAGCATCGGCGAGGGGCTCAACAATCATGGGCTCACGTCAGGGCACATCGCACGAAACTTTTGCCGCTTCATCGTGTTTTCAATTTGTCGGCGGCGGAGCGGACTTCGCCGCCATCAACCATTGGTCAATCGAAGAGGGCGCCATGAGCAAACGCGAGGCATATATCGACAAAATGAAGGCAAAAATCGACGAGTGGAATGCCCAGATCGCCGAACTCCAGGCCAAGGCCAAAGAGGCCGAGGCCGACATGAGAATCAAATATGATCAAGAAATTGACTCATTGAAGAAACAGCGGGACGAAGCGGAAAATAAAATCGATGAGGTCAAGGCGGCCAGCGATAGTGCGTGGGAAAAAATGAGAGAAGGCATGGAGTCCGCGTTTGAGAATATATCGGACTCTTTCAAGAAAGCACTAGATCGCTTCAAGTGACCGAAGGGGCACTCCACGCGTAACTGGTTCAAGCCGGCTCAAGGGGCGTGGCCCGGGCAGTCACCCACGCCGCGCTCGTTGTCGGCCAGTTGACTTGAGGGTGCCCCCATTACCTTAGCCGAGCTGTTGCATCCTGAGCAAACCGTGCCCGAATGAAGCTTTTCGTCTGCTCGGTTTGCCGCAATCTGCTCTACTTTGACAATGTTTTTTGCGGGCGCTGTGGCGCCCAACTCGGATTTTTGCCCGACAGGACGGCCATGGCCGCCCTTGCGTCAGCCGGGCAGACGTTGTGGAGCCCCGTCGGTGACGATGGTCTTTATCGGCTCTGCGCCAACTATGTGGATCACGGTGTTTGCAACTGGATGGTTCATGCGGACGATGACACGCGTTTTTGCGTCTCCTGCCGGCTCAATCGAACCATCCCCGATCTACGATACAAGAACAACAAGGCTCTCTGGCAGACACTCGAAGCCGAGAAGCGGTGGCTCCTCTATTCCCTGTTGCGGCTGGGACTCGCGGTCGAGCCGCTGAGCCAAGTATCGTGGGGCCTCGCGTTCGATTTCCTGGCGGAGGCGGAACCGACGTTCCATGAGCACGGACGCGTCCTGACCGGACATTCGCAAGGCTTGATCACCCTCAATATCGCCGAAGCGGATCCTGTCGTGCGCGAGCGGATGCGCAACGACATGGCGGAGCCATACAGGACTGTTTTGGGGCATTTCCGGCATGAGTCGGGCCATTATTACTGGGACCGCCTGGTGCGCGACGGTTCCTGGCTGGAGCCTTTTCGGGCGCTCTTCGGAAACGAAACCAGAAACTACGGACAGGCGCTGGACGCGCACTACCGGGCAGGGCCTCCAGCCGATTGGACGAACCGGTTCATCAGCGCCTACGCCAGCACCCACCCTTGGGAGGATTGGGCCGAGTCCTGGGCCCACTACTTGCACATTTGCGATACATTGGAAACGGCCTTTGCGTTCGGATTGAGAATGCAACCGCGCTTGGCGAAGAGCGATATCCTGGATGTCTCAACTGACATCGACGCCTATGATCATGAAGATTTCCAACGTGTGATTGCCCACTGGTTTCCGCTCACGCTGGCCCTCAACAGCCTCAACCGCAGCATGGGGCACGAGCATGCTTACCCCTTCGTCCTGGCCCCGAAAGTGATTGATAAACTCGGCTTTGTTCATCGCGTGGTTCGTGCCTCGCGACAGCCGTCGGGCCCGTCGATCAAAGCCTGAGCGAGGCCACCCGCTGCGCGACGGCGTCCGCGCCGGGCCCGGGGAATCCCGGTTGCCATGGCTCCGCCGCCCGTGATAGTGATTCCCCATCTCGGAGTTGGGGATCGAGATGATTTACGAGCAGGGGTCGCACAATCGGCGGGAGGTCTTCACGGCAATGAAGCGCTTTCGGAGAGCGGCTGGGCTGGCGGTCGCAGTCGGGATGGTGGTCGGGCTCGCTGCCGGCCCGGCGTTGGCAATTTCCGACGAGGAGGCATCGGTCCTGGCCGACGGCTGCGCCAACTGTCATGCCATGGACGGTCGCATCCCGCCGGATATTCCACCGATCATCGGCAAGCCGGCCCGGGTGCTGCAGGCGCAGCTGCTGGCGTTCAAGGCCGATGAGGTACCCAACACCACCATCATGAACCGGCTGGCCCGCGGCTTCACCGATGAGCAGATCGAAGCGATCGCTCGCCACCTCGCCGCCGCCAACCCCTGAAAACCGGGAGGACCGCCATGGCACTGCTGATCAACCGCCGGCGGGCGCTGACGCTGCTGGGCGCCGCCGGAGCCGGCGCCGCCCTCGCCTCCTGGGGTGGGCCGAGGGTCGCCAAGGCCGCGGCGCCCCATGTCGTGGTGATCGGGGGCGGCTTCGGGGGCGCCACTGCCGCCAAATACATCAAGCGACGCAACCCCGACATCGCGGTCACCCTGATCGAGCCGGCGGAGCGGTTCTACACCTGCCCGTTCAGCAACCTCTACCTGGGCGAGCTGCGGGAGTTCGAGTCCATCGGACACGGCTATGACGAACTCCGGGACACCTATGGCGTCACCGTCCTGCATACCTGGGCCGATGGGGTGGACCCTGATGCGAAATCGGTGCGCACCCGCAACGGGGAGGACATCGCCTATGACAAACTGGTGCTGTCACCGGGCGTGGATATGCAGTGGGGCGCGATCGAGGGTTACGATGAAGGTGCGGCCGACAAGGCGCCGCACGCCTGGAAGGCCGGGCCGCAGACCCGGCTGCTCAAGAGCCAGCTCGAAGCGATGGAGGACGGCGGCCTGTTCATCCTGGCGGCGCCCGCCAACCCGTACCGTTGCCCGCCGGGTCCGTACGAGCGGGTGGCGATGGTCGCCCACTACCTGAAGACCCACAAGCCGCGGTCGAAGATTCTGCTGCTGGACGCCAAGGACTCGTTCTCCAAGCAGGCCTTGTTCATTGACGGCTGGGAGAGCCAGTACGGCGACATGATCGAATGGGTCAGCCTGTCCAACGACGGCAAGGTGGTGCGGGTGGACGCCGACACCCTGGAAGTGGAGACGGAGTTCGGCACCCGCCACAAGGCCGACGTGCTGAACGTGGTGCCGCCACAGAAGGCTGGCTTCATCGCCGAGCGCGCCGGCGTCACCGACGAATCCGGCTGGGTGCCGGTGAAGCCGGCGACGTTCGAATCGGCACTGGTGGACGATATCTACGTGGTCGGCGATGCCACCGTCGCGGCCCCCATGCCCAAGTCGGGGTTTTGCGCCAACACCCAGGCCAAGGTGGTGGCGGCCGCCATCGTCGCAACGCTTGAAGGTCGGGAACCACCGGCGCCGTCCTGGTCCAACACGTGCTACAGCCTGATCGCCCCGGGCTACGGCATCTCGGTTGCCGGCATCTACCACGTGGTCGATGGCAAGATTGCCGAGGTCGAGGGCTCCGGCGGGGTCAGCCCCAGGGAAGCGCCCGATGCCTTCCGCACCCGGGAGGCCCGCTACGGAGCCGCCTGGTATGCCGCCATCAGCAACGATACCTGGGGCACGGCGGGGAAGTAAGCCGTTGCTGTGCCTGGTTCGCCTGCTGAAGCAATCCGAATGAGCCCGCTTGACTGGGTCGCCCCGGTCGGCTTCGGGCTTGGTCTTGTTTTCGGTGCCATGGGGTTGGTGGTGGGGTTCTGCCTCACCCGCGGCCTGCGCAACTGGCTGGTGGACGGCGACGGCATCAAGATCCGGACGTTCGCGCTCGCTCTCGCCGTCGCCCTGGCCGGGTCGCAAGCGATCGAGGCGGCGGGGTTCGTCAGCTACGGCCGCTCCCTTTACCTGCGGGACGTGGTGTCGTGGCCCCTGGTGGTGTTCGGGGGCGTGGTCTTCGGCTACGGCATGGTGCTCGCCAACGGCTGCGGATCACGGGCGCTGGTCCTGCTCGGCAGCGGCAATCTGAGATCGTTCGTGGTACTGATGTGCGTCGGCCTTGCCGGCTATGCGACGCTCGCCGGCGTGTTGGCACCGCTCCGGGTGTTGGCGGCCGACGTCTCGACGATACCGGTCGGTCTGGTTCCGCCGACGCTGGCCGGGCTGATGCAAGGCTGGGGCTGGGGGACACTGGCCGCGCGGTGGCTCCCTGTGGTGCTGATCGCCGGGCTTCTCCTGATCTTCGCGTTCGGCCATCGCGATTTCCGCCGCGCGCGGCTGGATGTCAGCGGCGGCATCGTCATCGGCCTGCTGATCCCGCTCGGCTGGCTCACCACCGGCTACCTCGGTGCCGACGACTTCGAGCCGGTGCCGGTGGCGTCGCTGACCTTCGTGGCGCCGGTGGGTTCCACCCTTCAGTACCTCATGCTGTCAACCGGGATGGCGCTCAGTTTCGCAGTCGCCACGGTGCTCGGGGTCCTGGCAGGATCGGCGGTGACGGCACTGGCGACCGCCCGCTTCCGGCTGGAAGGGTTCAGCAGTCCCGGCCACATGCTTCGGTCGATCACCGGCAGCAGCCTGATGGGGGTGGGCGGGGCGCTCGCCGTGGGTTGCTCCATCGGTCAGGGCCTGACCGGCATGTCGACCCTGGCACTCACCTCGCTGGCGGCCTTCGCCAGCATCCTGTCGGGCGCCGCCATCGCCCTTCGTGGCCCATTGCGCGTTCGGGGGATGTAAATCGGGAGCATTTGCCCCCATCTCAGCGGATATTCGATGGGAGCACCGATGACCATGCACGGCCGCAGCCTGATACGATCCGTCCGGCGCCGCGACGTCCTGGCCGCCGCGGCCGGTCTCGCCGCCTGCGCCATGCTGCAGCCCGTTGGGGCGCTGGCAGCGGGGCCGTGGCAGCGCCTGGACGCGGCCCGGGATCTGATTGGCGACACCGTACCGGACACCACCGGCATCCGCCTCGACCTGCCGCTGGTCTCCGAGGACGGATCAGCCGTGTCGGTGGCGGTCACCGTCGACAGCCCGATGACCGACGACGATTTCGTCCAATCCATTCACCTGTTTGCCGACCGCAATCCCAGCCCGGAGATCCTGGCCGTCGAATTGACGCCCCGGGCCGGGCGGGCGGAGTTGTCGACCCGGGTGCGGCTCAATGAGTCCCAGTCCGTCATCGCCATCGCCCGGACCAGCAGAGGACGCGTGCTCGCCACCGCCCGGGACATCCGCGTCACCATCAGCGGCTGCCTGGTGCGCGCCGACACCTACGATTCCCCGGCCGACCTGGACACCCGGGTGCGGGTGACAGCGCCCGCCCGGGCCGGAGAGCCGGCCGAGGTGCTGACCCTGATCAACCACCCGATGGAGACGGGCTTGCGCCTGGACGAGGCCGGCGATCCCATCCCGGAGCGGATCATCGACCGGTTTGAAGCCCGCCTCAACGGCGAGCCGGTGCTGCGAGCCCGGTACTACCGGTCGCTGGCGGCGAACCCGTTCCTCCGCTTCCATGTGGCACCGGAGACCCCGGGGACCCTCGCGCTCACCTGGACCGAAGATACCGGACGGATTGCCGAGGCCGAGGCGCGGATCCGGCCCGGGTAAAGCCGGCGGCCCGGAGGCATCCAGTGCGTCTCAGGGTGCGAGGGACGGGCGCGAGCCGAAGATGGCCGTGCCGACCCGGATCATGGTGGCTCCGAAGCGAACCGCCACGGGAAAGTCCGCGGTCATGCCCATGCTGAGTTCCGCCAAGCCGTTGCGCTCGGCGATACTCTTGAGGAACCCGAAGTGCAGCGCCGGCTCCTCGTCCACCGGCGGTACGCACATCAGGCCGCGAATGGGCAGGCCGAGATCGTCCAGGCAGCCGCGGATGAAGGCATCCGCCTGCTGCGGCAGAATGCCATTTTTTTGCGGCTCCTCCCCGGTATTGACCTGGATCAGCAGGTCAGGACGGCGGTCCGACCGCTCCATCGCCTCGGCCAGGGCGCGGGCCAGGGCGGGACGATCGAGGCTTTCGATGACATCAAACAGGTCGAGGGCGCGCTTCACCTTGTTGCGCTGCAGTGGGCCGACCAAGTGCAGACGAAGGTCGGGAACCTCCGCCTTCAGCGGGGGCCATTTGGCTTCGGCCTCCTGCACCCGGTTCTCGCCGAACACCCGCTGGCCGGCGGCAATGGCGGCGCGAAGGGCGTCGGGGCCGTGGGTCTTGGCGATCGCGACCAGGGTGATCGAGACGGGATCCCGGCCCACCGCCGCTGCCGCCTTGGCGATCTCGGCCTTGACCGCGGCAAGATTGGCGCCGATGTCGGCGCCTGTCGTGGCCTCCGCGTGCACCATCAGTCTCCCGGTCGCTCGCTTGGATGAACCATGGCAACCCTAGCAGAGGTTGCGCGCCGGTTGAACTGGCCGCATGGCCAGCGGCATCTGCCCCGACTGATCCTGATGACCGATCCCGAGCGGCTTCCGGACCCGTTGGCGGCGATCGCCCGGCTGCCGCGGGGGGCGGCGGTGATCCTGCGCCATGCCGACGATCGCGAACGTGCCCAGGTTGCGGCAAGGCTCGCCGCCACGTGCCGCCGCCGCGGCCTCCGTCTGTTGATTGCGGCAGATCCGCATTTGGCCCGCGCCTGCGCCGCCGACGGCCTGCACCTGCCGGAGCGGTCGCTGCGCCACGGCAGCGGGGTGTGGCGGCGGCTTCGCCGCCCCGGCTGGCTGGTGACGGCGGCGGCGCATTCGGCGGCGGCGATTGCGGCCGCGACCCGCGCCGGCGTGGACGCGGTACTGCTGTCACCGGTGTTTCCGACCGCAAGCCACCCGGAAGCGGTCCCGCTGGGTCCAGTCCGGTTTGCCCGCTTGGTGCGGGCCAGCCGGATCCCGGTCTATGCCCTCGGCGGCATCGGCGGAGCCGCCGCCCTGCGGCTCAAGTTGAGCGGTGCCGCCGGCTTCGCGGCCATCGGCGGGCTTGCCGATGGGCCGGCTCAAGCCTCCGCGGCCGGATTGTCGTCGAGGCCATAGCCGAACCGCTCCGCCCACGGCCCGAGCATCGGCAGCACCGGCTCAAGCTGCTCCCGGTAATTGCGCCAGCGGGCGACGGAGCGGGCGTAGATCGGCTGCACCACTTGGTGGTAGCTGGGGGTGGCGATGGTTCGTCCCTTGGCGCGTTCGCGGTATGCCAGCACCGCGTCGTCCCAGGGCAGCGCCAGGAAATCCAGGATGCGCCGGGTCTCGGCGGCAAAGTCGGCCACCAGGTCCTCGTACCGGGTGGCCAGCACCGGCAGCGGCAGCAGGGTGCGGTACCGTTCCCACAACCCCATCACCTGGGCGTAGAGCCGGGCCGTGCCCTCCAGGGTGGCGAAATGCACCATGGCGGCATTGGGGCGGAACGCCTGCATGAAGCCGCTCAGCACCACGTCGCAGGGATGGCGGAGGGCCAGGATGATGCGCGACTGCGGGAACAGCCGGTGGATCAGACCGGCATCGATGATGTCGAGAGGCATCTTGTCGACCAGGATGGCCTCGCTCCGATCGGGCAGGTACCGCGCCACCTCGCGGAAGTACAGGTCGCGCAGCTGAACGATGCCGGCGGCATCCAGGCCGGCAAGCGCGTCCGGGTAACCCGGCGGGGACTCCGCGAGAGCCTGCTTCACTGCGTCAATGGTCGGCTTCTCCTCCAGGGTGACGAGGGCCGGATGGGCATCCAGCACCTGATCCAGCAAGGTGGTGCCGGATCGCGGGAAGCCCACCAGGAACACCGGCGGCGGGCCGTGCCGCGCCGGGTCGTGGGGCACCGGCGGCGACCACGTTGCGATCCAGTCCGCAGTAAAGCGGGCTTCCAGCCGGGCGATGGCCGCCGGAAACTCGGCAGTGTCGACCGCGCGTCCGGCGGGACTCTGCATCACCATCCGGTTGCCGTCGGCATAGCAGGCGAACGCGCGGCGGTAATCGCCAAGTCGGTCAAGGGTGATGGCCCGCTCGAACGCGACGAACGCCCGAGTATCGGTGTCGAGCGCCGCGGTCCGGATCCGATCCAGCCGGGCGAGACCGGCCTCGACGCGGCCCAGCCGTCGCTCGCAGCGGGCCGCGATGACGGTTGCCCGGCCGTGCCCAGGGGCGGTACGGATCGCGTGTTCCGCCATGGCCAGCGCATCTTCCAGCCGGTTGCGCCGCTCCCACAAAGCCGCCAGGGCCGCACGGGTATCGGCATCCTCCGGAGCCAGCGCCAGGGCGGCCTGAAACGCGCCCTCGGCCTCGTCGCGGCGCCCGAGGTCGCCCAACGCCTCGCCCAGCCAGCGCTGTGCCTTGCCATAGCCGGGCCTGAGTGCCACCGCCTCCCGGAACCGGGCCACCGCCGCTTCCGGGTCACCCAGAGCATGCAATGCCCTCCCCAGGTTGGCGTGGGCCTCGGCGTAGTCGGGGCGGCAGCGCAGCGCCTCGCGGTAGGCTGCCGGCGCTTCGGCGAGCTGCCCCGACTGCTGCAAGGCATTGCCGAGGTTGTTGTGGGCTTCCGCATAGTCGGGATTGAGCGCCAGCGCCCGGCGGAGATGGGTCGCGGCGTCGCCCGGCCTGCCGCTCGCCAGGAGCACCGAACCCAGGGAATTGTGATAGACGGCGCTTCCGGTATTGAGGGCGACCGCTCGGCGGATCAGTTTGGCCGCCGCCCCCTGGTCGCCTCGTTGGTGGGCGATCACCCCCATAAGATGCAGCGCATCGGGATGGCGAGGGGCGGCCGCCAGGACTTGGCGATAGAGGCTTTCCGCCTGCTCGAGCCGGCCGGCTTGGTGGTGAGCGATTGCGGCATTCAGGGTCGCCGCAACCTCTGGAATCCCGGGGGTTGGGCGGCGGCGCCTGGAACCCGGGGTTGGCCCTGTCGCCGGCGGGCTCATCGGTCGGCCACCGCTCGATCCGCGAAAGCCGCCCAGATCCCGGCCATCAGGCCGTCCCAGTTCCCCGGCGCATCCTGCCGGAACAGCCGCATGGTCGGGTACCAAGGGCTGGTGTCCCGGTCCAGCATCCAGCGCCATTCCGGGACGAACGGCAACAACAGCCACACCGGCCTTGCCAGGGCGCCGGCAAGGTGGGCGACCGCGGTGTCCACCGAGATCACCAGGTCAAGGTTCGCGATCACCGCAGCCGTCTCGGCGAAATCGGTGAGACCGGGAGCAAGATCGTCGAGCCGGCTCTCGTCCAGGCCCTCCCTCAGGCCGGCCGCGCCGCCCACCTGCAGGCTGAAGAAACTGGCCGGCTGGATAGCGAGCAGCGGGGCCAAATGCCGGGCCGGCATCGAACGATTGGCTTCGTTGTCGTGGCGGGGATTTCCGGCCCAGGCCAGCCCGACCCATGGGCGGGGCCGGGATGCCAGCCGTTCGGCCCATCGGGACTGCCGGTCCGATGGCGCCGCGAGGTAGGGCACCTGCGCCGGGATAGTGGCAAGGCCGGTCCCGAACAGGTGGGGCAGGCTCATCAGCGGCGCATGGCAGTCGACCGTCGGCAGCGCCTCACCCTTCCTCACCAGGGTCGTGACCGGAGCATCCGCGCCCGCGGTCAGACAGGCGAACAGGGGCGCCAAGGGCGGCTGGCACTCCAGGGTCACCGTGCCGCCGAGCTCCGCCACCCGGGCCGCATAGCGGACGAACTGAATGGCCGAGCCAAGACCCTGTTCCGCGTGCAGCAGGATGCGCCGGCCGGCCAGCGGTTCGCCGTCCCAGCGCGGACAGCCGAAGTCGCGCGGCGGAGTCGTGAACCCGGCCACCCGCCAGCGCCATTCGTAGGCGGCGAAGCCGTCCTCCAGCCGGCCCAGCAGCAGCAGCAGGGTTGCCCGATTGGCATGGGCCTCGGCGTGGCCGGGGTCGAGGGCGAGTGCCCGATCATAGGCCGCCATGGCGGCATCGTATTGGCCCTGTTCGTGCAGCACCCGGCCCAGGTTGGCGAGCGCCCCGGGATAGCGGGGGCTTCGCTCCAGCGCCGCCCGGTAGGCGGCTTCCGCCTCGGTCAATGCGCCCTGGCGCCGGAGCGCGCCGCCGAGGTTGTTGTACGCCAGGGCATAATCCGGTCGGGCGGCGATAGCCCGGCGGTAGCACCCCTCGGCTTCCTTGGGTCGTCCCTGGCGCATCAGGACGTTGCCGAGGTTGCTCAGCGCCTCGGCCCGGCCGGGTTCCAGGGCAAGGGCCCGGCGCAGCGCCGCCTCCGCCTCCCTGGGCCGGCCGAGCGCCAGCAGCACAGCGCCGTGGTTGCTGTGGTACACCGCATTTCGGCGGTTGCGCGCAATGGCGCGGGAAATCAGCGCATCGGCGCGGGCGTGCTGCCCCTGCTGGTGGGCCACCAGCCCGAGCAGGTGAAGGGCATCGGGGTGGCGGGGCTTGGCCTCGAGGATGCGCTGGTAGAGGGCAGCGGCGGCATCGAGGCTGCCGGCATTGTGGGCCGCCATAGCTTGCGCCAATATGGGCTCGACCGCTGCATCGGTCGCCGAGGACGGCACGGGCTTCCGGGACGGTCGATCGGAGATGGAGCGGACCATGGCCGATTGGTACGGCCAAGCGGCGGCCGACCGCAAGAACGCGGTGGCGCCGGGTTGCGATGCCGCGTCAGCGCCGCTGCGACGGCCGGCGCGGAGCCGCAACGTTGACACGGGCAGGCTTGCGGGATACCAGCAAGGATGCAGTGCAGCGACGGAGGCTTGACCGACATGCAATGGTGCACACCACGGATGGTCACGGTGGTGGTGGCCCTGTTCGCGGGCGCCCTTCTGGTCGGATGCTCGGGCGCGAACGTTCAAGGCGAGTATCCGGACCGCCGGCGCGGAGACGCGACGCCTTACGGCAATCAGCGGGAATCGGTCTTCGGGCCGGGGGGGCTGTCGCTGGGCGGCGGCGGCAGCCGCACCCAGGAAGACGCCGGCGGCGGCGGTATCGGCGTCAACGGCTTCCTGTGGCGGGCTTCCCTGGACACCGTCTCGTTCATGCCCGTAACCTCGGCCGACCCGTTCGGTGGCGTCATTATCACCGACTGGTACTCTCCGCCGGAAGCGCCCGACGAACGGTTCAAGATGAACGTCTATATCCTCGGCCGGGCCCTGCGGGCCGACGGCGTGCGGGTCGCGGTGTTCCGGCAGGTCGCCGATGCGCGGGCCGGCTGGCGGGATGCGCCTCTGGCCGGGGAAACCGGCACCGAGATCGAGAACGCCATCCTGACCAAGGCCCGGCAGTTACGGGCGGACGTGCTCAGTAACTAGGCCCGCGACGCGGACCTTCCCAGTCGTGCCGTTGCTCTGGCTGGCAACAGCCCAGCCAGCTGCCGGAATTGGTGACCATGTCGCGGTACTCATTCAAGGACGTCGAGGCTAAGTGGCAGGCAGCGTGGGAAGAGCACCGCTGTTTTTCAGCCGACGAAGATGATCGACGGCCGAAATACTACGTCCTTGAAATGTTTCCCTATCCGTCTGGTCGCATCCACATGGGGCACGTGCGCAACTACACCATGGGGGATGTGGTGGCGCGTTTCATGCGCGCCCGCGGCTTCAACGTGCTGCATCCGATGGGGTGGGATGCGTTCGGCCTGCCCGCCGAGAACGCCGCGATCGAGCGGGGGATCGACCCGGCCGAGTGGACCTACGGCAACATCGACACGATGCGGCGACAGCTCAAGGCGCTGGGGCTGTCGCTGGACTGGTCCCGGGAGTTCGCGACTTGCGATCAGGCCTACTACCATCAGCAGCAGCGGCTTTTCCTGGCGTTTCTGGCGGCGGACCTCGCCTACCGGAAGGAATCCTGGGTGAACTGGGACCCGGTGGACCACACCGTCCTCGCAAACGAGCAGGTGGTGGACGGTCGCGGCTGGCGCTCCGGTGCGCTGATCGAGCGGCGCAAGCTCAGCCAGTGGTTCTTCCGCACCACCGCCTTCTCTGATGCGCTGCTGGAGGCGCTCGGCGAGCTGGACCGCTGGCCCGATCGGGTCAAGCTCATGCAGCAGAACTGGATCGGGCGGTCCGAGGGAGCACGCATCCTGTTCCGACTGAAGGGGCGTGACGATCGGCTGGAGGTGTTTACCACCCGGCCGGACACCTTGTTCGGGGCGTCGTTCTGCGCCATCTCGCCCAATCACCCCCTCACCCTGGCGCTGGCCGAGGAGAACCCGGACCTGGCCGACTTCGTTGCCCGCTGCAACCGGCTGGGCACCAGCGAGGAGGCGATCGAGACGGCGGAGAAAGAAGGGGTCGACACAGGGCTGCGCGCCGTCCATCCATTCGATCCGGATTGGGACCTTCCGGTCTACGCCGCCAACTTCGTGCTGATGGACTACGGCACCGGCGCGATCTTCGGCTGCCCCGCCCATGACCAGCGGGACCTGGAGTTCGCGCGCAAGTATGACCTGTCCGTGGTGCCGGTGGTGGCGCCGGAAGGGGTGGACCCAGCGTCCTTCGGGATCGGTGAGGAAGCGTTCACCGGCGATGGCCGGTTGATCAACTCCCGCTTCCTCGACGGCCTGACGGTGGCGGAGGCCAAGGCGGAGGCGGCTCGACGGCTGCACGCCGGCGGCGACGGCGAGACCACCGTGAGCTACCGCTTGCGGGATTGGGGCATTTCTCGCCAGCGCTACTGGGGCTGCCCGATCCCGGTGGTGCATTGCCGGGAATGCGGGGTGGTGCCGGTGCCGGAGGATGCGTTGCCGGTGGTGCTGCCCCGGGACGTGCGGTTCGGCGAGCCGGGCAACCCCCTGGACCACCATCCGGAGTGGAAGCACGTGCCGTGCCCCGCCTGCGGCCGGCCGGCGTTCCGGGAAACCGACACGATGGACACGTTCGTGGATTCCTCGTGGTATTTCATCCGGTTCTGCTCGCCCCATGCCGGTCGGCCGGTGGACCCGGCGGCGGCCAGCTACTGGTTGCCGGTGGACCAGTACATCGGCGGCATTGAACACGCCATCCTGCACCTGCTTTATGCCCGCTTCTTTACCCGGGCGATGGCGAAAATCGGGTATGTTGACCTGGAAGAGCCGTTCTCGGGGCTGTTCACCCAGGGGATGGTATGCCACGAGACCTACCGCGACGAGGCGGGCAAGTGGCTGTTCCCGACCGAGGTGGCCCGGCAAGACGACGGGTCGGTGGTGCATGCGGCAACCGGGCGGCCGGTGACCGTCGGCCGGTCGGAATCCATGAGCAAGTCCAAGCGCAACGTGGTCGACCCGGAAACCATCGTTGCGACCTATGGCGCCGACACCGCACGCTTGTTCATGATGTCCGACACGCCGCCGGACCGGGATCTCGAATGGTCCGATGCCGGAGTGGAGGGCGCATGGCGGTTCGTCAACCGGCTGTGGCGGATGATCGCCGAGAGTGACCTGCCGGTCGCGGCCGCGGGGACGCCGGCGCCGAGTGGCCTCGACCCCAGAGGGTCGACACCGGCCGCCGAGACGCTCCGCGCCGTGCACAAGGCCATCAACGACGTCACCAGCGACCTTGAACGGTTCGGCTTCAACCGGGCGGTGGCGCGGGTGCGGGAACTGACCAATGCGGTGGCCGTCCTGAGCGACACGGATGAGGCCGCGGCATGGGTGCGGCGTCAGGCGTTCGAGACACTGGTGCGGTTGATCGGACCGATGATGCCACACCTCGGCGAAGCGCTGTGGGAGCAACTCGGACACCAGACGCTTCTGGCGAGCGCGCCGTGGCCGGAGGCCGACCCTCGGCTGGTGATGGATGACACCGTCACCATCGCCGTGCAGGTGAACGGCAAGCTGCGTGGTACCATGGAAATGCCGAGGGATGCGGCCGAAGGGGAGGTCCGCTCGGCGGTTCTCGCCCTGCCGGTGGTGGCGGAAGCGGTGGCGGGCCGCCCCCCACGGCGGCTGGTGGTGGTGCCGAACCGGATCGTCAATGTGGTGGTCTAGCGCACGGTCGCGATCGGTCTTGGCGGCGGCGTTGATCATCGCCCTCGCCGGATGCGGCTTCCAGCCGATGCACGCGCCGCTGGTCCCATCCAGCCAGCAGTTGGCGGCAGGATTCGCCGCGACCGAGGTCGGATTGATCGCCGATCGGGAGGGTCAGATCCTGCGGGATGAGCTGCGCTACCGGCTGGGGATCGGCACCTCCACCGTGCCGCCGCGGTATCGTCTCAACGTCTCGCTCAGCGAATCCCTTACAGACGCGGCGCTGCAGCGCACCGGGCTGGCCACCCGGGCGGAGCTGCTGGTGAGGGCCAGATACACGCTGACCGAGGTTGCAACCGGCGAGGTGTTGCTGCAGGAGACGGCGGCCACGATGAGCAGCTTCGACCTCACCGACGATCGTTTCTCGACCCTGGCCGCGGAGAATGACGCACGCGAAAGGGCCATGGGGCGGCTGGCTCACGACATTCGGCTGCGGCTCGGCGCCTATTTCAGCGGCCGCCATGCCGTGGCCGACGAAAGGCGTCCGGGTTGAAGCTGGCGCCGGCCCGCATCGAGGCTTTTCTGACCCGTCCCGATGCGGCGGTCGCGGCGGTACTCGTATTCGGACCCGACTACGGGCTGGTCCGGGAACGCGCCGACCGCCTGATGGCAGCGGTGGTGCCGGCCGATGACCCGTTCTGCCGGGCCGAGTTGACCGGCCCGATGCTGCGGGCCGATCCAGCGCGCCTCGCCGATGAGGCTGCGGCCTTGGGGCTGTCGGGCGGGGGGCGCGTGGTGCGGGTACGTGACGCCACCGACGCCGCGGCATCGATCTTTGCAGATTGGCTCGGCAGGGCGCCGTCCGGTGCATTGGTCATTGCGGAGGCCGGCGATCTGGCCAAGCGCTCCACCCTTCGCAAGGCGTTCGAGGAAGCCGGCAATGCCGCGGCCATCGCCTGCTACGCTGACGACCCGGCAGCAGTGGCAGCCACCGTGCGGGAGGTGCTGAGCTCCCATGACCTTGCCATCGAGGGGGAGGCACTCGAATTCCTCTGCGCCCGACTCGGCAACGATCACGGGGTGACCCGACGCGAGCTGGAAAAGCTGGCGGTGTTCAAGGGGGGACCGGGCAAGGTGAACCTGGACGACGCGATGGCGGTGGTGGGGGATGCGGCGCAGGTCTCCCTCAACGCGGTGATCGACGCGGCCTGCCTTGGTGACGTGGCGGCGCTGGAAACGGCGCTTCAGCGGCTGGTGGCGGAAGGCTCGGTCGCGCCCGCAACGGTGGTGCGGGCAGTGGGCCGCCATCTGCTTCGGCTGCTGCAGGCGCAGGGCCTGATCGCGGCCGGGACGGCGCCAGAGAGGGCGCTGATGAGCCTTCGGCCGCCGGTGTTCCGGGGGGAGCAGCCCCGGTTCCGCCGGCAGCTGGCGCTGTGGCCGATCGCGCGCATCGGGCCGGCGCTGGCACTGACGACGGGCGCTGAAATCCAGTGCAAGTCGACGGGCGTGCCCGCGGAGGCGGTGTGCGGCCGGCTGCTGATGCGGCTCGCCTCTGCCGCTGGCGCGGCAGGGCGGCCTCATTCGTAATCCGGCGCGTCCTCGCGGAACCAATCGGCGCCGGCCAGGTCATCACCAGGCATCGGCGGCGCGGCGGGCGGGCCGTTCGCCCGAACCGGCATGGCGGTGGCCTGGCGGCCGTGGCTCAGGCGGTGGAGAATATCATCCAGTTGATCCAGGGAACGATAGTGCAGCACCAGCGCCCCGCCATTGCGGTTCAGCTTGATCTCCACGTTCAGACCCAGGCGTTCGCTGAGATCATGCTCGATGGCGCGCGTATCCGGGTCCTTGTCGGAGCGGCGTGCCCGGCCCGGCTTTCGCCCCTCCGCCTTCACCAGCGCCTCGGTCTGGCGGACGTTGAGACCGCGCCGGACCACCTTCTGCGCCAGCCCGGCAGCGTCGGTTGCCCCGATCAGGGCTCGGGCGTGGCCGGCTGACAAAGCGCCCGCATCCAGCAGGTCGCGTACCGGTTCCGGCAAGGCGAGCAGCCGGAGGGTGTTGGCGATATGGCTGCGGCTCTTGCCGACGCTGTGTGCCAGCGCCTCCTGGGTGTGCTCGAATTCGTCCAGAAGCCGGCGATAGCCTTCCGCCTCATCCAGCGGTGACAGATCCTGCCGCTGCAGGTTCTCCACCAAAGCGACCTCGCAAGCGGCACGGTCGTCGAGGTCCTTGACGATCACCGGCACGTCGTAGAGCTGCGCCATCTGCGCAGCCCGCCAGCGCCGCTCTCCGGCGATGATCTCGTAGGCGTTGGGGTCGTCGGGGTGGCGTCGTACCAGGATCGGCTGGAGGATGCCCTTGTCGGCGACGGAGGCGGCCAGGGCGTCGAGTTCATCGTCGGCCATCGACCGGCGGGGCTGGAATCGCCCGGGATAGAGCATCTCGATGGGAACGGTCTTGGTGGCACGAACCCGATCGAGGTGGGCCAGCGCCGCCTCATCTTCGCCCAGGAGGGCGGACAGGCCCTTGCCCAACCCGCGCTTGCGGGACTCCGCCGCGGTCATGGCACCAGCTCCCGTTCGCGTTCGCGTTCCCGCCGCAGCACCTCGTTGGCGAGATGGAGATAGGCACGGGAGCCGGGACAGTTGACGTCATAGATCAAGACCGGGCGCCCGTGCGAGGGGGCTTCGGAGATGCGAACATTGCGCGGGATGACGGTCTCGTAGACCGCGTCGCCGAAGTGTTTGCGGACATCGTCGGCGACCAGGGTGGACAGGTTGTTGCGGCGATCGAACATGGTGAGGACGATCCCGTGGATTTCCAGGCGGGGATTGAGGACCCGCCGCACCCGCTCGACGGTCCGCATCAGGTGGCTGATCCCCTCGAGGGCGAAGAACTCGCACTGCAACGGAACCAGCACCGAATCGGCGGCGATCAGGGCATTCAGGGTCAACAGTCCGAGGGCCGGTGGGCAATCGATCAGGACGTAGTCGTAGCTGGCGGACGCCCGGCGCAGGGCCTGTCGAAGAAAAAACTCGCGCCGCTCGAGCCCGACCAGCTCCACCTCTGCACCGGACAGATCGACGCCCGAAGGCAACACCCGGAGGTTGGGAACCTCGGTATCGACCACCGCATCGGTGAGGGGAGCCCGACCAATCAGCACGTGGTAGACGTTGCTGCGACGCGACGCGCGGTCGACCCCGAGCCCGGTGGTGGCGTTGCCCTGGGGATCCAGGTCCACCACCAGCACCCGCCGGTCGATCGCCGCCAGGGCGGTGCCGAGATTGATGGCGGTGGTGGTTTTGCCCACCCCGCCCTTCTGGTTGGCGATGGCGATGGTTCGCGGCGCCAAGCGGTCGAGAAGCTCAGGGGCCATGCCGACGACGCAACGCCTCCACCTTGAGGATGGCGCCCGCGGGATCGGTCAGGCTGGGGCGCTGATCGGTGCGGATGATCCAGGATTCCGCCGCTTCCGTCAATTCGGTTGCCAGGGTGCGGCCCTTCAGGAACAGGCAGCAGCCCGCCGGGCGCAGCAGCGGAGCGGCATAGTCGAGCAGCCGCGCCAGCGGGGCGCAGGCCCGCGCGGTGACCACATCTCCGGCCAATCCCCTCAGTGCTTCAATGCGTTGGTTGTGCACGGTGAGGGCCGTTCCGGTGGCGCGGGCCACCTCGTGGAGGAACACACACTTGCGCTGATCACTCTCCACCAGATGGACGTCGGCCTCGGTGAGCATGGCGAGGACCAGCCCGGGGAACCCGGCGCCGCTGCCGAGATCGATCACCACCGGCCGGCCGGGCGGCAGCCACGGCACGAGCTGCGCCGAATCGAGGAAGTGCCGCCGCCACGGGTCGTGCAACGTTGCCCGACCGACCAGGTTGATGCGGGCCTGCCAAGAGATGAGCAGATCGAGATAACGTTGCAGCCGCGGCAGCCGGGCGGGATCGATGCCGGCAGCCTGTTGAAACGCCGCCGGGGTCAGCGGCGGTTTCACGTGAAACACTGTCGCTGCGGCTGGCTCACACCTCGCCCCCGGCTTGGTCCCAGGGCCGGTCCCGCACCACCCGGATGACGGCCGCGATCGCAGCCGGGGTGATGCCCGAGATCCGCCCCGCTGCGCCCACCGTCGCCGGGCGCGCCTGCCGCAGCCTTTCCCGCACTTCCGTCGACAGCCCCGGCACGACCGCGAAGTCGATGTCATCCGGAATTGCCATGCCCTCGTAGCGCCGGGCCGCCGCTATCTCCGACTGCTGCCGTTCCAGGTAGCCGGCGTAGGTCGCGTCATGAACCAGCGAGTCCAGGGCCGGCGCCGGCACGTCCCCCAGGGCCGGCCACACCCGTCTCGCCGCCCCCGTGTCGAGAACGCCGGCTACCAGAAGCTCCAACGCCCGCCAACGCCCCTTGTCGCCCGGTAGCGTTGCTCCTTCGGCGGCCAGCGTCTCCCGGGTGGCGAAACACCCGCTCAGCACGGCCGCCGCCCGTTCCCTCGCCGCGGCGCCGGCAGCAAATGCCGCACGCCGCTCTTCTCCCACCAGGCCGGCCGCGATGGCCTTCGGGGTCAGCCGCTGATCGGCATTGTCGGCGCGGAGCGTCAGCCGGTATTCCGCCCGCGAGGTAAACATCCGGTAGGGCTCCTCCGTCCCCCGGGTCACCAGATCGTCGATCATCACGCCGATGTAGGCCTCGTCGCGACCCAGGGTGAAGGGTCCATCGCCGCCGGTCCGCCGCGCCGCATTGACGCCCGCCACCAGCCCCTGGCCGCCAGCCTCCTCGTAGCCGGTGGTGCCGACGATCTGTCCCGCCAGGAACAGCCCCGGGATGGCCCGCACCTCCAGCGTCGGCCGCAGCTCTCGCGGGTCCACGAAGTCGTACTCGACCGCGTATCCCGGACGGAGCATGGCCGCTGCCTCCAGTCCCGGGATCGTCGCGATCAGTGCCTGCTGGACCTCCTCCGGCAGCGACGTCGAAATACCGTTGGGATAGACGACATTGGTGTGCAGCCCTTCCGGCTCCAGAAACACCTGGTGGCGGTCGCGGTCGGCAAACCGCACCACCTTGTCCTCGATCGACGGGCAATACCGCGGCCCGCGGCTCGCGATCTGTCCCGAGTACATCGGCGCCCGGTGCAGGTTGGCGCGGATCAAGGCATGGCTGGCCGCCGTAGTGCCTGTGATGGCGCAGGCGATCTGTGGGCCCGTGATCCGGTCGGTGAGAAACGAGAATGGTTCCGGGGTCGGGTCCCCCTCCTGCCGTTCCAGTTCGTCCCATCGGATGGTTCGCCCGTCCAGGCGCGGCGGCGTGCCGGTCTTGAGCCGGCCCACGCGCACACCGCTCGCCCGCAGCCAGCGCCCGAGCGCCTCGGCCGGTCGCTCGCCGATCCGCCCCGCCGGAATCGTCCGCTCGCCGATGTGGATCACCCCGCCGAGGAAGGTGCCGGTGGCCAGAACCACCGCGCCGCCTCGCACCGTGTCCCCGTTGTCCATCCCAACCCCGAAGACATGTCCACCCGTACCAAGCCTGATCTCGGTGACGCGGCCGAAGCGGATCGATAGTCCCGCCACGTCTGCCAGGAGTTCCCGCATCGCCGTCCGGTACCGGCTCCGGTCGGCCTGCGCCCGGGGTCCCCGCACCGCCGGCCCCTTGCTGCGGTTGAGCACGCGGAACTGGATCCCCGCCCGGTCGATCGCCCGCCCCATCACGCCATCAAGGGCGTCGATCTCCCGCACCATCTGGCCCTTGGCGAGGCCGCCGATGGCCGGATTGCAGGACAGTGCGCCGATGTCCTCCGGCCGCTGGGTCAGCAGCAAGGTCCGGGCACCCAGCCGGGCCGCCGCCGCCGCGGCCTCGCAGCCGGCGTGCCCGCCGCCGACCACGAGCACGTCCCAGCCGTCTCCGCCTCTCATGGCTCAGGCCCGTCTGGTGGTTTCACGTGAAACATCACTTGCCGATGCAGAAGTCGCGAAACACCAAGTCAAGCACATCCTCCACGTCCACCCGCCCGGTCAGCCGCCCCAGCGCCCGCGCCGCCATCCGCACGTCTTCCACCACCAGCTCCTCGACGCCCCCTTCGGCCGCCCGCCGCAACGCCTCGCGGCATTCCTCCAGCGCCGCCCGATGCCGAGCCCGCGTGAGCACGACGCCGTCCCCCACGCCATAGCGATCCCGTACCATGGCGCTCAGGTGTCGCTTGAGCTCCGGCAGTCCCGCCCCCGAGACCACCGACACCGCAAGCACCCCCTGTCCCCCGACCGACCATGGACCCGTTCCTGCCAGCCGATCACTCTTGCTGAGCACCCCAAGGCTCGCGCCTTGTCGCAGCGCCGCCGTTGGTTCGTCCACGCCCGGCCAGTTTTCGCCATCGAACACCACCAGCCGGATGTCCGCATCCGCCGCCGCCGCTTGGCTGCGCCGCACCCCCTCCTGCTCCACCGGCTCGCGCGTCTCCCGGATCCCTGCCGTGTCCATCAGCGTCACCGGACACCCGGCCAGTTCGAGCCGCACCTCCACCACGTCCCGGGTCGTCCCCGGCGATGCCGCCACGATCGCCGCATCGCGCCCGGCCAACACGTTCAGCAAAGACGACTTCCCCGCGTTGGGCGCGCCCAGGATGGCGATCCGAATCCCTTCGCGGAGGCGCTCGCCGCGACCCCCGTCGGCCAGGTGTGCGCCGATTTCCCCCGCCAACGCCGATGCCAGCGCCTGTGCCCGGCCGACCAGCCCCTCCGGCAACTCCTCCTCGGCAAAATCGATCACCGCCTCGAGGTCCGCCAGGCCACGGATCAGCTCTCCCCGCCAGCGCTCGTAGATCGCCGCGAGCCCGCCGTCGAGCTGGCGCAGCGCCTGACGTCGTTGTTCCGGCGTTTCCGCCGCCACCAGATCCGCAAGGCCTTCCGCGGCCGTCAGATCCAGCTTGCCCTGCTCGAATGCCCGCCGCGAGAACTCCCCCGCCTCCGCCACCCGCACCCCCGGCAGCGCCGCCAGTGCCCCCATCACCCCGGTCACGACCGCCCGCCCGCCATGGAGGTGCAGCTCCACCACATCTTCTCCCGTAAAGCTGGCCGGGCCGGGGAACCAGATGGCGAGCCCGCGATCCAGCAGCTCCCCCTGACCGTCACGGATCGCCACCACGCTGGCCTGCCGCGGCACCAGTTTGTCGCGCCCGGTCAGCCGCTCCAGACAGGCCACCGCCCGCGTCCCGGAGATCCGGATCACAGCGATGCCGGCCCGCCCCTGGCCCGTGGCCGGGGCAAAAATGGTATCCCGTTCGATCGCTGATGACACCGCCGCGAAGAGCCTCACCTGGGCGCGCGGCACTTCGTCCGGGCCTGCATGCCGGCCTCAGCTCTCGGGCCGCATCGGGTCCGGCACATCGGACAGGCGCAACCGCTCCACCCTCTCGCCGCGGATGACATGCCGCTGCAGGATCTCGTCCACGTCCTCCCGGCTGTCGACGCGGTACCAGACGCCTTCGGGATAGATCACCATGGTCGGGCCGAGTTCACAGCGGTCGAGGCACCCGGCCGCGTTGATCCGCACGTCAGCCAACCCCAGAGCCTTCGCCCGCGCCTTCATGTAGTCCCGCAGCTTCACCGACCCTCGCCGGGCACAGGACCCCCGCGGGTGGCCCTCCGGCCGCTCATTCACACAACAGAACACGTGACACCGGTAGAACACCCGCCGCCTCGCCTGTTGAGCGCCGTTGCCGCCGCCTTGGGCTAGCCTTCCCTATCCTGCGGCCGGTCCTCCGCTTCGCCGCCGGCTTGGCTCCCGGTCATGCGCGACCAGATGAATTTCTGCCACTGCTCCAGGCTTTGCATGCCTGCCGGCAGCCACATCCGCACCAGGGCATCCGGCTCCATCGCCGCAAGCGCCTTCTTCATGCGGCCTTCGATCTCGTCCATCAGAGCCTTCTGCATCGGCTTGACATCGGGAAGACCCAGCAGCGTCCGTGCTTCGTCCGGTGTGCAGTCCACATCCACGTGAATTTTCATCGCCTGCGACCCGTCCCTGCTTGCCTGTTTTCCGCAACCCGCGCGCCCGACGGACGCCGGTCCCGCCGCCACCCGCCTGGTATGCGGCCACTTCCCCTTGTCCCATACGCGTGGGGCCCCAAACTAAGCGACACGTCTACGGCACGCAACGCCCCCGTTGCCATTTGCGCCGAACCCTTCAGTCAGCCGAGGGCATGCCATGAGCCGCAACCTTCTCGCCGCCGAAACCAGCCCCTACCTGCTGCAGCACAAGGACAATCCCGTCCACTGGCGGCCCTGGGGCCCGGCGGCCCTCCAGGAGGCGCGCGACACCGACAAACCCATCCTGCTGTCCGTGGGTTATGCCGCCTGCCACTGGTGTCACGTCATGGCCCATGAGAGTTTCGAGAATGCCGAGATCGCCCGCCTGATGAACGACCATTTCGTCAACGTAAAGGTCGATCGCGAGGAGCGTCCCGACGTCGATACCGTCTACCAGTCGGCCCTGGCCCTCACCGGGCAACAGGGCGGCTGGCCCCTCACCATGTTCCTCACCCCCGGCGGCGACCCGTTCTGGGGCGGCACCTACTTTCCACCCGCCCCGCGCTGGGGCCGGCCTGGCTTCCCCGAGGTCCTGACGGCTATCGCCGAGGTGTATCGCTCCCAGCCCGACCAGGTGCAGTCCAACGTCACCGCCCTGCGCCAAGGCCTCGACCGTCTGTCGCGGCCGCCGGCGGGTCCGGGCCTCGCGCCCGGCACCGTCGAACAGGTCGCACGGCTTGCCCTCAAGATGATCGATCCGGTTTCCGGCGGGACCCGGGGTGCGCCCAAATTCCCCCAGCCGGTCTTCTTCCAGTTCCTCTGGCGCATGCACCGGCGGACCGGTGACCCCGAACTTGCCGATGCCGTCACCACCACCCTCGACAGCTTGTGCCAGTCAGGCATCTACGATCATGTGGGCGGCGGCTTTGCCCGCTATGCCACCGATGAGGAATGGCTCGTCCCCCACTTCGAAAAGATGCTTTATGACAATGCCCTGCTGGCCCTCCTCCTGACCGAGGTGTGGCGCGGCACCCGCCGGCCGCTCTACGCCACCCGGGTTCGTGAAACCCTCGCCTGGGCGCTGGCCGATCTCCGCGTCGCCGGCCCCGATGGCCTGTTCGCGTTTGCCAGCGCCTTCGATGCCGACAGCGAGGGAGTCGAGGGCAAGTACTATGTCTGGACTGAATCCGAGATCGATGCCCTGCTGGGCGACCACGGTGCCTTGTTCAAGCAGGTCTACGACGTCACCCCGGGCGGCAACTGGGAAGGCCACACCATTGTGAACCGCCGTCGCGACCCGGCCTTCCGTGACGAAGCCACCGAGGCGACATTCCGCCGCTGCCTGGATACCCTCCGGCAAGCACGCAACCGCCGCATCCCCCCACTGCGCGATGACAAGGTTCTGGCCGACTGGAACGGACTGATGATCCACGCGCTGGCCTCCGCCGGCGCCACCTTCGCCGAACCCGCCTGGGTGGACGCGGCTCGCACCGCCTTCCGCTTCGTGGTCACCCTGATGGCCGACGCCGGCCGCCTCCACCATAGCTGGTGCGCCGGCGCCGCCCGTCACCCGGGCACCCTGGACGACTATGCGGCGATGGCCCGGGCCGCCCTCGCCCTGTTCGAGGCCACCGGCGACGTCGCGTACCGGCATTGGGCCGAGACCTGGGTCGCAACCGCCGATCGCCACTTCTGGGACAGTGCGGACGGCGGCTACTTCCTCGCCGCCGACGACGTCCACGAGCTGGTGTCTCGACCGAAGACCATCGTCGATCACGCCACCCCCTCCGGCAATGGCATGATGGTCGACGTCCTTGCCCGTCTTTACCTTCTCACGGACGAAACGGCCTATCGCGACCG
Organism: Rhodospirillales bacterium; assembly: GCA_007694935.1. Classification (GTDB taxonomy): domain Bacteria; phylum Pseudomonadota; class Alphaproteobacteria; order Rhodospirillales; family Defluviicoccaceae; genus REEP01. The sequence goes on from REES01000114.1 coordinate 32,287, forward strand.
TTGTGAAACCCTGATCACCATGTTTTCCGGCAACAACGTGCAGTACCTGATCGGCGTGCCCGGGTTGCTGATGGCTCACGCCTTTCTCCAGGAGGCACCGCAGCTGGTGATCGTCGGCGACCCTGCCGATCCCCGCACCGAGGCCCTCAGGACCGCTGCATGGACCGCTGCCGAGGCCGCCACCGTGATCCATCCAGTAGCGCCCGACGCGGCCTTGCCGCCCGGTCACCCGGCGGCGGGAAAGTCACCGCTTGACGGCGCTCCGGCCGCCCACCTGTGCCGCGGTCAAACCTGCGGTCTGCCCCTCACCGACCCCGACGCCTTGCGGGCCGCCCTCGATGCAGGCTAGGCTCGCCACATGGCATCCATCCTTGTCGACACGCCGGTAGGCCGGCTGCTGGTGACGGAGGAAGACGCGGCGATCGTCCGCGTCTCCTGGACCGATCCGGCCATCTCCTGCCACCCCTCAGCCCTGCTCCTTGAGGCCGCAGCCCAACTCACCGCCTACTTCGATCGGCGCCTCACCGCCTTCGACCTGCCCCTGAACCCCCGCGGAACGCCGTTTCAGCGCTGCATCTGGGGGCTGCTCGCGGCTATTCCATACGGCGCCACCCTCTCGTATGGCGCCCTCGCGACCGAAGGCGCCACCGGGCCCCGTGCCGCGGCGGCCGCCTGCGCCGCCAACCCGCTCCCGATCCTGATCCCGTGCCACCGGGTGCTGGGCGCCACCGGCCGTCTCACCGGCTACTCCGGTGGCGACGGGCTAACCACCAAGCGGCAACTGCTGGAGCTGGAGCGCACCCATCGCAAGCCAACCCTGCCCGGTTCGGTCGCCTTTCTGACGCCCCCGGCCGGCAGAGACCACCACGCCCCATGAGCCGCGCCTTCCGCATTCATGCCCCCGGCGGGCCGGAAGCGCTCATCTGGGAAGAGGTCTCCGTTCCCGAGCCCGCAGACGGGCAGGTGCGCCTCCGCCACACGGCGGTCGGCCTCAACTATATCGATGTCTATCATCGCACCGGCCTTTACCCCTTGCCGTCCCTTCCTGCGGTGCCCGGCATGGAAGGCGCCGGCGTCGTCGAGGCGGTCGGTCGCGGGGTTTCCGAGTTCGGACCCGGTGATCGGGTGGCGTATGCCGGGGTGCTCGGCGCATATGCCGAAACACGCGTCATCGCTGCCGATCGACTGGTTGCGCTCCCGCCGGCAATCACCGACCCGCAGGCCGCAGCGATGATGCTCAAAGGCATGACGGCACAGTATCTGCTGCGGCGGACCTACCCGGTCCAGGCGGGGGATCGCGTGATGGTTCACGCTGCGGCCGGCGGCGTCGGTCTCATCCTTTGCCAATGGGCCCGACACCTCGGCGCCACCGTGATCGGCACCGTCGGCACTGATGCCAAGGCGGACCTGGCGCGTGCCCACGGCTGCCACCACCCCATCGTCTATACCCGGGAGCGGTTCGTCGACCGGGTGCGTGCCATCACCGGTGGCGACGGCGTGGCGGTGGTCTACGACTCCGTCGGCAAGGATACCTTCCTTGACTCGCTCGACTGCCTCCGTCCCCTCGGCATGATGGTGACCTTCGGCAATGCCTCCGGCCCGGTACCGCCGGTCGAGCCGGCCCTGTTGTCGGCCAAGGGTTCCCTGTTCCTCACCCGGCCGACATTGATGACCTACACCGCCAAGCCCGCCGATCTCCAGGCCTCCGCCCGGGAGCTGTTCGACGTGGTGGCTGGCGGACATGTCCGCATCCGCATCGGCGCCCGCTACCCCCTGTCGGAGACACCCCAGGCCCACCGTGACCTGGAGTCCCGTGCCACCACCGGATCGACCGTGCTGCTGCCCTGACCCAGCCGAGGGCCGCCCACGTCCTCACCCGAACCCCGGTATCACGCGTTCATCGCATCGAAAAAGTCCGCGTTGTTCTTGGATGAGCGAAGCTTGTCCAGCAGGAACTCCATCGAGTCGACGATCCCCATGGGCATCAGCACCCGTCGCAGCACCCACATCTTGGAGAGTACCGGCTTTTCCACCAGAAGCTCTTCCTTCCGGGTTCCTGACCGGGTGATGTCGATGCTGGGCCAGGTGCGCTTGTCCGCCAGCTTGCGATCCAGGATGATCTCGCAGTTCCCGGTCCCCTTGAACTCCTCGAAGATCACCTCATCCATCCGGGACCCGGTATCGATCAAGGCGGTGGAGATGATCGTGAGGGAGCCCCCCTCCTCGATATTGCGTGCCGCCCCGAAAAAGCGCTTCGGCCGCTGCAGCGCATTCGCGTCGACGCCCCCGGTGAGCACCTTGCCCGATGACGGCACCACCGTGTTGTACGCACGCGCCAGCCGGGTGATCGAGTCCAGCAGGATCACCACGTCCCGCTTGTGCTCCACAAGCCGCTTCGCCTTCTCGATCACCATCTCCGCCACCTGGACGTGGCGTGCCGCCGGCTCATCAAAGGTGGAACTGACCACCTCCCCCTTGACGGACCGCGCCATGTCGGTCACTTCCTCCGGCCGCTCGTCGATCAGCAGGACAATCAGGTAGCATTCCCGGTGATTGGCGGCGATCGACTGGGCGATATTCTGCAACATCACGGTCTTCCCGGTCCGCGGCGGCGCCACCACCAGCGCCCGCTGGCCCTTGCCGATCGGCGTGATCAGGTCGACGACCCGGGAGGTCAGATCCTTGGTCACCGTCGCCGGCAGTTCCATGATCAGCCGCTTTTCCGGGTACAGCGGCGTCAGATTGTCGAAGTTGATCCGATGTCGCACTTCCACCGGATTGGCGAAGTTGATGGCATTGACCTTCAGCAGTGCGAAATACCGCTCGCCATCCTTGGGCGACCGGATCTCCCCTTCCACCGTATCGCCGGTACGCAGCCCGAACCGTCGGATCTGGCTTGGCGACACGTAGATGTCGTCGGGGCCCGGGAGGTAATTGGCTTCCGGCGACCGCAGGAAACCGAAGCCGTCCTGAAGCACCTCCAGCACACCATCACCAAAAATCGGTACGTCGTTTTCGGCGAGTTGCTTAAGGATTGCAAACATCATCTCCTGCTTACGCAGCGAGCTTGCGTTCTCGATCCTGAGATCTTCCGCATAAGAGAGAAGATCAGCCGGCGGCTTCGCCTTAAGTTCTTTGAGGTTCATCTTGATATCCTACGGTGTTCTTCCATCCGCCCCTGGGTTTTTCCCAGTGTTTCGTGATGCGTGATTGACTTGCGCTGACAGTATCGAAATGAGCACCCGACCCGGAGCCCGGGCGAGGGTGAACCCCTTGTGGCGTGCACTAACCGCTCAGCTTGACTGGAAAGAATTGCGCAAATCTTGAGAGCGGCCAGAATGATCGAAATCAACCGAACTTGTCAAATCCGGATCGTACCGCCCGGTGCAGACCTCAGAATGGCTTCAAGATGGCCAGGATAACAATCAGAATCAGCAGTACCGTCGGCACTTCGTTGACGACGCGATAAAACCGTTCCGAATGGCGGTTGGCTTCGGCGGCAAACTCGCGTCGCCACCGCGCCAGCAGCATGTGAAAGGCAAGCAAAACCCCGACCAGCAACAGTTTCGCATGCATCCAGCCGAACAACAATCCATCAATCTGCCAGATCAGGATGCCCCCCGTGGCAAGCGTCACGATCATTGCCGGGTTCATGATGATCCGCAGCAGCTTCCGTTCCATCACCTGGAACGTCCTGGCCGTGTCCGAACCGGGTGCCTGCTGTGTGTGGTAGACATAAAGTCGCGGCAGGTAGAACAACCCCGCCATCCACGCGGTAAACGCCACGACATGCACGACCTTGGTCCAGAGATAGGTATCCAACAGCACGTTCACCACCGGCCGATTAAGAACGGTCGTTTGGGGAAGCCGCGCAGATACAGCGCGTCAAAGAGCTCGGACACAGCCTGGCGCCCAGATGAGACGCCACACCAGCATCGCTGGCCAAGGCATTTTCAACCAATCCGGCAAGCCCGTCAACAAACTCCGGCGTCGTGCCGACCGCCGGTACCCGCAGGTACGCCGGCACGCCCGATTCCTCCGCCAAGGCCCGGTAGGTGATGTCCAGTTCCACCAGGGTTTCCGAATGTTCCGATACAAAGGCGATTGGCACCATCACCACCGCTGCGCCGTCGGCGCCGGCTCGCCGCACCTCGGCCTCGGTGTCGGGACCGATCCACTCCAGCGGGCCGACCCGGCTCTGGTAGCAGATCACATGATCCAGCCCGGTTCGACCCAACTGATGCAGCACCGCCCCGACCGTCCGCTCAACCTGCCACTGGTAGGGGTCGCCCCCAGCGATCACCCGCTTCGGCAGACCGTGCGCTGAAAACAGGACCCGAACGCGAGCGAAGCCGCTTGCCTGATCCAGCCGCTCGGCGATCAGCCTTGCATAGGCTGCCACGAACCCCTCCACCTCCGGGTAGCAGCAGACCGTGTCCTCCGGCACCCGGAGCCCCGCCGCACCCCTGGCGCGGGCCCAGTCCGCCAGGGACGAACCCGTCGTCGTGGATGAGAATTGGGGATACAGCGGCAACAGAACCACCCGATCGGCTTTCCAGTCCCTGACCGCCTCGGCCACCTCGTCGCTCATCGGGTGCCAATACCGCATGCAGACGAACACCCGGATGTCATGTCCGCGATCGCCCAGGACCGCCTCGAGCGCGTTCGCCTGGGCCTCGGTCAGCTCACGCAGCGGAGACCGACCCCCGAGCCTGCCATAGATCTCTCGAGCTTCCGGCGCCCGCCGCTTGGCGATCAGCCACGCCAGGGGCAGCCGCAGCACCCCCGGCAAGCCGATGATCGCCGGATCCTTGAACAGGTTGAACAGGAACGGCCGGATCGCATCGGGCCGGTCCGGGCCGCCGAGATTGAACATCACCACGGCGATGCGCATCAGCGGCTGCCCTCCGCGCCCGGCCAAGCCCGGACCCGCTCGGCCAGCCGTGCCACGTGCTCCGGCGGGGTCTCCGGCAGCACACCGTGCCCGAGGTTGAACACGTACCGTCCCTGACCCAGAACCGACAGCAGCCGGTCGATCTCCCGGTCCATGGCAACCCCGCCGGCCACCAGCAGCTGGTTGTCGAGGTTGCCCTGCACCAGAACCTTGGCCTGCAGGTGGTCGGCCGCCCAGTCGGCCGGCACCGCGGCGTCGAGGCCTACGCCATCGACCCCGGTTTCCTCGACGTAGGCCTGATGGAGAACGCCGGCACCGCGCGGAAAGCCGATGATCGGTACGGCGGGCCACTCCGCCTTCAGCCGGGCCACGATCGCCGCCGTTGGCGCGATCACCCAGCGGCGAAACTGCTGTTCCGACAGCAACCCCGCCCAGCTATCGAACAACTGGACCACGTCCGCGCCTCTCGCGATCTGACAGCCGAGGTGTCGCACCACCGCGTCCGTCAGGATGGCCACCAACGCGCCGAACCCTTCCGGATCGGCATAGCCCCACCGGCGGGCCGAGGCCGCCTCGGTTCCGCCCTGGCCCTCCACCATGTAGCAGGCGAGAGTCCACGGTGCGCCGGCAAAGCCGATCAGCGACATCTCCGGCCCCAGCGCGCGGCGAAGCCCCTCGACCCCGGCGTACACCGGCTCCAGCCTCTCCTCCAGCCGGTCCGTGACCAACGCCGCCACATCGCCGGTCGAACGGATCGGCTGCAGCCGCGGTCCCACCCCTTCGATGAAACGCACGTCCGCCCCGAGGGCGTGCGGAACCACCAGAATGTCGCTGAACACGATCGCCGCATCCATTCCGAACCGCCGCAACGGCTGCAGCGCCGCTTCCGTGGTCAGCCCCGGGGTGTAGCAGAACTGGAGGAAATTCGGCGCCCCCTCGCGCAGCGCCCGATACTCCGGGAGGTACCTTCCGGCTTGGCGCATCAGCCAGAACGGCGGGCGTCGCAAGCGCGTCTGCCTGAACGCTTGCCGCAGCACCCCAGCGTCCGGTGTGTGCGTGGGCATCGGACCGCTGTCGGCCGGGTTGTTCATCGCTCTTCCAATCAAACCTTAAGACTCTCTGAAGGGAGTGATAGTGGTTGGTGCCTGGAAACCTGGGGATTACCGGAATGCCTTGGACAGTCCCCAACCGCCGGCCGGTGCCCGGCGCCGCGTTGGAATCCTGGGGACGATACGGCGTCGGCGCGGTCAAATCCATGGTAGCGCTGCCGAGATCCCGGCTTGCAATAAGGCGGAAAACGGGGACAACCTCTCGGACGCTTCCGCCTGTCCCCGGATTTCACGTCGTGCCGTGCGCTCCGGCGTCCAGCGACAACCCTGTGCACTCCCTCACGGACATGGCGCATCAAACCGAGGCCACCCTTGAACGCTCGGGTTTCCCCCACTCTGCTCACAGCTTTTCCCGTGGAGCGGTTCCCGCGGATGCCGAGGTCTACGCGGGCCCGGCGGATCCGGATCGCAGCCGAGGCCTCTCCGACTCCGCCCCGGTCTGGGACATCCCAGTGACCATCACGCCATCGGAGGCGGTGATGGCGGCACCGGGCTCACCGGCGGTACCGGTGGTTCTGGCTTCGGCCAGCGTCGCCCGCCGGCGAATGCTGCACCAGGCCGGCCTGACTTTGGTGGCGGATCCGGCCGACATCGATGAGGAGTCTCTCAAGGTGGAGGCTGCCCGGCAGGGAAAGACGCCGGTTGCGATCGCACTTGCACTGGCAGAGGCCAAGGCCGTTGCCGTGTCGCTCCGGCATCCCGACGCCCTGGTTATCGGTGCCGATCAGGTGCTGGTGTGTGGGGGCCGGCTGTTGAGCAAGGCTGCTGATCGGCAGCAGGCGGCAGCAACTCTGGAGCGGCTGCGGGGCCGCAGCCACCGGCTGGTCAGTGCCGTGGCGCTGGTCCGGGATGGCCGGATATCCTGGCGGCACGTCGACACGGCACGGTTGCGGATGCGGGCGTTTTCCAAGTCGTTTCTTCAATCCTACCTGGCCGCCGAGGGGAAAGCCGTGATCCAGACGGTCGGCGCGTATGCGCTGGAGGGACGGGGCGCCCAGCTCTTTGACCGGGTGGACGGCGATCATTTTACCGTCCTGGGATTGCCACTTCTGCCCCTGCTGGCGCAACTCAGGCGGGAGGGAGTGATCGCGACATGATTCTATCCGGCCGGGCCCGGGTGGCCGGGGTGATGGGCTGGCCGGTCGGCCATTCCTGGTCACCGCGGATTCATGGCTACTGGCTCCGGCGTTACCACATCGACGGCGCCTACGTGCCGCTGCCGGTCCAGCCGGAAAGTCTTGCTGCTGCCTTGGCGGCACTGCCGAAGCTGGGGTTCCGCGGCGTCAGCGTGACCATTCCCCACAAGGAAGCGGCGATGGCCTGCATGGCGGAAGTATCCGAGGCAGCACGCGCCATCGGGGCGGTGAATACCGTGGTGGTGCAGGAAGATGGTGCGCTCCGCGGAACCAACACCGATGCTTCCGGATTCCTCGAAGCGGTGCGCAGCGCCGTGCCACATTGGTGCCCATCCGCCGGTCCGGCACTGGTCCTGGGCGCCGGCGGTGCCGCCCGCGCCGTGGTGAGCGCCCTGGGGCACGCGGGCGTGCCCTTGGTGCGGGTCGCCAACCGCAGCCCGGGCCGGGCGGAGCGGCTGGCGGCCGATATCGGCGGTCGGATCGAACCGGTGGCGTGGGACGATCGCGCCGCTGCCGCCGCCGATACCACCCTTCTGGTCAACGCTACCAGCCTCGGCATGGCCGGGCAGCCGCCGCTGGACATGCCGCTCGGCGGCCTGCCGACCTCGTCCGTTGTCGTCGACATTGTGTATCAGCCGCTGCAGACACCGCTGCTCGCCGCCGCGGCCGCCCGCGGGAACATCACAGTGGATGGGCTCGGCATGTTGCTGCACCAGGCCCGCCCGGCGTTTGCGGCATGGTTCGGCGTGGATCCCGAGGTGACAGCGGAGCTGCGGGCCTTCGTGCTCCACGACACGGAGCACTGATGTTCATTCTTGGACTTACCGGCTCCATCGCCATGGGCAAGTCGACGGCGGCGGCCATGTTCCGGCGTCTCAGGGTGCCGGTGTTCGATGCCGACCGGGAAGTGCATGCTCTGCTGGCACCAGGGGGAGGCGCGTTCGCTTCGGTGTCGGCGGCCTTCCCGGATGCGCTCCGTGACGGTTGTCTCGACCGCTCACGGATCGCCCGGCGGGTGTTCGATGATCCCGAGGCCCTGGCCAAGCTGGAACGGATCCTGCACCCCCGGGTGATGCGGGCACAGTGCCGGTTTCTTCAGACGATGGCACGGCGGCGTATGCGCCTGGTGGTTCTGGACATTCCACTGCTGTTCGAAACCGGCGGAGAACGCGGCTGTGATGCGGTCGCCGTGGTTACCGCTCCCGAGTTCATTCAGCGCCAGCGGATCCTCGCGAGGCCGGGAATGGACCGGGCCCGGCTGTCGGCCACCTTGGCCCGGCAGATGGCGGATGCGGAGAAGCGGCGCCGGGCCGATTTCGTCATTCCCACCGGCCTCGGCAAGGCGGAAACCATGCGTCATATTCGGCGCATCGTCGATCGCTGTAGCGGCATGCCGGGATGGCAGCGGCCTAGCTATGGTATGTATTGATTGTATCGACCGCAACTGATAGAAACTCGCCCATGCGCGAAGTAGTCCTCGACACCGAGACGACCGGCCTGAGTCCGGCCGACAATCACCGCATCATCGAAATCGGCTGCGTCGAGCTGATCAACCACGTCGCCACCGGCAAGGTGTTTCAGACCTACCTCAACCCGGAACGGAGCGTACCGGACGAAGCTCGGGCGGTGCACGGCATCGACGATGCGCTGCTGGCCGACAAGCCGCTGTTCAAGGATATCGCCGACGATCTGCTCTCGTTTCTCAGCGATTCACGGCTGGTCATTCACAATGCCGACTTCGACATGCGATTTCTCAATGCCGAGTTCGACCGGGTCGGTCGGCAACCCCTGCCCCGGGAGCGCGCCATCGACACGGTCGCCATGGCCCGGCAAAAGTACTTCGGGGCTGGTGCCAGCCTGGACGCGCTCTGCCGGCGCTTCGGAATCGACCTCAGCGGACGGGATCTGCACGGCGCCCTGAAGGACGCGCAGCTTCTGGCGGAGGTCTACCTGCAGCTGCTCGGCGGCCGGCAGCCCGATCTTCATCTCGTCCGCCGGACAGCCGACCCGGCCGGTCAGAGCTATCGGCTGCCCCGAACGCCGGTGCTGCTTGCTCCGAGCGACGCCGAGGTTGCGGCCCACGATGCCTGGGTGAACAAGCTCAAGGATCCGCTCTGGCGTCGCCTTCCGTCCTGATCGAAGCGGTCGACCGCGCCGCAACGGTTGATCAGGCGATGCTCCCGCCCTGATCGCTGGCCGCTTCGACTGCCGCCTGCTGCTGCTGGGCGTGACGCTGATACATGGCGACGAAGTCGATGGGCCCGAGCATCAACGGCAGGAAGCCGCCTTCCCGGGTGGTATTGGCCAGGATATGGCGGGCGAATGGGAACAGAATGCGCGGACACTCGATCAGCAGAACCGGCCGGAGATGCTCCTGCGGCACGTTCAGCGTGAACACCCCGCCGTAAGACAACTCGGTCAGGAACGCGGTCGACTCGCCCAGCTTGCATTCGGCGCGGGTGACCAGAACCACCTCGTAGGCGTTGTTGCCGAGCGGTGTCGCCTGGACATTGACGTTGACGTTGATGTCCGGCTGGCGTTTCTGCAACTCACCAAAGATGCCGGGCGCGGTCGGCGCTTCGAACGACAGATCCTTGATGTATTGGGCGTTGATCGCCAGCGGCGGCGGGGTTGGTGCGCCGTCGCCGGCTCCGGCCGGACCGGCGCCCTGGCCGTTGCCGGCAGGGGTTTCGGGGGTGTCTGTCATGGGGCTCCCCAATCTGTCTGCAAGTCAGTCCATGTCGGCTGCTGCGCGCAGTCGCTAACATGGATCACCATGGGGCACAACCGGTTCCCAGTACGCTAACGTTTTCCACCGGGAGGATCCTGCCGCCGGGATGGGTCGGTGTCATCATCGGGGCGATACCGTGTCGGCTGCTGCCGTCCGTCCGCCGGTTCGTCGGTGGTTTTCTCATCCGGCTCGATCTCCTCGTATTCGCCTTCGATGATGATGCCGTCCGCCCGTTTCGGACGTTCCTCGCGCCTCTGCTGTCTCGGCGGGGTATCCGCTGGCCAGGTCCTGATTCGGCCCGAGGCGACCAGCCGGCTTTCCATGATGCTCCGGAGCAAGCGGCGGAACCCCGGAATCAGCAGCAGAAAGCCAACCGCATCCGTGATGAATCCGGGCACGATCAGCGCGGCTCCGGCGAAAACCAGGCAGACGCCGTCGAACACCGCCGTCACCGGAAACCGATTGGCTTCAAGCTCCTGCTGGGCTCCCCTCAGAATGGCAAACCCTTGCATCCGCACCAGCGACACGCCCACCACCGCCGTCAGCACCACGAAGGCAACGGTGGGCCACGCGCCGATGGTCTCACCGACACGGATCAGGACCACCAATTCCGCAATCGGAATGGCGATGAACAGGATGATGAACACGATGGCCATGGTTGCTCCTCGGAAAGCGGCAGACTATCTGACCACTAAGGGTTTCGTCGATGCCGCTGCACCGATCCATGTCTGGACCTGACCGGAGCAAGCCGGTACGGTGGTATCTCATGATCTAACCGGGCGGCGACGTGGCGTGGAGCCGGGTCGGCCAAACAGACGGTTCACGATGGGCGGTGAGCTTCAATTTCTTGATATCATTCTGTTCGCGCTTGTCGCGGCGTTCCTGGTCTTGCGGCTGAGGAGCGTGCTGGGTCGGCGCGACGGACACCAGGCCCAGCCCCATGACCCGTTCAAGCCGCCGCGGGAACGCGACGCGGACGATGAGAAGGTGGTGCGACTGCCGGATCGCAGCGACCGGTTGCCGGAGCGCCGGGAGCCCGAGGCGGAGCCTGCCTTCTCCGAAGGCTCTCCCCTGGAATCCGGTATCACCCAAATTCGTGTGGCCGATCCTGACTTCGATCCCGACGAGTTCCTGTCCGGATCGCGGATCGCGTTCGAGATGGTGTTGAGCGCGTTTGCCGCCGGCGACACCCAGTCGCTGCGCCCGTTGCTCAGCCCCGAGGTGTTCAAGAACTTCGCCGAGACGATCCGCGAGCGAGAGCGGGCGGGCGAAACACTGGAGACCAATCTGGTGGGCATCCGCCGGGCGGAGATCGTCGAAGCCTACATGGCCGGCCGCACGGCCCACATTACTGTTCGGTTCGTCAGCGAGCAGATCAGCGTGGTGCGTGACCAGAACGACGAGATTGTCGAGGGCGATCCCGAACAGGTGACCGAGGTTACCGATACCTGGACCTTTGCCCGCGATACCCGCAGCCGCGACCCCAACTGGACGCTTGTCGCCACCGGCTCGCCCGACTAGCACGGGACGCCGGCTGATGGTTCCGACGCTGGTAGCAGCAGCGTTGATCGCCTTCGGCTTGGTGGCCGGCTGCGCAACCGAGCCGCCGCAACGGCCTATCATCCCGGGGACTCTGGGTTTCTCCCACCTTGCCGGCTGGAAGGATGATGATCACGCCGCGGCCCTCCGCACGTTTCTGGTATCGTGCCGACGGCTGGAACAGATGCCGTCGGAACGGCCCACGGGTCTGGAGGGCCCGGGTGGCCGGATCGGCGACTGGCTGCCAGCCTGCCGGGCGGCACGGCAGGTTGGGGATGGGCCAGCAGCCCGTCACTTTTTCGAAAGCTGGTTCCAGCCGATGGCGGTGGTCGGCGTCGGGGAAACCGGACTGTTCACCGGATACTATGAGCCGGAATTGCGAGGGGCGCTCCGCCCGAGCGGCCGCTATCGTGTCCCGCTCCACGCGGTTCCCGATGACTTGGTAACCGTTCGCGGCGACGGTGGTCCCGTCGTCAGCCGCAGGCAGGACGGCCGGCTGGTTCCCTACCACGACCGGGCGGCCATCCAGCGGGGCATCCTTGCCGGCCGCAACCTGGAGTTACTTTGGGTCGACGATCCGGTTGATGCCTTTTTTCTTCACGTCCAGGGATCGGGGCGGGTGGTTCTGGATGACGGCCGGGTGGTCCGGGTGGGTTTTGCCGGCCGGAACGGCCACCCCTACGTGCCGATCGGCCGGGTGCTGGTTGACAAGGGCGCGCTCACCCGGGACGAGGTCTCGATGCAATCGATCCGTGCCTGGCTCCACGCCAACCCGGGCGAGGCAGATGCCGTGATGGGCGCGAACCCGTCCTACATCTTCTTCCAGGTGATCGAGGGGGATGGCCCCCGCGGTGCTCTCGGCGTGGTGCTGACCCCGGAACGGAGCCTCGCCGTCGATCCCGCCTTCGTCCCCCTTGGGGCACCGGTGTGGGTGGACACGGTGGATCCGTTGCAGCCGGCTCAACCATTGCGGCGGCTGATGGTGGCTCAGGATACCGGCAGCGCCATCAAGGGGCCGGGGCGCGGCGATGTGTTCTGGGGCGCCGGCCGGATGGCGGCAGAGCGGGCCGGGCGGATGCGATCGGCCGGCAGGACCTATCTGCTGGTGCCCCGGCAGGCGCCGCCAAGCTCCTGAAACGCGGCCATTCCGGTCCTTGCCTTTAACCGGCAAGGCGCCCATTCTCTGCCCATGAGTGGGCCACCCAACAAGGTCGCACTGTTCGTCACCTGCCTGGTCGACCTGGTGCGGCCGGCGGTGGGCATGGCGGCGGTCAAGCTGCTGCGGGACGCCGGCTGCGAGGTGGTGGTTCCGGCGGCGCAGACCTGCTGCGGCCAGCCGGCGGTCAATTCCGGTGATCGTCGCGACGCCACCATGATCGCCCGCCGGGTGATCGAGGCATTCGAGCCGTTTTCCCATGTCGTGGTGCCGTCCGGCTCGTGCGCTGGCACCATCAAGGTGCACTATCCCCCTCTCTTTGAGGGCGACCCGGCGATGGCGCGTCGTGCCCGCGACTTGGCCGATCGGACCTACGAGCTGACGACGTTCCTGGCCGATGTCCTGAAGGTCGGTGCCATCGAGGGACGATGCGAGGCCCGTGCCGCCTACCATGACTCCTGTTCGGGCCTTAGGGAGCTCGGCATCCGGGCGCAGCCACGGGGCTTGTTGCAAGGCATCGAAGGCCTGGAGCTCCGCGAGCTGAAAGGCGCCGACACCTGCTGTGGCTTTGGCGGCTTGTTCTGCGTCAAGTACCCGGACATCTCGGAGAAGATGGTCGACGCCAAGGTGGACGACATCCTGGCCTCGGGTGCCGATACGGTGCTGGGGGGCGATCTCGGCTGCTTGATGAACATCGCCGGCCGGCTGTCCCGACGTGGCGCGGCGGTGAACGTCCGTCATGTGGCGGAGGTGCTGGCCGGAACGGTGGCCGACGCGCCGCCCGTCGGTGCCGGACGGCCGCGCGGCTCGCCCTGATCGCCAGTGCCGCGGTCGCATGGAAGAAAGGGAGGCGACACCGATGCAGTCCACCGCCCGGCGCTTCACCACAAACGTCCGCGAAGCCCTGCACGATGACAAACTCCAGGTCGCGCTGGCCCGATTTCCCGACGGCTTTCCGGTAAAGCGGCGCCTCGCGGCCGAGCGTCTGCCCGAGTTCGACGCTCTTCGAGACGACGCCAAGGCAATCAAGGATCATGTCCTCGAGCACCTGGACTATTATCTGGAGCGGTTCGAGGCCAAGGTGACGGAACGCGGCGGCCGGGTGCACTGGTGCACCGACGCTGACGAAGCCCGACAACGGCTGGTGGCACTCTGCCGGGAGGCCGGCGCCACCATCGTCACCAAGGCCAAGTCGATGATCGGTGAGGAAATCGGGGTCAACGAGTGCCTCGAGGAGGCCGGATTCACACCGGTGGAGACCGACCTGGGCGAATACATCATCCAGCTTCGCCGCGAGCCGCCGAGCCACATCATCGCGCCGGCGGTGCACCTTTCCAAGGACCAGGTGGCGGCAGCGTTTCGGGCGGCCCACACCGATCTGCCGGACGACCGCCCTCTCAGCGAACCTCAGGAGATGCTGGACGAGGCCCGCGCGGTGCTCCGCCGGGCGTTCCTCGCCTCCTCCGTCGGCATCACCGGCGCCAACATGCTGGTGGCCGAGACCGGCTCCATCGTCCTGGTGACCAACGAGGGCAATGCCGACCTGACCCAGACCATTCCGCCGGTCCAGATCGTCATCGCCAGCATCGAGAAGATCGTGCCGACACTGGAAGATGCAGCCACCATCCTGCGGGTGCTGGCGCGCTCCGCCACCGGCCAGGATCTCTCGGTCTACACCACCTTCACCACCGGGCCGCGCCGGCCGGGGGACCTCGACGGCCCGGAACAGTTTCACGTGATCCTGTTGGACAACGGGCGCACGCGGATGCTTGGCAGCGAGTTCCGCGAGATGCTTCGCTGCATCCGCTGCGGCGCCTGCATCAACCACTGCCCCGTCTACGGCGCGATCGGCGGCCATGCCTACGGCTGGGTGTATTCCGGGCCCATGGGTGCGGTCCTGATCCCCAACCTGATCGGCGAGGACGAGGCCAAGGACCTGCCCAACGCGTCAACCTTGTGCGGTCGCTGCGAAGAGGTCTGCCCGATGCGGATCCCGCTGCCACGAATGCTGCGCCAGCTCCGCGATCGCCAGTTCGAAGCCGGTCAGACCCCAGCGATGTTCCGGTTCGGGCTCCGCTGGTGGGCGCGGCTGGCGCGCTGGCCAGCGCTGTATCGGCTGGCGACGGGAAGCGGCGTCAGGGTGCTCGGCCGGCTCGGCCGGCGCAAGGGGCGTTTTCGCACCATGCCCTTTGCGGGCGGCTGGACCGGTGCCCGCGACCTGCCGGCACCCCAGGGGCGGACATTCCAGCAGTGGTGGACGGCGGAGAAAGGCCTCCGGCAATGAGTGACGGACGGGAGCGGCTTCTCTCCGGCATTCGGGATTCGCTCGGCCGCGGGGCTCTCGATGCCGACACCAGGGCGGCCCTGGAACGCCGCCTGCGTTTCCCGCGCGCCAATGTGGTGCCTGCCCGCGGCCAGCACGGAAGCCGTGACGCGCTGCTGGCCGGCTTTATCACCGAAGCGGAACGGGTCAACACCTCGGTCCAGCGCCTGCCCGGATGGGACGGGGTGGCCACGGCCGTGGCCGACTTTCTTCGGGCGCACAACCTGCCCCAGCGGGTCCGGGTCGCCGGCGACGCCCTGTTCAAGAACGTCACCTGGTCTGCTGCCGGTGGGCTCGAGATCGAGGCCGGGCCGGCAGAGGCCGCCGATACCGCCAGCGTCACCGGTGCCTATGCCGGCATCGCCGAAACGGGGACACTGATGCTGCTGTCCGGACCGGGCTCGCCCACGCTTCTCAACTTCCTCCCGCCCAACCACATCGTCGTGCTTCCGGAAGCATGCGTGGTGGGGACCTACGAGGACGCCTGGCACCGGCTCCGGGCGGAAGTGGGCACCGGCATCGCCATGCCGCGGGTGATCAACTGGATCACCGGGCCGTCGCGCACTGCCGACATCGAACAGACCCTGCTGCTGGGCGCCCATGGCCCGAGGCGGTTGCACGTTCTGCTGGTCGATGGCGCGTCGCCGGCACATTGATCCCGACGGGCTGCCGGTCCCGCCCGATGTGGACCTGTGGCACCGGGTTGTCGAGACGGTCCAACCGCTGCCGCGGCGCCGACAGGATGATCCGCGGTCGGTGGAACGGTCCGCCCCGGCGGTAAACGGCAAGGCGGACCCGCCCGCAGAGCCGGATCCGGGATCGTCAACACCGCCTTCGCAGCAGCCACTCCGAGCTGCGGCGATGACGGGGAGAGCGCACCGAACGCCGAAGGCCGAGCTCACCCATGGGCTCGCGGGCGATCTCGACCGTCGCACCCTGATACGGCTGCGCAAAGGGCAGTTGCCGGTGGAGGGGGAGATCGACCTGCACGGCCACACCCAGGAGAAGGCCCACCGTTACCTGGACCAGTTCCTTGCGACGTCACAAATGCGTGGGCACCGCTGCGTGCTGGTGATCACCGGCAAGGGCAGCCGGTCGGAGGAGCCGGAGGGCGTGCTGCGGGCGGCGGTGCCGCGGTGGCTCAACCAGCCGGCAAATCGGAGCCGGGTCCTTGCCTTTGCCTACGCCACCCCGGCGCATGGCGGGGAGGGGGCGATCTACGTCCTGCTGCGCCGCCTTCGTGGCAAGCCGTGACTCCGTTCGGCGCCAAGGTGCGGGCGCTCCGGCGGCACCGCGGAATCCCACTGACGCGCATGGCACAGGATCTGGGGGTCTCGGCGGCCTACTTGTCCGCATTGGAACACGGCCGGCGGGGACGTCCCACCCCGGGCCTGGTCATGCAGGTGTGCGGCTATTTCGACCTGATCTGGGATGAGGCAGAAGACCTCAAGCACTTGGCCCGGCTCTCCCACCCCCGGGTGGTGATCGATACCGCCGGCCTCAATCCGGAAGCAACCGAACTCGCCAACCTGCTCGGGGAGTGCATCGCGGGCCTCGATATCGGGACGCTGGCCGCCGCGCTCGCGCTGATCCGGGGTGAAACCGACGTCGACCCGGCGGGACCCGCAACACCCGCCGCCGGCCGGCGACGCCCGATCGTGCCCAACGAGGCTACAGGATGAACTTGGCGACGTCGGCCTTCTTGGCGAGCTCGCCCACACGGGTGCGAACCTCCTCGGCGTCGATCACCACCGTCTCGCCGC